>CAMQXY010000005.1 GCA_947039005.1 uncultured Photobacterium sp.
AAAAAAATCCCGCTATAAAAAGCGGGATTGTTTAATGTTTAGTTTACTTACTTCTTGCTAGTTTGTTGCTTAGCTAGTGTAGAAGATTGGTCTTTCTTATAGATGTTTTCGTAGCAGTAGTTTGTTGCTTCAATGTAGCCATCAACGCTACCACAGTCAAAACGCTTACCTTTAAATTTGAATGCAAGTACACAACCAGATTGTGCTTGTTTTAGTAGAGCATCAGTGATTTGGATCTCACCGCCTTTACCTGGTTCTGTTTCTTCAATGATATCAAAAATATCAGGCGTTAGAATGTAACGACCGATAATTGCTAGGTTGCTTGGTGCAGTGCCTGGTTCTGGTTTCTCTACCATGTTATCAACACGGAATAGATCATCACGGATCATTTGACCTGCAATCACACCGTATTTATGGGTATCTTCTTCTGGTACTTCTTCAACCGCTACGATTGAACAACGGAATTGCTTATAAAGTGCCGCCATTTGAGCTAACACGCCTTGCTCTTCGTTAACACAAAGGTCATCGGCAAGTACCACTGCGAACGGTTCGTTACCTACTAGTTCACGACCCATAAGGATAGCGTGACCTAGGCCTTTCATTTCACCTTGACGGATGTAAGTGAAGTGAGCTGAGTCAATTACGCGACGGATATCAAACAATAGATCTTCTTTGTTAGTACCACTGATTTGGTGTTCTAGTTCGTAGTTTTTATCAAAGTGATCCATCAGGGTGTTTTTACCACGGCCAGTAACAATACACATACCGTTCATGCCAGCTTGAATTGCTTCCTCAACACCATATTCAATCAAAGGTTTGTTTACGATTGGCATCATCTCTTTTGGCATTGATTTTGTTGCTGGAAGAAAACGAGTGCCGTAGCCTGCTGCTGGAAATAGACATTTCTTGATCATAGTGTTTCCTAGATTTTATGTTATTGATTATGTGTTGAGCACAGATTGAAATCTTGCTGCTAATTTCGTTAGTAAGAATTAACAAAACAATAATAATTATTGTTTTGTTAACGCTTAACCGATTTGTAATGGTAGAGATTTTAAACAATAAATCAACTTTATATCGTCGAGGTTATCGCAAAAATAACAATAACTTAAAGACCTATAATCTTTAATTATTAACTCTAATAATAATTTTTATATTCTTATTGTTTTTTATAACGCTAGCCTGAATAGAATTTAATTTATTATCATATAACATTTATTTGTTTTTAATATGTTTACTGTTGTTTCTGATATTTATTATCAATAAATAACCTGTTTATTAAATGATTTTCGCGAATATTTATATAATAAACATTGATAATATTATGCATATTTTTAAAGTATATATTTTTCAATCATTGAAGTGTCATAAAAATGACAGTTTTAATCCAGTAATGATTATTATCTCATTTTTATATAGATAGTGATTATGTTTTCTTGATAAGTGAGTGCTATTTGATATGGATAATTGCGGGTCGTAACTGACTTTGGCGCTATGCCTTGACCTTGCTGACATGATAAACTGCATGATTGAGTATAAACTTTGACTAAGCGGCTATTAACACCCAATACCGTCGCTATCAGCTTTGGAGTGAACTATGGCCAGTCGTGGCGTAAATAAAGTTATTCTAATCGGTAACTTAGGAAATGATCCAGAAATTCGTTACATGCCTAGCGGTGGTGCAGTAGCTAACATTACTATTGCAACCTCTGAGTCTTGGCGTGATAAAGCTACCGGTGAGCAACGTGAAAAAACGGAATGGCATCGTGTAGCATTGTTTGGGAAATTGGCAGAAGTCGCTGGTGAGTACCTACGTAAAGGTTCACAAGTGTACATCGAAGGTCAATTACAAACACGTAAGTGGCAAAACCAACAAGGCCAAGATCAATACACTACAGAAGTGGTTGTTCAAGGTTTTAATGGTGTGATGCAAATGCTAGGTGGCCGTAATGGTGGCCAAAATGCACCTATGGGTGGTCAACAACAGCAGAATCAAGGTAACTGGGGTCAGCCTCAACAACCTGCTGCTGCACCACAGCAAAATTATGCACCACAACAGCCTCAGCAGTCACAACAGCAGCATCAGCCAGCACCGCAGCAGTCTGCTCCACAGCAGCCACAGCAGCAATATAATGAGCCGCCAATGGATTTTGACGACGATATTCCATTCTAGGACTACCTAAATAATAAGCGGTTATATTTAGCTTACTCATATTTATTAACCCAGCATTATTGCTGGGTTTTTTAATATTAATAATATTGTTTAAGTATCAAAAATATCAGACCTACGCTAAACTATTATTCCTATCATTATTTATCTTATTATATTTATGAAACGTTTAGATGTCGTTATTACATTATTATTATCTTTATTACTCACTATAGGTGTTGGGTGCGAAGAACAAATAATAACAGTGAGTGGATGCTTGTTTTTAGCATTGATTTTTTTGTCATCTAAACGTTGGTTTAAATGGTTATTTATATTTCCGGTTGGGTTGGTGTCGGTATTGTACTTTCAGTCTGGTTATATTTATGGGCATCCAAATATAGGTATTGTTGCATCATTACTTGAAACCAATAAACGTGAAAGTATTGAATTTTTATTAGCGGTCCCTGTAAAGGTGTGGTTATTAAATGCTATTTTATTCATTATGTTTATTTATTATTTAATACGAGTTCAGTTTGTATTTAAATGGGAAAAGACTGCATTTTTATTCGGGGGTGTTTGTTTTTATTTTTCATCTTTAAGTTTATTTATAGTCCATTGTTATACCAGTACTGAACACTACATCATTCAAATGAACGCCCTAGAAAAGAGTATTCATCAATCAGCCAACTGGACTATTTTAAAGGCTAAACCAAAGTATAAAAACTATGTCTTAATCGTTGGCGAAAGCATGCGTAAAGACTATATGTCAGCTTATGGTTATCCAATTGATACCACGCCTTTCTTAGCTAAAACACCAGCAATATTGGTTAATGGTTATTTGTCGACAGCTTCCCATACCGCAGTGTCATTACCTAGAACGCTAGGTATGAGTCACGGCTTAGATTTAGATCCAGTTAATAATATTATCACTTTAGCCAACGCGGCTAAGATGAAAACAATATGGCTATCAAATCAAGGGTTTATTGGTAAGTATGATACTGCTGTTTCAGCCATCGCGGTGCATGCTTCAGAAAAACAATTTTTGAAAAAAGGCAATTTTCTTAGTAATAATACCAGTGATTATGCATTATTACCGTTATTTAAACAGGCTTTAGATCAGCCTTATAATGGTTCTAAATTAATTGTGTTGCATATTATGGGATCTCATGAGAATTTTTGTGATCGGATTAAAAAAGATATTTATGGTTTAAAAGATAAAGATTTATCCTGTTATTTATCCACTTATAATCAAACAGACGATATTATTAAAACGGTTGTTAATGATTTAAAAGCCACCAAAGACAGTTATTCATTATTTTATTTTTCAGATCATGGGCTTGATAATGTTAGTCGCGTTAAAGGACAAACAGAATTAGTGCATGGTGATTTATATAAACAAAATTATGAAGTACCGCTGATTGAAATATCCAGTGATATTAAGCAGCATATTCAGTTGAACAAAAAAATCAGTGCGTTTAATTTTATGTCTATTTTTTCCAATTGGATCGGGGTTAAGACGACCCAACTGCCAGCATTCAATGTTTATCAAGCTCCTCAAGTGAAAAGCATTCAAGTATTAAGCGGTAATCAAATGGTGCCTTTTAGCAGTTTGAAAAATGATCCTGATGAAATAATTAAATATTAAGAGCGGTAATAAGCGTATTTGTTTCTGCACTATTTTGTTACTTATTATAGATAATAAAGCTATTACTTTGATTAAATAATCGATTAACTGGTCTAATGTAGAGTATGCTGGAGGAGGAGAAAATGATTAAAATCGTTTGTGTTTACCTCATAATATTAATGGCATATGTAAAGTAAGGATGCTATGAGAAAAGCCTCAAGGATGAAGTTAACAAATCGCTTAGTTGCCTTTGTTACCATGATCGTGATTTGTGCGATCTTAGTGATTTTTATTGGTGGTGCATTGAGTTTTCGTAAACTCGGTCAAGATTCATTAGTGCATTATCTTGATGGTGTTGTAAGGGTTATTGATCAAGAACTCTCTGAGCCCCAAGGACCACAGGCATTATCTCGTTGGCTGCCGACGTTACTCAAAGCGAGTAATGTGGTGACGTTAACGATTAATAATGGTGATACGCAACTATTTGGTTTTAAAGGTAATCAAATCGTTCCTGATCCTAATGTTATCTATCATCATCAATATTCATTGCCGTTACATTCGGGCTACCAAGTAACGATTGCAGCGATTCCTCTCTATAGTGAATTTACCTACTCTCTCGGCGCGATGTCCTCAATTACATTGGCGATGTTAATTGTCATTCTCGGTTTAATCCAAGGTGTTCATTGGTTACGTACGCAGTTATATGGCTCAGAGCTATTAGAAGAACGTGGTCGAATGATTTTAGCCGGTCGGGTTGAACAATATGCTGAAGGTAATGATTATGAATGGCCAGCAACGGCGAGCTTAGCCCTTGATCAATTGATTGGCGAATTGAAAGACGCCCGTCAAGAACGCAGTCGTTTTGATACTTTTATTCGTACTCACACTTTTTTAGATCAATTAACTGGTACGGCTAATCGGGTGTTATTTGACAGTCGATTGCAGTCAATGGTGCAAGATCAAGATAGCCATGGCGCGGTTATTTTATTGCGTTTAAGTGATTGGGATGAATTATGCTCAGAGCAAGGGAAAGTCATTGCTGATGAGCTGCTACAAGAAATAAGCGTTATTTTATCTAATTTTATTCAACGCTTTCCCGATACAGTATTAGCCCGTTATTTTGATGCTGAATTTGCGATTCTTATTCCACAGCAACCTGCCAAAGAAATTAAACTATTTACCCATCAATTATTGAATGCGATTGAGCGTTTATCACCGCCCTCACCGATGGAGAAAGATAATTGGTGCCATATTGGAGTGACGTATTTTCATGGTGGTGATCGCCGTGGACGCATTATGGATGAGGTCGATACTGCTTTACGTAGTTCGCAATTACAAGGTGCAAATAGTTGGAATAGTTTTAACAAAGATCATCAGTGGGATAAATCACGAGGCAATGTGCGTTGGCGAACTTTGCTTGATAAAACCCTTACCCATGGAGGACCGTTGCTATACCAGCAATCGATTATTATGGCGGCGGATGAACAGGTTATGAGTCATGCTTTATTGGCTCGAATTAAAGATGATAATGGTGACATTATTAAAGCCTCGCATTTTATGTCAGCGGTGGAGCAGGTCGGTTATTCGGTACGTTTTGATCGCGCTGTTATTCGCCAAACCTTAATGTTGCTTAAGCAGCAATCGGCAGATAATAGTTATGCCGTTAATGTGACGATCATAAGTTTACGCGATAAAAAATTCGTTAAATGGCTTCGTGATGAACTATTGCAATTACCACGCCCCGTACTCAATCGGTTGTTATTTGAAGTATCAGAAAGCATGTTAGTTAAGCATCTTGATGCGATACGACCTGTATTAAGAGTATTAACCGGTCTTGGTTGTAAATTAGTGGTTTCACAAGCGGGAAGAACCATAGTTAGTACTTACTATATTAAAGATGTTAAAGCCGATTATATTAAATTACACCGTGGCTTAGTCCGTGATATTCATCTGCGGCAAGAGAATCAATTATTTGTGAGAAGTATGCTTGGCGCGTGTGAAAATAGCGACGCCAAAGTGATTGCCGTAGGTGTTGAAACAAAGAAAGAATGGCGAGTATTACAACAGCTCGGTGTAGTCGGTGCGCAGGGGCGTTTTTTTGCGGCGGAGCAGCATATAGCCGTGAACTATAATTCCTAATAAGGATGAAGGTTGATGCATTAATGTGAAACATGTCATTTAAAGTGATATAGATCTGACATTTAATACATTAAGATTGTGAAGTAATGACTCTTTACCTAAAGTGCGGGGGGTTATTTTGCTTTAACTTTCGGCTGACTTTTATCATGTTCAAGCGCTTACTTTCTCCACTTTTTTCAGGTAAAACCCCCTCATTAAATACTGCTATCGCTCTATTTTCTGACGCAGTCTTTTTAGTTGCGGATAATAAAGCTGATGTCATCGTTGATTCAGTGTCAATTACATCGATAACTGAGTGGCAGAGTGTTATTGAGATGTTGATCACTAAGCATCAATTGGGTGGTAGCCAAATCGCAATCGTTTTAGGTCTGGGATTATACCAAAGTTTATTGATTGATAATCCAGACTTGAACGCTGATGAGTTAGCGCTTGCATTGCCTTATTTAGTGAAAGATTTAGTTAATGAATCGCCGGAAGATATCGTTGCTGATGGGTTTGGCTGTTTACATAACGATCGGATGCAAGTCTTTGTTAGCACCCGTCAGCAAATGAATAAGATTGTCTTAGCATGTCGAACGGCAGGCTGCACTGTTGGTTATATAACGGTTGAAAGTGTAGTTTGGGGCGAATTTACAGCTGAAAATCGCAGTCAATTAGTCGTTCATCGTTATGGTAATGGTAATTTACAATTAACCGCATTTAGTCAGCATAAACTCTTTTTTCAACGTCAACTACGAGGGTTTGATGTCCCTTTAGTTTCAGAACCAAGTTCTGATATTCAGGCATTACAGCTTGATAGTTTAGCGTTAGAACTCCAGCGTTCATTGGATTTTCTGAGTGCGCAATTACGTGATAATCCAATCAGTCAGCTATTAATTAGTTGTGATAATGACAATAATCAACAATTAGCATTGGCATTAAGCACTCGCTTAAATGTGACGGTCAAAGCAGTTCAATCGCCATTGTTATTATTAACCTCAACGGGAACGCGTGTTGCTTGGGCTGGGCTTAAGCAAGGATTTTCGCCTGTAATTAATTTCTACTCACCACATCTGCAACCCAAACGACAATGGCTAAGCCTTAATAAAATGGTCGCGAGTTGGCTAGCATTAGTGGTATTAATTGGCGTAATAAGTGGTATTTATTCCTTTAAATCACGTCAGTTAATCCCTGAATTAGTGACCAATAAAGCACAATTAACTACCGCACAAAGCCAATTAACGCTGACTCAAAAACAATTATTACTCCATATTGTTAGTCCGATAAAACAACAGCGTGTCAGTGCATTAGAACAAGAAATTATCGCGAAACAATCAACATTAGAAGCTGTTGCTAATCATGATGCAAGTTTAATGGTTGGCTATGGTCAAGTATTAACACAACTTGCTACTGCTGCCTCAAACAATATTGCTATTGAACGTATTTCAATTTCAGGTAATGCCATTGATCTTAATGGTGTTGCTCGTACTCCAGATGCGGTACCAAGTTGGTTAGGTACCTTTAATCGTTATTCCACCTTAGCTCAACGGCGATTTCAGTTACTTAATATCGGTCGAGATGGTAGCAATCAAATTACTTTCACATTGCAAGCTCAACGTATGCAAGAGGCAAATTAATGAAGATAACGTGGGGTGAATGCCAACAAAAATTTACTAGTTTGTCAGCACGTGAGCAATGGTTGATTACTGTTTCAGGTTGGATTGCAATTGGCTTTATTGGGGTGTTTATGGTGTTAGAACCACAATGGTTACACTTAAAAAGCCAAACTAATAGCGTGCAGGTGATGAATAATGACGTGGTAGCAACCCGTAATAAAATCACCGTGTTGCAACGTCAATTAGTTCAAGATCCTAATAAAGAAATTGAAACTAAAATAGTTCAGTTGAGCGAGAAAAACACCCAGTTAGTGCAACAGTTACAACAAAAAATAGGCCGTTTAATTTCGCCTGCACAAATGCCACATATTCTTGAGCAAGTATTGCGCCACAGTAAAGCATTGCGCTTACAAAGTATTGTGTCGTTGCCCGCAGCTCAACTAATGAGTGGCAATGAACAAGGCTATTATATTCATCCAGTACGGATGATATTTGAAGGTCAATATTTTGATGTTATTCGTTATTTAACTCAGCTTGAGGCGTTACCTGTGAATTATTATTGGCGTAATTTGAACTATCAAGTCATGCAATATCCATGGGCAAAAATTGAGCTTGAGCTGTATACATTAGGTGAAAGTAAGGATTTTATTGGTGGTTAAATATATTGTGGCAGGATTTGCGATTAGCAGTTTATTTCATGCTGTAAATGTACAGGCACAACAAGATCCTACCGCGCCGTTAGGATGGCAAAAAAAAATATCACCAACGAGAATTTCAGCACCAACGTTACCGCAGTTACAGAGTGTTATTTGTGAACAGTCCCGCTGTCGTGCCACTTTAAACGGCCAAACATTAATGGTTGGTCGTTATATAAAAGGTTATAGAGTCAGTCAGATTAATGACAGCTCAGTAATATTAACGCGCAATCAAAAACAGTGGCAATTGTCACTATTTACCGCAGATATTAAGCAGTGAAGGGTCGTAAAAATATGCAACGAATCATACTTGGTGCACTTATCACTTCGTTAGTTGGATGTTCAACTCACATGGGGCATCAGTCGCCCGTTGCAATTAAACAAGCACTCAATCAGGCAGCCAATGATGCGGTAAGTCGCCCTGCGTTTGAACTACCTGCGGCAGTTAATGCTGATTTGATGCCAACATTGGACAGTAGTGATTTTGCGTCATCTCAAGTACGAGAGAAACGGTTTCGAGTTAATGCACGTAATGTTGATGCGAATGCATTCTTTTCGAGTTTAGTCCAAGGAACGCCTTTTAATATCGTAATTCATCCTAATGTGATTGGCTTAATTAGCTTGCAGTTAAAAGATGTCACCCTTGATGAAGTGTTGGATGTTGTCGATGATGTTTATGGTTATAGCACCACCCGTAAAGGTAGTATTATTCAGGTGTTTCCCGCGACCTTGCGCACCGATATTATTCCGGTGGATTATTTACAACTTCAGCGTCAAGGGGTGTCGTTAACCTCTATTACAACAGGTTCAATTACCAATACTAATAATTCAACGTCCGCGAATAATGACGATGTGAGTGTTTCTGAGGATGTCAGTACCACAACGGGCGGTACGACGATTAAAACTAGTTCGGAAAGTGACTTTTGGCAACAGCTAGAAAAAGTGGTTCGCGGAATGATCGGTCACGGTGAAGGGCGTAATGTGATGATATCACCGCAAGCGGGTTTGATTTCTGTGCGTGCCTTTCCCAATGAATTACGTGAAGTAAAACAATTTCTGGGTATTTCACAACAGCGTTTAGTACGTCAGGTGGTATTGGAAGCCAAGATCATGGAGGTCACTCTGAATGATAGTTACCAACAAGGGATCAATTGGCAAAATATCACTCGTAGCATTGGTGGTACCAATATTGCTATTGGCTCAACCCCAATCGTTAATACTGCGGCAATTACGGCTTTGCCCGGTGGAAACGCTATTTCAGACCTGTTAGGCGGTCAAACCAATATTACCATTAGTGATGGTAATTTCACTTCGGTGTTAAGTTTTCTGGAAACCCAAGGGGATCTTAATGTGCTATCAAGCCCTCGTGTAACCGCCGCTAATAATCAAAAAGCGGTGATTAAAGTCGGTGGTGATGAATATTTTGTGACAAATGTGTCGAGTAGTAATGTCTCGGGTGATAACAGTACAGCGGCTCCTGATATTGAATTAACGCCATTTTTCTCAGGGATCTCATTGGATGTAACGCCTCAAATTGATGATCAAGGTGGGGTGCTATTACATGTTCATCCTACGGTTGTGGATATTAAAAACGAAATTAAAGCGGTCGATCTTGGTGAAAAATTTGGTGTTTATCAATTGCCTTTAGCTAAAAGTACCATTCGTGAATCGGATTCAATTATTCATGCTCGCAGTGGTGATGTGGTGGTGATTGGTGGTTTGATGAAAACAGCAATGGCCGATCAAGTGTCAAAAGTACCGCTATTAGGTGACATACCGTTGGTGGGAAATCTGTTTCGTAATATCAATAAAGTGAAGCAAAAAACAGAATTGGTTATTTTATTAAAGCCAACCGTGATCAGTGATCAAACGTGGAAAAAAGAGATCGAACGTTCACGTGCACTGGTTGATGAATGGTTTCCAGAAGATAAGTAACGAATGTATTTATCACACTTTGGCTTGCATTCAGCCCCGTTTTCATTAACGCCGAATACCGCCTTATTTCATGCATTGCCAACGCATTTAACAGCCATTGATACGCTATTGGCTGGATTGGAAATGGGTGACGGTATTATGCAATTGTCGGGGGAGGTTGGTACGGGGAAAACCCTTGTTTGCCGAATGTTAATCAATCGATTACCCCCACAATATGATTTAGTGTATTTACCAACACCAGCACAGTGTGGCGTGACATTACAAGTGGCATTAGCACATGAATTAGGGGTTGAGAATGAGGTTGAACGGCATCGACTGACGCTTGATATTCAGGACCAATTATTACAGCGAAAAGCCAATGGTCGCACCGTTGTGGTAGTGATTGATGAGGCGCAAGCGTTGGCTGATGATGCCCTTGAGATGATCCGCCTATTAGGTAATCTTGAAACTGAATCGGAAAAATTACTCCACATTGTGTTAATTGGTCAACCTGAATTAGATCAACGTTTAGCGCATTATCAGTTACGTCAATTACAGCAACGCATTACCTTACGTGCAACGTTATTGCCATTAAATGAAGCTGAAACTGTGGCTTATATTGAGCATCGATTGTTATTAGTCGGCAGTGATTCGGGGTTATTTTCTGTTGCCCAAGCGCGAGCGATTTGGTTTGCGAGTGGCGGTATTCCAAGATTGATTAATCAATTAGCGCATAAAGCATTGTTAGTGGCCTATAGCCAACAACGTGCTTGTATTTATCAGCAAGACATTAATATTGCTATTGCTGATACTGTAGCGGCTCGCCAATCGAGTTGGTTGCGGTGGCGATGGTTGGGATGGAAATATTTATGAGTGAGCTAAATCGCCGCTTGAGTGCCTTAGCACAGCAGCAGCCCTACGATGCAACAATGGTATTACAAGCTGCGACGATTAAACCGTTGCCGAACAAACGCGGCAACTATGCTGTTGCTGTGATGATAATCTTACTACTTATTGCATTGGTGATGGGCGTTAATCATTGGCGTCAACCTCCCGCCGAACTTCCTGCTATAACATCAGTTTCACCACCAGTTGTAACCTTGCCAGCCAAGAGTTTATTACCCGTCATAGTTGCACTCAAAGAAACGCCTCCAGTAAAAAAGGTAGTGCTACCTACTGTTGTAATACCCGTGACGGCTAGTTCAACGGGTATCGATTCTGAGTCAATATATTTGGCGGCAATGCCTGTTGCTGAGGCGGCAATTGAAACCGTTGAGATGGAACAAGAACTCGCCAGTTCCTATGAACAAGGTTATGACAGTGGTTATCAGCAAGCATTAATCGAACAGCAACAAGTGAAAAATGTGGCTGTTGAGCAGCCGAACAAGGTGAAATCTACTGTCGCTCTCAAGCCATTATCAAGCAGTTTATCTATTCAAACGGTGGCGTTAACATCATTGCAATTGGCGGAAGTTGAATACCGTAAAGCGGAAAAAGCATTGCGTCAAACCAACAGTCGCCAAGCGATTATCCATCTTGAAGCGGCATTAAAGTATCGTCCTCAGTGGGTTGTCGCTCGTCAAAAACTGGCCGCATTATATTATGGTCGTGGTGATAACCGCCAAGCAGTAGCGATGTTACAGCAAGGGTTACAGCACCAGCCACACGATACTGAATTGAGATTAACGTTAGCCAAACTATTGGTTAATGAAAAGCAACCTCAAGCGGCATTAACGGTATTAGAACAGCCATTAAAGATCGATTCAGTTGCCTTTTTAGCAATGCGGGCGGCATTAGCACAGCAATTGAATAACACCGCTTTAGCACTGACGAGTTATCAACAATTATTACAACAAGATGCAACCGATGGTCGCTGGTGGCTTGGATTAGCGATTGCTCAAGATCGCAGTCAACAGCTGACATCAGCATTAGCTTCTTATCAGAATGGACTCATCCATGGTGGATTATCGGCGGCATCACAACGATTTATTCAACAACGTATCATGGCACTACAAACCCAAAGGAGCTAACAGATGCAAATTCGATTACGTAAACGTTTAGGTGATCTGTTGGTTGATGAGCATATTATTGCGCAGCAGCAGTTGGATCAAGCCCTTAATCAGCAGCAAATTAGCGGCCGTAAATTAGGTGATACACTGATTGGAATGGGATTTCTCAGTGAACAACAACTGTTGCAATTTTTAGCACAGCAATTAGCGATTCAGTTGGTCGATTTGACGCGGATTGTGGTTGATAGTGATGTGGTGAACTTACTCTCAGAAGTTCACGCGCGCCGTTTACGTGCCTTAGTGATCAGTCGTCGAGGCGACATAGTACGGGTTGCAATGAGTGATCCAGCCGATTTGGCGATGCAAGAAGCACTGCTTAACCAATTACACAACTATCACGTTGAGTTTGTGATCGCACCAGAGCGACAGTTGATCACCGCTTTTGATCGTTATTATCGCCGTACCAAAGAAATCGCCTCGTTTGCTGAGCAGCTTAATGCTGAGCATCAAACTCAGCAGCATTATGGATTTGGTTTTGACGATAATGATAATGATGAAATGACAGTGGTAAAACTGATCAATTCATTATTTGAAGATGCGTTACAAGTGGGTGCATCAGATATACATATTGAACCCGATGAAGATGTGCTGCGGATTCGACAGCGTATTGATGGTGTTTTGCATGAAACATTACTTAATGAAAAAAGTGTCGCAGCAGCATTAGTATTACGTCTTAAGCTAATGAGTGGGTTGGATATTTCAGAAAAGCGCTTGCCTCAAGATGGACGCTTTAATGTTAAGGTTCGTGATCATTCGGTTGATATTCGAGTCTCGACAATGCCAGTGCAATATGGTGAATCGGTGGTAATGCGATTGTTGGATCAATCCGCGGGCATTCTCGATTTAGATCATGTTGGTATGCCTGCGGATCTTTTATTACGGGTGCGACGTCAATTAAAACGCCCCCATGGGATGATTTTAGTCACTGGACCAACGGGATCGGGTAAAACTACCACCTTGTATGGCGCACTTAATGAGCTTAATAAGCCGGGTAAAAAATTAATTACCGCTGAAGATCCGGTTGAATATCGTTTACCGCGAGTGAATCAGGTGCAGGTGAATAATAAAATTGGACTGACTTTTTCATCTATTTTGCGGACTTTTTTACGTCAAGATCCCGATGTGATTTTGGTGGGTGAAATGCGTGATCAGGAAACGGTTGAAATTGGATTACGGGCGGCATTAACCGGGCATTTGGTGCTATCTACATTACATACCAATAATGCGATTGATAGTGCATTACGCATGATAGATATGCAGGCGCCAGGATATTTAGTTGCGAGTGCGGTAAGAGCAGTATTAGCACAACGATTAGTTCGTCGAGTGTGCCGTGATTGTGCACACGTTGCGGTATTGGAAGATGAACAGCAGGTCTGGTTACGAGCTCGTTATCTTGGTGATGATTATAGTGAGTTTAAACTAGGGCAAGGTTGTCAGAGTTGCAATTTCACGGGTTATAAAGGTCGGGTTGGGGTGTTTGAGTTATTAGAGATCGATCAACCGATGATGGATGCGTTACGTAATAATAATACGGTTTTATTTAGTCAAATTGCGCGAGAAAGTGAAGGCTACAAACCGTTAGTTGAATCGGCATTTGCACTGGCTTTAGCGGGGATCACCAGTTTAGATGAAGTGATGATCTTAGCGGAAGGTGATTGTGATTACTATCGGATTGGGTTGCCTGTCAATGAAACGATTTAGTTATCGTGGCCGTAATGCGCAAGGTAAGATTTTTCGAGGTCAACTGGAAGCGACAACCCAATCAACGGCAGCAGATCAATTATTACGCCAAGGTATTATTCCATTAGAGATTAAGCTTATCACCGATAATGGTTTATTACTGTCTGTTAATACACTATGGCAACAACAGTTACCACTTGAAGTATTAGTAATTTTTTGTCGGCAGTTATACAGCTTAACCAAGGCGGGTGTGCCACTATTACGTGCTTTTAAAGGCTTAGAACAAAGTGCTAGTCATCCATTATTACGCTCAACCTTAGCGATGGTTGCCACAGAGTTAACTAATGGTCATTCGTTATCTGTGGCCATGAAGCAGCATCCACGGGTATTTTCTGACTTATTTGTGTCTATGATCCATGTTGGTGAAAATACAGGTCGCTTGGATCAAACTTTATTGCAGTTGGCGAATTATTATCAGCAAGAGATGGATACTCGCCGCCAGATTAAATCAGCAATCCGCTATCCGATGTTTGTCATTATTGCGATTGGGTTAGCGATGATAGTGTTAAATACTCAAGTTATCCCACAATTTGCGGGTATGTTTGCGCGGTTTGGGGTGGATTTACCATGGCCGACTAAGGTACTGATCACGACCTCAAATATATTTGTTCATTATTGGCCATTAATGGTTGTTATCGGTGCAGCCATTTTGGGGGGTGTTCGCTTGTGGCGCAATACTGTTGCTGGGCAATTGCGGTGGGATTTATGGCGATTACGCGTACCGATTGTGGGGAGCATTATCAATCGAGCTCTAATGGCGCGTTTTTCTCGTACTTTTGCCTTAATGGTACGTGCGGGTTTACCGTTAAATCAGGCGTTAAAAATGGCTGCGGAAGCATTAGATAATCATTTTTTAGAGCAGCGTTTATTAGAGATGAAACAGGGTATTGAAAGTGGTATTAGCATTGCAACCACTGCCGCCAATACCGAAATTTTTACTCCACTGGTATTACAGATGATCGCCGTCGGTGAAGAAACCGGTCAGATTGATGATTTATTATTAGAAGCGGCTGATTTTTATGATCGTGAAGTTGATTATGATTTAGCAACCTTAACAGCGCGTATTGAACCGATATTATTACTAGTGGTATCGGCAATGGTGTTACTACTGGCTCTTGGTATATTTTTACCGATGTGGGGGATGTTAGATGTCGCCAATGCGGGGTGATATTAATATAAAATCAATATTGATAATGATATTAATTTGATATTAATAATTATATTAACTATCCATTTTGTCGTTATTGATAATTGAGTTAACCAAGTGATTCTCCATAAGAATAATACCAGTCTATATTGGTATGATATTTTTATTTTATTATTATTTATTAAATAGTTATAAAAAATAATTGGCAAAGTTTTGACTAGGTGAGAAACTAGCAAGATAGTTTTTTGACAGTTTATGTTGTTAGGGATAACCATTGTCAATACGACCTAAAGGTTTTTCATTTATTGAATTGGTTATTGTTATTGTCGTTATTGGATTATTAACGGTAACAGCATTACCGTTATTTATTAATATTATTTACCAAGCTAAACAAGCCGCTATTGAAACAATTAGTGGTAATTTTGCGACGGCAGTTATATTTGCGCGATCACAATGGGAAGCGGATGGTCGACCACGAACCGCTAATGACAATAATATTGTTAACTATGATGGTCGTGTTTTTAAATTAACCCCAGCAATAACAAATCGTTCGGGGGGAATAGGTTATCCATTTGGATTGTTAACGAGTCCTACTCAGGATGTTGAGCAATTAACGGTTCAAGATTGTGTTGATCTAATGGCTAATTTATTACAAATCCCTCCACCCGTAACGGCATTAATAACCGATGTTGCAACGGGGAAATATGCTTTTTTCGCCACAATTGAAAGTCAGTCGACTGATAAATTGTGCCGATATTATCAGTTAGCATCAGCTAACAGCAATCGCTCAGGTGCAACTAATGTGACTGCCGGGCATTCATTTACTTACATTCCGGCTCAAGGTCGCGTTGAAGTGAATCTACATAAGAAAAAGGACTAAATTATGAAACGTCAAAATGGTTTTACATTAATTGAATTGGTGGTGGTGATTGTTATTTTGGGTATTCTTGCCGTTACAGCTGCCCCTAAGTTTTTGAACTTGCAAGACGATGCGCGTGCGTCATCACTGCAAGGTCTAAAAGGCGCGATTGATGGTGCAGCTGGTATTACGTATGGTAAGGCTGCGATTAAGGGGATTGAGGATAAAGACGCAGCGGCTGGTGTCGGTGTTGATGATATTCCGACTGCATATGGTTACCCTGTTGCAACATCAGCAGCATTATCGGCTGTGGTTTCTGGTCTTGCTGATGATTGGAAAGTGGCTGGAAATGTTGTTAATACATCAATCTCGTACACATACAAAAGTAATGATAGCGAGACTGAATGTTTGGTAACTTACACTCGCGCGACAAGTTCAGCTGCAGCAACAACAAAAGTTATTCCTGGCGAAGGTTGTACACCTTCAACAAAATCATAACTAATATCTAGCGCTCTTTGGAGCGCTATTTAGTGATGCTATTTCCCAAATAAAAAATAGCATCACTAAATAATTATTATCAAAGGTTAACGCTGTGGCGCGACAACAGGGATTCACCTTAATTGAGTTAGTGATGGTGATTATTGTATTGGCGATTATCTCGGTTACTGCTGCTAGTCGTTACGCCAGCAAATCCAGTTTTAGTGCTGAGCTAATGCGTGATCAAGCAATCTCAATTGGCCGTCAAATTCAAATTAGCGCCATGCAACAACAGTTAGCTTGTGCCACCTTGACCATCACCGAATCGTTATTTGGTTGTGCGACTCAACAAAATCCCACCAATTATCTTACGACAGCAAACGATCAGGTCACGATTACCCCGAACTATTTTCTTGGTTTTAATTTACTCGGTCAGCCATTTAATCCACAAGGTGAACGTCAGTGTATGACGGGATCGGGCTGTGAGATCACCTTTACGGCTAATAATAACAATCAGGCAAAAATGTGTATTAATCAGCAGGGTTATATTCATACCGGGGCTTGTTTATGAAGTGCTTGGTTCATCATGTTCAGCGTGGATTTACGCTGATTGAAATGATTATTACGATTGTCATTTTTGCGGTGGCTATGGTTATTTTAAGCCGATTTTTATTGCCCCAAATTTCATTATCAGCTGAGCCGCATTATCAAGCCCGTGCTGCGGCATTAGCCAATGCGATGATGACTGAAATTCTAGCGCGTAAATTTGATGCTAATAGTGATGATAATGGTGAGCAGATCCGCTGTGATGATACCCAAGATCTGCAAGGCAACATTATTGATAACCCTTGTTCTATGAGTTTAACGTCAACGACAGATAGACAACAGTTTGCGACAGTTGATGATTATATTGGCTGCTGGCAGGGAAACAGTGCTGAGTGTAAAAACGGTAATGGGATTGCGTTAAGTAATGCCCTTGGTGATTCGATTGCCGCAGATTACAGTCACTTTACAGTAACGGTGGCTGTTTTTTACGATAACAATTTAACCAATATTCCGAACCCAACCACAGCGGTAACACCGCACAACTATAAGCGGATTAATATGGTGGTAGATAGTGGTCGTTATGGGCGCTATCAGTTTGCAGCGTATCGGGGTAATTACTAATGATCTCGCGTCAATCGCAAGGTTTTACCTTGATCGAATTGATCATGGTGATCATGGTGATGGCATTTATTACCATCGGTATCGGTCGTTTTGTTAGTCTTGGTACTGAAGGCTATTTACAAACCCGTGATCGAGAGCAATTACAATCTCAGGCGCGATTCGCGGTTGAACGTTTAAGCCGTGAATTGCGTGATGCAGTACCCAATAGTCTTGAGGTGACAGATGATGAATATGGTCATTGTTTAGCTTTTCGACCGATTCAATATAGCGGTGATTATATTAATCCAAATTTAACTCATATTGATGTTATTTCGGGGTTTCTTACTCAGACCTCAGCGCCAATATTTGAAACTAATATGATGCTCGTGATTAACCCCCATAAACCGCAAGATTTTGATGTTATTAGTGATCAAGTTGCTAAAGTGACGGCAATAAATAAAGGAATAGCCGCTAATCAGTGGCAGTTTGAACTTGATGGTCAACATAGTTTTAGTAGCGGTTCATTGTCGCAGCGTTTTTACATTTATACCCAAAGTGTGCGTTTTTGTCTTGAAAATAATAGTCTCACCCGCACCATTATTGATAACTCAGGAATCGAATCACAACCCGTATTACTTGCCCAATATTTAGATGCCAATATGTCTGCTTTTACACTTGATAATGTAGCCCTTGTGCGTAGTGCATTAGTGGCTTGGCAGTTCACTTTTACTCGCAATGGTGAGTCGAGCCGTTATAACCATACTGTACAGGTGATGAATGTCCCGTAACCTCTCTACCTCATTAAGATCACAAACAGGTAGCGCTTTAGTGGTGGCTATTTTTATTATTACCGTGATGTCGATGATGGCTGCTGCAATGATCAAAATTAATGCGTCGCAAGCAGTAACCACTACTCAAGAAATACTCGGAACTCGAGCGTGGTTTGCAGCTCATAGTGGGATTGAAATTAGCTTAAATACATTATTCCCCATCGGTGATCCCAATCAAATGTTAACCTGTGCGGCTATTGTAACTCAGATCCCGCTGGTGGATTTCGATGGCTGTAGTGTCACAGTTAAATGTGATGAATTTTCAGGTGATAGTGCGGAGACTACGCGGCGGATCCAATTACGCAGTACAGGGCGTTGTGGCAGTGGTCAATATCAAGTGGCTCGCCAACAACAAGTGTGGGTTAAGGGATTAGCGCAATGAAATTTGTTTTAAAAACAGCCATGAGGTTATGGTTTATTTTATTAGGGGTGTTTGCTATTAATGCCATAGCAGAGACTGATATTAATCCGTCTCAAACGTTAATATCTTCATCAACTCAAAACCAAACTCAAAACTTTTGTGAATATTTTCCGCAATTGGCACAGTCCCATGCAAAAGAAAAATCCGATGGTAAATTAATAAAAATGGGGATTCAATATCCTTATTTAAAATCTGACAATAATAAAAAATACCAATTAGGCTTTAACCATTTTATTGATCAAGGGGGAGGTAAAGATAAATCGTGTCAAAACCTATCGAGTCAATGGGCGTGTGAAATGGATTCAAGCTTGATAGTAAAATCTAAACAAATGCCAGTAATGCCAACTTATAATAATATTCCGTTGGATAATATTGTCTGTAGTGCTCCAGAGTTAGAACAATACCGCGATCAATGCATTGAGAGTTATGGCAGTGATAATATTCTAATGTTACCGCAAGGGGATTATTTAAAAGTTGAGTTAGGCTCAAACACTAATACCCAATTACAAGGTGGCATCTATAAAATAAAGAGTTTATTAGTTAGAGAAGGTGCAACTATTACCGTTGCGAGAGGGAAGCAAGCGATTATCTATGTTGAAGAGGCTGAATTTAGCGGCAAAATAAATAACAATGGATCACCCGATAATCTCTATATATTTGGTACGAATGATGATACTGATTCTTTCGCTTTAGATACTGAGATAAAAGCATCGATTAACTTATCTAGTACGGTTGAGATGGTCGGTTATTTGTATTCTGCGGGTAATATTGTAATTTCAGCAAATTATGGTAAAGGCATTGCTATTGCTGATCGACCTAAAACATTACGCGGCGCGGTAACAGCACGTAATTTACGGATTGATACCGACAGTAATATTTGGGGAGGGGGATCTTGTGTGCAAGAGAAAGAATATGATTTGGTTGTTACCCCTGAAAAAGCACAGATATTAAGTTGTGATCGTGTACCGATAACGTTTAATGTCCATCAAAAAAATAATCACCAGATAGACACGACATATAATGGCAATCTTGTCGTATCGACGAGTTTAAGTCAGCCCACTCTTGCTTATTGGTTTACGTCTAAAAATAGCAATACCAACCCCAGTGATGCCTCACAACCTATTAATGTGAGAGTAGCCAATGGCGTGGGTAAATTATGGCTAAAAAGTGAAAACTATATTGGTAACATTACTGTTCGTGGCGTTTTACGACAAAATACGAACCTATTAGCGACGGCAACGGGGCAATATACCGTTGTGCCTTTTAAGTTTGAAATAAGTCATGATCCTTTACTAATGATCGCCAATAAACCTCATGATATTACTGTTACTGCAATGGCTTGCGCTGACGATAAAAAGAGTAATACTGTCGCGACGGGTTACAGTGGCACTAGAAAATTATCATTGGAAACTCAATTTATAGCTCCCTCTACTCAAGGTAATAGCAAGGTTGAATTACGTGCGATGCCGCAACGATCTTGGTCAATGGATGAGGTTCAGCTGGTCTTTGAAAATGGGGTTGCAAAGGGGAAATTAAGGTATTCAGATGCAGGTAAAGTCGTATTGAATATCATCGATCGTGATTGTAATAGTGATCGTGGCTGTGACATTGGATCACCACTAAGATTTCAAGCTGATGATTGGACTCAATTAGATGGCTCGGTAGTGATTCACTCTCGACCGTGGACTTTTGCGATGTGTCCTCAAGCTAACGATAGTTTTACTGGGACGGCGAGTCGTGGTGATGGTCTAGCCGCCGCAGGAGATGCATTTGTGGTTCGCGCACGACCATTGCAATGGCAAACGGGCGATAAGTTACATAATCTTATTGATGTTACCAATAACAATTACTGCCAACGTCTAATTACGCCTAACTTCTTTGCTCAAGACGCGCCAGTAGCAACAGTAACGGCCTCTGTTGTTGGCATTGATACGCCCCAAAACGGTTACCAAGGTGAGTTAAGCGGTATTACTCGTCAACAAAATAGTGATTTGCATGATAATACGGCAATGATTTTTGATGATTTGCGTTGGAGTGAGGTTGGTAGTGTCAAGTTAGCAATGACAGCTGATAGTTATCTCGGTATGAAGATAAACCCTAGTCAGCGTGCCATCGGACGTTTTTATCCAAAACAGTTTGTTATTAAAGACAGTGCCATCATCAATGCCCATACTGAATCATCCCCATTTACTTATATGGATCAAACCTTCAAAGCAAATGTTATCGTTGAAGCGCAAAATGCTGTTGGCGAACCAACGCGTAATTACGGCGCATTTGCACCTAGGCTAAAAGAGAGGTTGTTATTAACGGCGGTCGATCTTAATTCAAATACCCGTTTAAATGATGTTAGTGCGCGGCTTGATCAATCCAATTTAATGAGTGGTTGGCAGCATCAATGGCAACAGGCACAACTTACTATTAGTGATGGTAAACTAGCATTTACACGCTTACCGAAACAAAACAATCAATTAGTTGCAACTGTGACCACTGCTGATGGTCCATTTAAGATTGGCTTAGGGCTGTCAGTGATACCGCGAACTGAGTGCTTAGTGTTAGGCTGTACTGATTTTGCGAATAAGCCCCTGTCATTACAGCGCTATAATCAACCACAAGTATTAACTGCACCACTTAATGGTTGGGTTGATAGTCGTTATGGGCGGATGGTGTTAGATGATGCCAGTGGCGTATTTGATCAACCGTTGACGATGCCGTTAAAGGTTGAATATTGGAATGGTAATCAGTTTACGACGAATTCTAACGACAGTCGCTCACACTTTAATAGTCAGTGGTCATGTAAGCAAATTATTTATACCTCTAAACCTCACGATAAAGCCAGTTTAAGCGCAACCACCAATAACGTATCACAAGGTAAGAATTATTCGTTACAGGTATTGCCCGGTGTTGATGAAAATGAAAGTTATATCAAACAACAATTGCGGTTTTGGCTACGAATAGCGGCTCAGCCTGCAAGTAATATTGGTTGCACTGAGAATGAAAATGTTAATCAGCCATGGCTGACATTTAACTGGCGCGGTGTTGGTGACGAGGATCCGTCAGGCTTGGTAACCTTTGGTAATTACCGTGGTAATGATAGAATCATTTATCGTTCGGAAAATGCCTCAATCAACCCATAGAGTAAATAAATTGCGTGTCTAGACGCGGTTTAGCGATCCATATCTTGTTTCACTTGGTAGCACTTGATACATTGAGCGCAATTTACGATTTTTTAACGCTTGCAGGAATAGCTGAAGACTATGTTTAAGAAGCTTCGTGGCATGTTTTCCAATGACTTGTCTATTGACTTGGGCACAGCCAACACCCTTATTTATGTCAAAGGACAAGGAATTGTTCTTGATGAACCTTCTGTTGTGGCTATTCGTCAAGATCGTGCGGGGGCAACCAAAAGTGTTGCAGCTGTCGGCCATGACGCTAAATTAATGCTTGGCCGTACGCCAGGTAATATTG
This sequence comes from uncultured Photobacterium sp., assembly GCA_947039005.1. Taxonomy (GTDB): domain Bacteria; phylum Pseudomonadota; class Gammaproteobacteria; order Enterobacterales; family Vibrionaceae; genus Photobacterium. The sequence goes on from CAMQXY010000005.1 coordinate 22,271, forward strand.
CCGCAATTCGTCCAATGAAAGATGGCGTTATTGCCGATTTTTACGTTACTGAAAAAATGTTACAACACTTTATCAAGCAAGTGCATGATAATAGTTTTTTACGTCCAAGCCCTCGTGTTTTAGTGGCTGTACCTTGTGGATCTACTCAGGTTGAGCGTCGTGCTATTCGAGAGTCTGCTCAAGGTGCGGGTGCACGTGAAGTGTATTTAATTGATGAGCCAATGGCGGCAGCAATTGGTGCTGGTATGCCTGTTTCAGAAGCAACTGGCTCAATGGTGATCGATATTGGTGGTGGTACTACTGAAGTTGCTGTGATCTCATTAAATGGCGTAGTGTATTCATCATCAGTACGTATCGGTGGTGATCGCTTTGATGAAGCGATTATTAACTATGTACGTCGTAATTACGGCAGCTTGATTGGTGAAGCAACAGCTGAACGTATTAAACATGAAATTGGATCGGCTTATCCTGGTGATGAAGTCCGTGAAATTGAAGTCCGTGGTCGTAACCTTGCTGAAGGTGTACCACGTGGTTTTACATTGAACTCCAATGAAATTTTAGAAGCATTACAAGAGCCGTTAACGGGGATTGTTTCTGCAGTTATGGTTGCGCTTGAGCAGTGTCCACCTGAATTAGCGTCTGATATTTCAGAGCGTGGAATGGTACTTACTGGTGGTGGTGCGTTATTGCGTGATCTTGATCGTCTACTAACAGAAGAAACGGGTATTCCAGTTGTTGTGGCTGAAGATCCATTGACTTGTGTAGCGCGTGGAGGCGGTAAAGCGCTTGAAATGATAGATATGCATGGTGGCGATCTCTTCAGCGAAGAATAATGTCATCATAGGATTCCAATTAAACAGGTTATAGCGTTATATGAAACCTATATTTGGCAGAGGTCCATCTCTGCAATTACGCCTGTTTCTTGCCATATTATTATCGGCTAGCTTAATGCTAGCCGATAGTCGTCTTGGTGCTTTTGCCAATATTCGTTATTTATTGAATTCGGCGGTAGCGCCGCTGCAATATACTGCAAATTTACCGCGTGAAATGTTAGATGTTTTGCGTGGGCAATTCAGTTCTCATCAACGATTATTGACAGAAAATAAAGCATTAAAGCGTGATTTATTAGTCATGAAAAGTAATATGTTATTACTTGATCAACTACAGCAAGAAAACCAGCGTTTAAGAGATTTACTCGGTTCTCCATTTGTTCGCGATGAACGTAAAATGGTGGCAGAGGTGATGGCGGTTGATTCTGATCCCTATAGCTATCAAGTGATGATTGATAAAGGTCGTATTGATGGTGTTTATGAAGGTCAGCCCGTTATCAATGATAGAGGTATTGTTGGCCAAGTGTCTTATGTTGGGGCACATAATAGCCGGGTGTTATTATTAATCGATCCTACCAATGCGATTCCAGTACAGGTTGTTCGTAATGATATTCGTGTTATTGCAACCGGTGGTGGACGGAATAATCAGATTTTACTTGAGCATGTACCAAGCAGTACTGACATTAAAAAAGGTGATTTACTGGTAAGTTCTGGCTTAGGGGGGCGTTATCCAGAAGGGTATCCTGTGGCGCGGGTAACATCATTCTCGTTTGATAATAAGCGTCCATTTGCACAGATCACAGCAAAAGCATTGGTTCAGTTTGATCGTTTGCGTTATCTATTACTGGTATGGCCAACTGATCGCGTTAAAATGAGTGATAAAGCAACGGCAGAGGTTGCTCCTGTTAATGCTGTTAATGCTGCTAATGCTGTGACATCGCAACCACCTGCACCGGTAATAACAGCACCTGCAACAGCAATAACGGCTGATCCTGCTGTGCCAGCATTGAAGAAGGTAACTAATGCCAACTAATAAAGCACATGGTCGAATCTGGATTTGGTTATCGTTTCTGTTTGCACTCGTGTTACAAGCTGTGCCTTGGCCTGGTGAACTTGAACCTTTTAGGCCATCGTGGGTAGTATTAGTGACGTGCTATTGGGTATTAGCATTACCCCATCGGGTTAATGTTGGTACCGCTTTAATCGTGGGTCTATTATGGGATTTAATTTTAGGCTCAACGCTTGGTGTGCGCGGGTTAATGTTGTCAGTGATTGCTTATATTATTGCGCTTAACTTTAGGGTATTACGTAATTTATCATTATGGCAGCAAGCTATTGTGATTGCGTTATTATCCTTGGCCGGTAAGTTAATTGAATTCTGGGCTGAATATTTAGTCTCAAATATTAGTTTTTATCCGCAGCAACTATTGGCGGTGCTATTAAACTTTATATTATGGCCCTGGCTATTTTTATTACTGCGCCGGATTCGACGTAAATTAGCGATTCGCTAGTCACGATTAACATTATAGGGGGAGCCAGTAGGTATCCCCCTTTGTGCTTTTGGCGCAACAATTGCGAAATCATTTAATCAACGAGTATTTAATACGGTATAGCTTATTGCTTGAATCCCGCATTAGTTAACAAAGGATAATTATGTCATCTATTCAACTTTACCTTGCTTCTGGTTCGCCGCGTCGGATGGAGCTTTTGACCCAACTTGGTTATAACTTTGAGCGTATAGTGGTAGATGTTGAAGAATGTCATCAAGCCCAAGAAACAGCGGCACAATATGTGCAACGCTTGTCACGCGATAAAGCTTTTGCAGGTGTAAAAGCCGCCGATAGTGATATTCCAGTACTCGGTGCTGATACTATTGTTGTGGTAGATCAACAAATTCTAGAAAAACCAGTCGATTTTGAGGATGCTGCGCGTATGCTGAGGTTATTATCAGGACGGCAACATCAAGTGATGACCGCTGTCACCTTAGCGACATCATCACACAGTCAAACCTGTTTAGTTACCACTCAAGTGTGGTTTAAAACTTTGTCCGATAACGATATTAAAAAATACTGGCAAAGTGGTGAACCACAAGATAAAGCTGGAAGCTATGGTATTCAGGGGATAGGCGGCAAATTTGTTACCCGTATCGACGGCAGTTATTACGCTGTGATGGGGTTACCGTTAGTGGAAACCGACATCATGGTACAAGATTTTTTAAAGTTATAAGTAGAGGCAACCATGGGCACTGAGCTGCTAATAAATGTGACGCCGAGTGAAACGCGTGTTGCAATGATTGATGGGGGTGTTTTGCAAGAGATCCACATTGAACGTGAATCAAAGCGAGGCATCGTCGGCAATATTTACAAAGGGCGTGTAAGCCGTGTCCTACCGGGAATGCAAGCGGCATTTGTTGATATTGGTTTAGATAAAGCGGCATTTTTGCATGCGTCAGACATTGTTCCTCACACTGAATGTGTGGCGGAAAATGAAAAAAAACAATTTAAAGTTCGTGATATTTCAGAGTTAGTTCGTCAAGGACAAGATATTGTAGTGCAGGTGGTTAAAGATCCATTGGGTACTAAAGGGGCACGTTTAACCACCGATATTACCCTGCCATCACGTTATTTAGTGTTTATGCCTGGTGCAAGCCATGTCGGTGTATCACAGCGGATTGAATGTGAAAAAGAACGCGATCGATTAAAGAAAGCGGTAGCGCAGCATTGTGATCATCTTGGTGGCTTTATTATTCGTACCGCCGCGGAAGGGACTGATCCTGATGAAGTGGCACAAGATGCAGCATTTTTAAAGCATTTGTGGCGTAAAGTCATTGAACGTCGTGCGAAATATAAACCACGTTCAATGTTATATGGTGAGTTAGGTTTAGCGCAGCGTATTTTACGTGATTTTGTTGGTACTCAAATTAATCATATTCAAGTCGATTCTCGGATTGCGTTTGATAAGCTTAAAGAATTCACCGATGAGTTCGTGCCTGAAGTTACCGAAAATATTGAATATTATTCAGGTGATCAGCCTATTTTCGATCTTTACGATACTGAAGCTGAGATCCAACGTTCGCTTGATCGTAAAGTTGAAATGAAGTCGGGCGGTTATTTAATTATTGATCAGACTGAGGCCATGACCACCGTTGATATTAATACTGGTGCGTTTGTTGGTCGTCGCAATCTTGATGAAACCATTTTCAATACTAATATTGAAGCCACTAAAGTGATTGCGCGTCAATTACGTTTACGTAATTTAGGTGGCATTATTATTATCGACTTTATTGATATGGCATTGGAAGAGCATCAACGTCGTGTATTACAGGCTTTAGAGCAAGCATTGTCGTTTGATCGGGTTAAAACCAATATCAACGGCTTTACCCAACTTGGGTTGGTAGAAATGACTCGTAAACGTACTCGTGAGAGTATTGAGCATGTGTTATGCAATACTTGCCCCTCTTGTGAAGGTCGCGGTACCGTCAAAACAGTTGAAAGTGTGTGTTACGAAATTCTACGTGAAATAACACGGGTTAATCGCGCTTATGATGCTGATCGATTTGTGGTTTATGTATCATTAGCTGTTGGTGATGCCTTAGCGGGTGATGAATATCATGCGTTAGCGGAGCTAGAAGTGTTTATCGGTAAGCAAGTAAAAATCAAACCAGAGCCTCTTTATACTCAAGAGCAATTTGATGTGGTAATGATGTAATGTACTCAGTGAGGAAGTAACAGTGCCCAAGATACTCGTACGCCTTGTACGCGGTGGTTTATGGTTGATAGTGATTATATCGTTACTATTAGCTTCAGTAATCACTGGCTTAAGGTTACTGCTTCCTCACCTCAATGATTACCGCCAGCCGATAGCACAATGGGTGTCTCAGCAGGCGGATATTTCTTTAAAGTTAGCCGATATTGAAGGGCACTGGCAAGCTGCTGGCCCTGTTTTAACGTTAACGGATATTACGATCTCTGCCGCGCATAACTCGCAACCGTTGGCTAAAATTGGTCAGGTTGGGTTTTATTTTGATATTTGGCAGTCTGCACTGCATTTACGCCCTATTTTCAAACAAGTGACCATTCGTCAGGTTGATCTTGATCTTACTAAAATAAAGCCGTCTTCAGCATCGTCAAATATCGCTGATGTTAGTTTAGCCCAACGTTTAGAGCCGCTATTTTTTACCCGCTTAGGGCAGTTTCAACTCCTCGATTCATCGGTGTCTTTTATTGCCCCATCAGGTATTCAACAACAACTTAATATTAAACAGCTTGATTGGGCCAATGTTAACGGGCGTCATTTGGCACAAGGCAGTATTAATTTTACCAACACTGATCTCGGTCAGTTAGCGGTTAAAGCCAATATCTCTGAACAAGGTGGGCTTAATAGTGTATCCGGTACTTTGTATATTAAAGGTGAGCATGTTTCCGTCACGCCATGGTTGAATAAACAACTCGCAGGGATGGCAAATATTACCCATAGCGAAATTGGGGTCGAAGCGTGGTTGACGCTAAAACAAGGTCAGATTGAGAATGGCAAAGCGAAGATCAATAACAGTATTATTGATTGGCAAGCAGATAATCAGCAGCATCAAATTAATATTCAACAGGGGCTGGTGGCATTAAGACCGATTCGATTAGCGGATGGTTCACGAACATGGCGGATTGATACTGAAAAATTTGCTATTTATACCGATGATATTGCGTGGCCAACCTTTGATATCGCGGGGCAATTAAGTTTTACGGATCACGATCAATTAAAGCACTGGAAATTGGCATTAAGTAATATTGCTTTGCAACGGCTATTGCCATTAATTGATTTTTTACCGTCAACCAATTCGTTGGTTAATTCGGTGCTGCACCTTAAACCTAGTGGTTTATTGACTCAGATTCGGGTTGCGGGTGAGCAAGGTAAGGTGCCTCGTTTTTCATTTGAGGTACAACAGTTAAGTGTTAAACCATGGCAATGGATCCCGGGGATCAATCATTTAAATGCCACTATTGCAGGGGATGGTCAGCAAGGTAAAGTCACCCTCAATGTCGCATCCGATAGCTTTGCCTATGAGCGTGTGTTTGCTAAACCGCTCAAAATTAACCAAGCTCAAATACAGGCTTATTGGCATCGGGATGCTCAAACTACTACGTTATGGAGTGACCAACTTGCAGTGGCAACACCAGATTTAAGCTTTGCTGGACAAGCTCGGGTTGATATACCGCGAGAGGGATCGCCTTGGTTGTCATTATATGGTGAAGCTAACGTGGTAGATGCTGGTCAAACTTGGCGTTATTTACCTCGTCCCGCGTTGGGAGATCGCTTGACTAATTATTTAGCTAGAGCGATTAAAGGCGGTAAGGTTAAGTCGGCACGTATTCTTTGGTATGGCGCATTAAATGATTTTCCCTATCAACATCATGATGGTATTTTTCAAGCGTTTGTACCATTAACGCAGGCAAAATTTAGTTTTGATCCTAAATGGCCATTATTACAAGATATGAAGCTCAATTTGTTATTTAAAAATGACAAAATGTACCTTGATTCTAATCATGTCAAAACATTAGGTGCCCGTAGTTCTCACGTCGTCGGTGAGGCTGATTTAACGCCCCATGGTCGCCTTAAACTTGCAATAGATCTTGCTGCTACTGGACCTCAAGTTCAGCAATATATGCTTAACAGTCCATTGGCAAGCTCGGTAGGAAGTGCCTTGACGACCATAGATGTCGCTGGACCTGTTACCGCAAGGCTTAATTTGGATATTCCGTTTGATGGCACAGAGGTTGATGCTAGCGGTAAAGTGTATTTCAAACATACCCCTATCACACTGGCGACGCCACATTTAGTGATCGAGAATGTCAACGGTAGCTTAGGTTTTCATAATAATAAAATTAACGCCCAAGGGCTAACAGGATTGTTATATCAACAGCCAATTCAGTTTGGGTTTGATGGTAATAACGTTAATAAATCAGCCGATTATAAAGTCAATATCAGTGTTGGTGGGCAATGGCAATTAGCTAAATTAAACGCTTATTTACCGCCAGCCGTATTAAAGAATGTTAATGGTAGTAGTGATTGGAAGGCTCAGATTGGGGTTAATATTAAACCGAGTGGGTTTGATTATAACGTTGGAGTTACAATCCCCTTAACCCATATCAGTACTCAATTACCTTATCCATTACAGCAACCTCAAGACACTGCTGCGGCGCTAACGGTCAGCGTTAACGGTAATAAAACCCAGTTGTATGCTCAAGCTTTATTACCTGATGTTAGTTATCAAGCACAAGTATCGTTGCTGCCCAAAGTGCCAACAATTACTGCTAGTAATCTCGCTATAGGTACCAAAAAGTTATTACCCCTGCCATTACAAGGCCAGCAAGTACAAATTAATAGTCGTCAATTTAATGCTGATCAATGGCTGGCAGTAGTAAAACAATTAACGGATAACCATGCTTCATTATCGTCAGGGACAACGACTCAGACTGCGGCATTTTCATTACCTTTACCAACCCGCGTGATAGCGAAGATTGGTAAGTTAACCTTAGGCGGTCTTACTTGGCATCAAGTTGATACTGTAGCAACTCGTGGGCGAGGATGGTCAATTAAGTTAGGGTCGAGAGAAGCGAATGGTTATATCTCTTGGGTTAAAAATCAGCCATTAAATGTTATTTTAAAATCATTACATCTTACTTTACCGCAATTAGAGCAGCAGCCACCGGTAGCGTTATTAACGTCGACATTAGCAACTCAACCACTATCAACCTTGGTTTCCGCTAACGATCACAGCATCATGGCAGCGATACCTGCCATCGACTTATCGATTGCGGATGCATGGTTACAGGGCTATCGTTTAGGGGCGGTAACCGCGACGTTAGCAAAGAAAAACCAGAGTTTGCAGTTGCAGCAGTTTAAAATTCAATCTGGTAATGTGAAGTTAAACGCTTCTGGTGAATGGAGTCTGCGTCAACGACGAAATCATACCAAACTCGATGTTACGATCAGTGGCACTAATAGTACTGATTTACTCGATCGGTTTGGGATCTCTGGCGGTGTGCAAGATGCACCGTTTAATACTCATGTCATGGTTGATTGGCAAGGTACGCCTTGGAATATTGATCGCACTACATTAAATGGCAAGGTAGCGACAGATATTGGCAAAGGTGTTGTTAGTGGTGTTGGTGGTGCAGGGCGGTTATTAGGTTTATTCAGTCTTGATTCGATTATACGAAAAATGAAACTCGATTTTTCAGGTATATTTGATAACGGTTTAGCCTTTAATTATATTCGTGGTGACGGCACCATTAAAGACGGTATTTTTAATAGCGATAATATTAAAATGCAAGCGTTAGCGGGTGATATGTCTATCAATGGTAAAGTTAATCTGATTGATGAAAAAATTAACGCTAACGTCAAATTTATTCCTGATTTCACCTCAGGATTACCAGTGATAACAGCCTTTGCTGTCGCACCGCAAGTCGCATTGTATGTCTTTGCAATCTCAACCGTATTATCACCGGTATTAGATGTGATCACCCAAGTGAATTATCAAATTACGGGACCAATAGCCTCACCGAAAGTTGTCGAAAGATCTCGGTTAGAAGGTGAATACAAAGTACCAGACAGCAGTAATCTTTAACGTTGAAGCCGTTACTGTTGTCGTGATAGCCGATGAGTCTAATTAGTTTCAGTAATCGTTCAGGGAGATAGCCATGACCAAAATTGGTGTAGTACAAATGAATTCAGGTACTGATCCTGAGCGTAACCTGAGCCAACTAAAAAAGTTTATGCAAGGGTTACAATTACAAGGGGCTAAATTAGTTGTTACCCCTGAAAATACCGTCGTTTTTGGCAGTAAAGCCGATTATCAACGTTGGGCTGAGCCATTAGGTAATGGACCATTGCAACAACAGTTATCTCAGTTTTCGCAACAATTAGGGATTTGGTTATTGATAGGTTCAATGCCCATTTTACAAGTTGATGGTAGCATTACGACCACTGCGATTTTATTTGATGATCAGGGAAAAGTACACGCTCATTATAATAAAATGCACATGTTTGATGTTGATGTTGCCGATAAGCATCATAGTTATCGTGAGTCTGATATCTTTAAAGCAGGCGATGATATTAAAGTGATCGATACCCCTTTTGGTAAATTAGGGCTGTCAATTTGTTATGATATTCGTTTCCCTCAACTTTACAGTGAGTTACGTCAGCAAGGTGCTGATATTATAGTGATCCCTGCGGCATTTACTAAACTAACAGGGCGAGCCCATTGGGAAGTATTAGTACGTGCACGTGCCATTGAAACTCAGTGTTGGGTGGTTGCTGCTGCGCAGTGGGGTGAGCACAATGAGACCCGAGAAACGTGGGGTCATTCAATGATTGTTGATCCGTGGGGGCAAGTGGTTGCTTGTCAACAACAAGGAACGGGTGTTCTGATAGCAAATGTTGATTTACAATTAGCGAATAAGATTCGCACAAATATGCCAGTGGCTGATCATGCCCGATTGGTGTTCAGTCATATTCAATAATTAAGAGCAAATTAATGACCCTTAACACTGTAGAAAGTACCATGCTAGACCAATCTGGTCTTGGTCGTGATGAATTGCATAAGATCCTTGGCTTAATTGCCACCCGTGATGTTGATTATGCTGATATATATTTTCAGTCATGCTGGCATGAGTCGTTGGTTTTAGAAGACAGCATCATCAAAGATGGATCATTTAATATTGATCGCGGTGTTGGTGTACGTGCTGTTGCTGGTGAAAAAACAGGTTTTGCTTATTCTGATCAAATTAACCTATTAGCATTAACCCAAAGTGCCAAAGCGGCACGTGGGATTGTGCGTCAAGGTGGTAACGGTAAAGTTCAAACGTTTGCACCGATGGCATCATCAGGTATTTATTCGCCAATCAACCCACTAGGTAGTTTTGATAAATATCAAAAGATTGCCTTGCTTGAAGAAATTGATCGCTACATTCGTACTAAAGAGCCTTTAGTTACTGAAGTGTCAGCCAGTATTAATGGTGTTTACGAAGAAGTATTAGTGGCGGCATTAGATGGCACTTATGCGGCAGATATACGTCCATTAGTACGGTTGTCAGTGACAGTATTGGTTGAGAAAGGCGATAAGCGTGAGCGTGGTAGTGCAGGCGGCGGTGGTCGTTATGGCTATGAAACGTTTTTAACTGAAGATTCTACCGGTAAAAGCCAAGCGATCTTTTTTGCTGATGAAGCCATTCGCCAAGCATTAGTCAACCTTGAAGCGGATGCTGCACCTGCTGGCACAATGCCGATTGTATTGGGCGCTGGTTGGCCGGGTGTATTATTACATGAAGCCGTTGGTCATGGTTTAGAAGGTGATTTTAACCGTAAAGGTTCATCAATGTTTGCCGGTCAAATCGGGCAGCAGGTTACATCGCCACTTTGTACGATTGTTGATGATGGAACGCTGATTAATCGTCGTGGCTCAGTTAACATTGATGATGAAGGCACACCAGGTCAACATAATGTATTGGTTGAAGGCGGTAAGCTGAAAGGTTATATGCAAGATAAGTTGAATGCGCGTCTAATGGGCGTAGCGCCAACAGGTAATGGTCGTCGTGAATCTTATGCCCATTTACCGATGCCACGTATGACCAATACTTACATGTTACCTGGCGAACATACTCCTGAAGAAATCATTGCTAGTGTTAAAAATGGTATTTATGCGCCAAACTTTGGTGGTGGTCAGGTTGATATTACCTCGGGTAAATTTGTGTTCTCTGCCTCAGAAGCTTATTTAATTGAGAACGGTAAAGTTACCCGTCCAATTAAAGGTGCAACCTTAATCGGTAGTGGTATTGAAGCGATGCAGCAAGTGTCGATGGTCGGTAATGATCTTGATATCGACCGTGGGGTTGGTGTCTGTGGTAAAGCAGGTCAGAGCGTGCCTGTAGGTGTTGGCCAACCTACATTAAAAATTGATTCAATAACCGTTGGCGGCACTGAGTAAACATCAGTCACGATCAATGCTATTGAAATAAAAAATGCCAGCAGAGATGCTGGCATTTTATTATCTGTGTTTTAGTACCCGTTGCGATTAATCGGCAAGGTATAAAGACTTTAGATATTGAAAAATCTCACGTGATGCTTTACCCGTTTTTTCTTGTGCCTTTTCTTTGGTTGCTTGACGAACCAATTGACGCAAGTGTTGGCGATCAGCCTCTGGATGATCAACCATAATGGCATTAAGCATACTGTCACCATTTTCAATTAGCTTGTCACGTTTCATTTCAAGCTTTTTAAGGGCAACGGTGTGTTGTGAGTGTTTATTATTTAATTTGTCGAGAGCTGCTTGAATTGGTTCGAGATCCATATGACGCATCTGCTTACCAATAAACTGCAATTGACGACGACGCGCTTCTTTACTAAAGCGTTGCGCATCTTTAATTGCGGCCATCATTTCTTCATCTAATGGCACTTTTGCAAGAGCATTGGGTGTTAGATCAACCAGTGCCTCACCAATTTTTTGCAACTCTTCCATGTCGCGTTTCATCTCTGACTTACTTACCCAGATGATTTCTTCTTCTTCATCCCAAGGGGCTTTTTTATTTTTACGGCTCATAAATGGGCTCACTCATTGTATCAATAGTTCTATTTTATCAGTTTAATAACGATTTTGGGCGTAAATTACATTATTCTATAACTAATAAGCTAAACCCTAACCTTAAGTGATTGTATGGACGTAAGAGAACAGGTTGCTCATCAGCGCGTTGAACTTGAAGCCGCAGTAGCAAAAGCGCTTGAAGTCGCTGGTAAACAGGCTGATGCAGCCGAAGTAGCCATTAACAAAACAACAGGTATCAGTGTTTCAACTCGAATGTGTGAAGTTGAAAACGTTGAATTTAATAGTGATGGTGCCTTAGGCATTACGGTTTACCGTGGTAACCGTAAAGGCAGTGCATCGACATCAGATTTAAGTGAAGCTGCGATTGCTCAAACTGTTGCGGCTGCTTTAGATATTGCAAATTACACCTCTGAAGATCCATTTGCAGGTCCTGGTCCTGCGGAACTAATGGCGCGTAATATTCCTGATTTAGACTTATTTCATCCTGATGAGCCTGAACCTGATCATGCTGCTGCCATTGCAATTGCAGCTGAAGAAGCTGCACTGGCTTTTGATCCGCGTATAAAACAAAGTGACGGTGCTAGCTACGACAGTCATTATGGTGTGCGTGTTTATGGTAATAGTCACGGCATGTTAGCCAGCTATGCTTCTAGTCGTCATAGCATTAGTTGTTGTGTGATCAGTGAAGGTAAAGATGGCAATATGGAGCGTGATTATAGCTATACTACTTCACGTTTAGCCTCTGATATGTGGACGCCAGAACGTGTTGGTCGCCATGCTGCTGAGCGTACGGTTAGCCGTATTGATCCGCAAAAACTGACGACGCGTGAAGCGCCAGTGATGTTTGCAGCTGATGTTGCAACAGGATTGTTTGGTCATTTAGTGATGGGGATCAGCGGCGCTAATTTATACCGTAAATCGTCATTCTTACTTGATAAACTGGGTGAGCAAATTTTCCCAGAGTGGTTAAATATCAGTGAGCGTCCACATATTCTACGTGGTATGGCGAGTACGCCGTTTGATAGCGAAGGTTTAGCGACCTATGATCGTGAGATCATCACTGGCGGTGCACTGCAAACGTACCTACTAACCAGTTATGCGGCGCGTAAGATGAAGATGCAGCCAACGGGTCATGCTGGTGGTATTCACAACTGGATAGTGTCATCAACCGGTGAAAACTTTGAGCAAATGCTGAAGAAGATGGATCGTGGTTTGTTGGTGACTGAATTGATGGGCCAGGGGGTTAACATTATCACTGGTGACTATTCGCGTGGTGCTGCTGGTTTCTGGGTTGAGAATGGTCAAATTCAATACCCTGTCTCTGAAATTACCATTGCGGGTAATCTTAAAGATATGATGCAAAATATTGTTGCGATTGGTAGTGATACTGAAACTCGCAGTCAGATCCTAACCGGTTCGATGTTGTTAGATTCAATGAAAATTGCTGGCGAATAATATTATTCGAACAAGCAAGTTAGTCTGAATAAAAAAGCCCGAATCAAGTTATTGGTTCGGGCTTTTTTTGATGAGTTATTTGGCTACGTGTTAAGGTGTAATAAAGATCGTTGCTAGACCTAAGAACACCATTAAACCAACAATGTCAGTACAGGTTGTGAGTGCCATACCGCCAGCAAGTGCTGGGTCAATTTTGAGTTTTTTAAGTCCAATTGGAATTAATACCCCAGCGACACCAGCAATAAACAGGTTCGCTAACATCGCTCCTGCCATAATCACGCTAAGTATCAAGCTGCCTTTCCAAACAAAGACCACCAGACCGATAATTAACGCCCAAACCACGCCGTTAATTAAACCGACGCGGGCTTCTTTACTCAGTAGCCAACGGGTGTTGGTATCACCGATATGACCTACAGCTAGACCACGAATAACCAGTGCTACCGTTTGGTTACCTGCCACACCACCCATTGAAGGGACGATAGTCATCAGTACCGCGACAGTTGCCATCTGTTGTAAAGTGTGTTCAAACATATTGGAAACAGATGCGGCTGCTAATGCTGTCAGTACATTGACGCCAAGCCAAATGCTTCGGCTTTTGGCTGATTTTAAAACGGGTGCAAAAGTATCTTCGTCGTCATCCATACCCGCCATAGACATCATTGAGTGCTCCGCTTCTTCACGGATCAAGTCAACTACGTCATCAATAGTAATACGGCCTAAAAGATGATTATTAGCATCAACAACCGGAGCTGATAGCCAATTTCGACGTTCAAAAAGATTGGCTATTTCACTATCAGCCATATCAACCGCAATCGCTTCATCAGCATCTTGCATTACATCTTTGATTTCAATATCAGGTTGAGTGGTGATTAAGGTTGATAGTGATAAGTGACCAATTAAAATTTGTTTTTCATCAACAACATATAGTGAATCAGTTGCTTCTGGAAGTTCACCACGCATGCGTAAATAACGTAATACCACATCGGCAGTTACGTCACCACGAATAGTGATAAAATCGGTACTCATCATCCCACCGGCAGTATCTTCCGGATAGGCGAGTGCTTCTTCGATACGATGACGATCGGTGGCATCCATTTGTGCCAATACTTCTTGGTAACGCTCATCAGAGAGGCTACGCAATACGTATGCAACGTCATCACTTTCCATCCCCTCGGTAACGGCTGCCAGTTTTTCTGGTTCCATTTGCGAGACGATGCCATCTTTTACATCTTCAGAAAGCTCATCAAGGATCTCACCTTGCTCTTCAGGATCCGTCAATTGCCATAAGACTTGACGTTCTTTCGGTGGAGAGGCTTCTAACAGGTGAGCAATATCCTCCGGCTCCATATCTTGGAGTAACCGGCGAACATGGACAAACATGCCATTTTCAAGGGCTTTGTTGACTTCTTGAAGTGTGTGATGGGTTTGATCTTGTTCTAATACATCCGCCATAGGTATTAGGCCCACTTATATTTGATGGCGCAATAAGCTGAATTTTAACGTAATCGGTTAGCCTTTGTCTCCTGCTGATTTATATTTAATTATGGAATAAGCCAGAGAAGTATTGGTGATACGTATGATAAGAAGGGCGATATATCTGTTAATCATGCTTTTTATCTATGAATTAGCTCTAAAAAGCGTATTTGATAAGCCCGTTTAATGTGTAAAAAAGAGTTTAATAAGAAGTGAAATATAATCTAAAGTTAATGATTGGTTGTTAGTAATCGTAGTGGTGATTAACTTTCTTCATCAAATCCGGCTTCAATTAAGCTTGAAATAGCAATTAATGCAGATTTTTCATCTAGACCATCAGCACTGACCATGATTTTTTGACCTTGGGCGGAATCGAGCATTAATAAACCCATCACACTATCTGCGGTAGCGCTATTATCACCATTAGTGATGGTAATGACCGCAGAAAAACTTTGGGCTAACTCAACTAATTTAATCGCTGCTCGGGCATGAAGCCCGAGACGATTACGAATAAATAATTCACGCTTGATGGTCATTTATAATTTTCTAGCGTGCGGTGACGAATCTGTACTTGTTGACCTTGTTGGGTAAAATAATCAGCCAGTTGCTGAGCGATATAGACTGAACGGTGTTGACCACCCGTACAACCAATTGCGACTGTGACATAACTACGGTTGTTTTTTTCTAGCATGGGTAACCAAGTCTCAAGAAAATTACGAATTTGATAGTTAAGTTTATTCACTTCAGCATGAGCGGCTAAAAAATCTTTTACGGGTTGATCTAGGCCCGTTTGTGATTTGAGTTCTGGCACCCAATGAGGATTAGGTAAAAAACGGACATCAAACACATAGTCGGCATCCGATGGTAGTCCATGTTTAAAACCGAAAGATTCAAATACTAATACTAATTCACGAGCTTCACGACCGAGCACTCGGGCTCGTACGGTTTCACTTAAATCATGAATTGAACGGTTAGTCGTATCAATGACAAGATCAGCATGTTCTTTAAGATCGCTGAGTAGCAGGCTTTCTGACTGAATTGCCTGTTCTAAGCTCATATTGTGGCGAGAAAGTGGGTGTAAACGGCGGGTTTCACTGTAGCGTTTGACCAGTTCTTTATCATCAGCATCGAGAAAAATAACGTTGATATCAACATCATTGGGTAAATTTTTAAAAATAGCTTCAAGTTCGCCTTGATGCGGCGGCATATTACGAATATCAATGCTAACCGCAATATCTTGTTCGCTATTGGCGATATCATTTACAAATTGTGGCAGCAGGTGTACAGGTAGGTTATCAACACAGTAATAACCTAAATCTTCTAGTACGCGTAACGCGACAGATTTTCCTGAACCTGAGCGGCCACTAACAACCATTAACCTCATGGTTAAGCTACCTTTTTATTGAGAATCTGCACTGATTATCTCTTCATCAGTCAGTATGTTATATAATTCTTGATCTGTTTTCGCATTGCGTAATTGCTTGCAAATTTTCTTATTACCAAGCTTTTCTGCCATGCTGGCAAGCGTTGATAAATGCTCTTTACATTGCTCTTCTGGCACCAGAAGCGCAAATAATAGATCAATTGGCTGACCATCAATGGCATCAAAATCGATCGGATCTTGGCATTGAATCAGGACAGCAATCGCATGATCACTGTTACTTATTCGGCCGTGAGGAATCGCAATGCCGTTACCAATACCTGTGGTACCCAATTTTTCACGATTGAGCATACATTCAAATAATGGCTGCGGATTTTGATCAAGATGTGTTGCGGCGATCTCACTAATGAGCTCAAGCGCGCGTTTTTTACTGGAGCAGGGGACTGCACTTTTAGTGCAGTCCAGGCTCAATACTTTACTCAGTTGCATGATTAGTGACTATTGAGTTTATCTTTGTGTTTGTTTAATTGACGGACCAGTTTATCAGTCAATTCGTCAATCGCGGCATACATATTTTCAGAATCAGCCTTGGCGTGGATTTCTCCTGAATTAATATGCAGAGTAGCTTCAGCAATTTGTTGGAGCTTTTCGACATTTAAGATCACGTGAACGGTATTGATTTTGTCGAAGAAGCGCTCTAACTTTTCAAACTTGGTACTGACATACTCACGCAGTGAATCGGTTACATCAACATGGTGTCCGGTAATATTGATTTGCATAGACATCTTCCTTTTGTTGGCGCTGATCCGATTTAGATCAGACATTTTCGCTGATTTGATGGCGGAATTCCTAAAGATTCACGGTATTTTGCGATAGTTCGTCGCGCAACCATAATTCCTTGTTCTGCCAATAAAGTCGCAATTTTGCTGTCACTCAGGGGTTTAGCCTGGTTTTCAGCAGCAACAAGTTTCTTCACCAATGCGCGAATAGCGGTCGATGAACATTCACCGCCATTATCCGTACTGACATGACTTGAGAAGAAGTATTTCAATTCAAAAATACCCCGAGGTGTATGCATATATTTTTGAGTGGTAACTCGGGATATGGTGGATTCGTGCATTTCAACCGCGAGCGCGATGTCGTTAAGAACCATCGGCTTCATGGCTTCTTCGCCAAATTCAAAAAAATCGTGCTGTTGTTCGACAATACAGCGAGCAACCTTTAGCAAGGTTTCATTGCGGCTTTCGAGGCTTTTAATCAGCCATTTGGCATCTTGAAGGTGAGTGCGAATAAACTGGCCATCAGCACTATTGCGGGAGTTATTACTTAATGCGGCGTATTGCTGATTAACCTTGATGCGTGGAATGCTGTCAGGATTAATGCTGACGACCCAGTTGCCGTTATCTTTAAAAACAGAGACGTCGGGAATAACATATTCAGTTTCAGTTGAAACAACGCGGTTACCTGGTCGAGGATCTAAATTGTGAATGAGATCCATGACTGCTTTTAGTTCAGGCTCTTTGAGTTTAGTTTCGCGCATTAACTGACGATAATCACGATTACCTAATAATTTTATGTGTTCGCGCAATAGCATTTTAGCTTCGGCAAGCCATTGGGTGTGTTCAGGATAGGTAGCGAGTTGGAGCAGTAAACATTCTTTTAGATCACGAGAGGCAACCCCTAATGGGTCAAATTGTTGCACTCGTTTCAGCACCGCTTCTACTTCATCTAGTTCAACTTCAAGTTCTTCATCATCGAAATTTTCTAAGATTTCGGCGGTAGTACAACTGAGATAACCCTTTTCATTAACAGCATCAATAATGGCTATCGCAATCGCTAAATCAGTTTCACTGAACGGTGTTAAATGTACTTGCCACATTAAATAATCTTGTAATGACTCGGTGGTTTCGCCTTGGTAGCTTGGAATGTCATCATCCATTGCGATACCTGCACTGCCTGTTCCAGCACTGTAGACGTCGTCCCAAGTGCTATCGATGGGCAGTTCGGTTGGTAGTTCACGGGTTTCGAGGGCTTCTGCAGTATCAAAGCTCTCAATGTCATCAAGATTATCGCTGGTGTCGTTAGTGGTGGTTTCTACAATTGAGGTTTCGTTGTTAGTGTTTACTTCTTCCGCCTCAAGTGTTTCATCTAGCTCTAGTAGAGGATTGCCATCAAGCGCCTCTTGGATCTCTTGTTGGAGCTCCAATGTGGATAGTTGCAGCAAGCGAATCGCTTGCTGTAGCTGAGGCGTCATTGCTAACTGTTGACCGAGCTTAAGTTGGAGCGAAGTTTTCATTAACGTTGATACACCTTATTGTTATTGTTGTTATTATTTGTAATCAATAGCCAATGGTGAATGCTAGAGCCGGAATTGATCACCCAGATAAACCCGTTTAACGTGTTCATGATTGAGCACATGATCTGGGGTACCATTAGCGATCAGATGACCTTGGCTTACAATATAAGCATGCTCACAGACATCCAGTGTTTCACGGACGTTATGGTCAGTAATTAATACCCCTAACCCACGATCTCGTAAATGTTTAATGATCTTTTTGATATCAATGACCGAAATAGGGTCGACACCTGCAAACGGTTCATCAAGTAGAATAAACTTAGGGTTAGCGGCCAATGCTCGTGCGATTTCAACTCGACGACGTTCTCCTCCTGATAGTGCTTGCCCTAAACTATCGCGAATGTGCTGAATATTAAACTCATCGAGCAACTCTTCAGCTTTATCTTGACGACCTTCCTTTGTTAACTCTTTGCGTGTTTCTAATACTGCCATTAAGTTGTTATAAACGGTTAAGCGACGAAAAATTGAGGCTTCTTGTGGTAAGTAGCCAATACCCATCCGTGAACGATTATGCATTGGTTGAAGGCTGATATCTTCACCATCAATGGTTATCGTGCCTTCATCACGGCTAACTAAACCAACGATCATGTAAAATGACGTGGTTTTACCCGCACCATTAGGACCAAGTAAACCAACAATTTTTCCTGATTCGACCTCAAGGCTAACATCGGAAACGACTTTGCGTCCGTTGTAACTTTTTGCAAGGTGTTCAGCTTTTAGAATAGCCATAAATACTGTTTATTTCTTATTATTGTTTAATTGACTTGGTTGTATCACGGTGGTGACACGCTCTTTGTTGCCGCTTTCTGCTACTAAACGTTGGTCTCGAATATTATAGGTAATCACATTACCTTTAATATTACTACCTTCTTGATTTAATTGTGCTTTGCCCGTCATTTTTAAGCGTTCAGTTGCTGTCTCATAACGCATTTTTAATGCTTCGCCATCAAGCGGTTTACCATCGTCTAGGATTTGATGGAATGTTGCCGGTTCTCCATATGCCATGATGGTTTGTTGTTGTGACTGCGTCTTGGGTCGAGTAACGACAACTTTATTGGCGCGAATATCCATCGTACCTTGGCGTAATTTAACATTGCCGATAAATGTCACAATATTATTCGGCATATCAACTTGTTGACTGTCTGAATCAATATAAATGGGTTGCTTGGTGTCACTTTTCATTGCCCATGTTGGTGCACTGATACACAACAAGCATAGTAGAGTACTAATTTTTAGTCGGTTCATATCTACCTTTTACATTTTTTAAGAGAGTTGCCACGTTACGACTCATATTGCCTTTCATGCCATCGCCTTCATTTTGAAAAACTGGGCCATTGATAGTGACATGATCATTGGTATTAAAATCTTTATTAACCAAATTTAAGCGCAGATTATTTGTTTTAATAACCTGAATATCTGAGTTTGGTAACAGATTGAAAATACGAACATTACCTTGTAGATGTAAAATTTTATCTTGTTCTAATTTGGCACTGTTAGCACTGACTCGC
This sequence comes from uncultured Photobacterium sp., assembly GCA_947039005.1. Taxonomy (GTDB): domain Bacteria; phylum Pseudomonadota; class Gammaproteobacteria; order Enterobacterales; family Vibrionaceae; genus Photobacterium. Next base: position 41,868 of record CAMQXY010000005.1, read on the forward strand.
CATTCTGCATCTGTACCCAGTTTAAATATCCACAAGACTGGCTTGGTAAAAATCGTTTCACCACTGACATTGAAATGCTCAAGATGCTCGGCATCGATTTGATATTGACGGGTGCCCTTCAAGTCAAAGCTGGTGTTACTGACTTTATTACCAATAAACATTGGTTTTTCATCATTGGGTTTTATTTGGACATCTTGTCGCCAGTGTTGTTCAAGTAGATAGTAGCCTAGCCATGCACAGACAATCATTAATAGTACATAGAATAGCTTTTTAAAAGTCATAGACTTAAGCCTTTATTTTCTTAGGTGTTGCCGATAATTTCCAGATAGAGAGACAGTATATAATAACGTTACATAACACCGGCTTTAAGTAAATCGTGCATATTTAGCGCCCCGACTAATTGGTTGTTTTCGGTCACCAATAAGCCATTAATTTTGTTATCTTCCATTAATTTTAGCCCTTCTGCGGCTAAAAGTTGTGGTGAAATAGTTTGTGGGTTCTCTGACATGACTTCGCCAATGCTGGTGTTGTGTATATCAATATGATTATCCAGTAAGCGCCGTAAATCACCATCAGTAAAAATACCACGTAATTGTTGGTTGTGATCAACAATTGCCGTCATTCCTAAACCTTTGTGTGATATTTCTAATAGCGCATCTTTTATACTGGCGTGTTGGTCAATCATAGGCAGCAACTCTCCACTGTGCATCACATCGGCAATGCGTAGTAATAATTTGCGACCTAATGCTCCTCCTGGGTGAGAAAGAGCAAAATCATCGGCGGTAAAGCCGCGTGCTTCCATGACCGAAATTGCAACGGCATCACCCATAACGAGAGTTGCTGTTGTACTTGATGTTGGCGCTAGATTAAGGGGACAAGCCTCTTTATCTACCGTAACTTGGAGATTCACTTGCGCCATTTTTGCCATGGTTGATTCAGGTTTGCCAGTCATGCTGATCATCGCAATACCAAGCCGCTTAATGACGGGCAATAACGCGAGAATTTCAGTGGCTTCACCGGAGTTTGATATTGCAATTATGACATCATTTTTTTTGATCATCCCTAAGTCACCATGACTGGCTTCACCGGGATGAACAAAAAAAGCAGGCGTTCCTGTACTGGCCAATGTTGCCGCTATTTTACGCCCAATGTGACCTGATTTTCCCATTCCCATAATGATCACTTTTCCTTGGCAATGTAAGATTAACTCACACGCTAGGGTAAAGCTGTCATTAATGTAATGGCGAATTTTTTCAAGTGCTAGTAGCTCTGTATCGAGTACTTTTTTACCATGGCTGCAAAAATCAAATTGACCAGACATCAGAGAATGCTCCTTTTATGCGGCAATATTAAGAAATAGGAAAGCTTGATAAGCAATAAAACAAATCACCAATATTCCGCCTTCAATACGGTTAATTTGGCGGCGTTTACCGAGAGCCATTACCAGTAACAGGATTGAAATTGCTAACATAACATAAAAGTCACGGCTCATTGCCAGTGGGCTTAATGCGGATGGATTCAGTAATCCGGGTATGCCCATTACCGCTAAAATATTAAAAATATTAGAGCCAATAATATTACCGACCGCCATATCATCTTCGCCTTTAAAGACACTGGCGACGGATGCTGCTAGTTCTGGCAAGCTAGTGCCTACCGCAATAATCGTTAAACCAATCACTAAATCACTCATACCATAGTATTTCGCGATAGTAACTGCTGACCCTACCACCATATCTGAAGAGTATAAGAGCAGACCTAAACCGATAAATACCCATATAATTGCCTTGGTATTACTGACGCCGGCTGGAATTTCTGCTTGTTGTTCTTCAATCAAGGGATCACTTTTGCTGTCACGGCTGATTTTTAGCATTGCGATCAAGAAAATACCAAATAATACCGCAAGAATAATACCTTCGTGACGGCTTAAATAATTATCCCACAGAACGGCTCCTGCGATAACCGTGACACCGAGCATTATGGGTAATTCACGTCGAATGATGGTCGAACTAATGCACAGTGGTTTGATTATTGCTGTAATGCCTAAAATCAAGGCAATATTGGCAATGTTTGAACCCAGTACGTTACCGACGGCTGTATCGGTTTTATCGGCTAATGCTGCAGTGGCTGAAACCATCATTTCTGGTGCAGATGAGCCCATTGCGAGAATAGTCATACCGATAACCAATGGTGCAACACCAAAGTTTTTCGCTAATGCCGCCGCACCATATACCAATCTATCGGCACTCCAAACCAGTAAAGCTAACCCGACACAGAGCAACACAATGGCTTCTAGCATGTTAATTCCTTTTCAGTACGACTCGCTAAAAGAGCGAATTTCAGTCAATTGATGAAATATTTCCAATTTGAGTTGCTAATTTTGACGTTAACTCACGCAAAAGGGAAGCATAAGCCAAGACTAATTATCATCGTAAGGTAGTTTTATCGTAACGAAGTCGGTTAACGATGGCTGAATCAGAACAGATTGAGGCTAGAAAACAAGGATTGACTGTTTATACTATTAAAACGATGTTTTATTGTGTTAATGTTAGAATAGTTTTGATTTGTTTTAGGCTGAAATAGTGCAGTTAGTGCAGCTTTTAGAGTAAATGTATTATTTTTAATAAAAATCTGTCGTTAAAGCGTGATAATACTGCGCTTAGGTTGAGTTGATAGCTAATTCCTCCTATCATCGGCGCTCTATTTTTATAATGTCTACTGATTGTTTTTAAGTTATTTATTATCAAGTGGCATGAAACGCTATTATGTCAAATAACATCAATATTCATCGCTTACGCAAGCTAGTTAGCGAGAGGTAACGTAAATATAATGCTCAATGATGATGTACTGGTTTCGATTAAAAACATGAGCTTCTCCCGTGGCAATAGACCTATTTTTGATAATGTCAGTCTTGAGGTTCCACGTGGAAAAGTCACCGCTATTATGGGTCCATCTGGAATCGGTAAAACGACCTTATTACGTCTAATTGGTGGTCAAATTGCACCTGATAGTGGTGAGGTGTGGTTCGATCAATGGAATATTCCGGCATTGCGCCGCAGTGAACTTTATCAAGCCCGTAAACGGATGAGTATGCTGTTTCAATCAGGGGCATTATTTACCGATATGACTGTGTTCGATAATGTGGCTTTTCCATTACGAGAACATACTCAATTACCTGAAGATTTATTGCGCACCTTAGTGCTATTGAAGTTAGAAGCGGTAGGTTTGCGTGGGGCGGCACAATTGATGCCCAATGAATTGTCCGGTGGTATGGCACGTCGAGCAGCCTTGGCGCGTGCGATTGCTCTTGACCCTGATTTGATGATGTACGATGAGCCTTTTGTGGGTCAAGACCCAATCACCATGGGGGTGTTGGTCAAACTCATCCGCGATCTTAATCAAGCGTTAAATATTACATCAGTGATTGTATCGCACGATGTACCAGAGGTGATGAGTATTGCCGATCATGTCTATATTCTCTCTGGTGCTAAAATCATTGGTAGTGGTACGCCAGAACAATTATGGGCAGATACCAATCCTCAAGTTCGCCAATTTTTAGACGGTGACGCGGATGGTCCGGTAGCGTTTCAATTTCCTGCTCAGCCATTAAAAGATGATTTGTTTGGTTGATGTGTGGCATGAGTGATTGTTATTGCATGAGTGTATGACAACAGAGAATATGAGCAAAAAATGATAATTGATGCTATTTCCCGATTGGGACGCGCGACCATCGAAAAATGTCAGGCCTGTGGGCGTGCAAGCTTGATGTTATATGGGGCGTTAGTGTGTAAGCCACAACCGATGAAAATGTTGCCATTATTGATCAAACAACTGTATTCAGTTGGGGTGTTATCAATGGCGATTATTTTGGTGTCGGGATTATTTATCGGCATGGTATTAAGCCTCCAAGGTTATTTGGTTCTTGCTGGTTATGGCGCAGAAACCAGTCTAGGACAAATGGTGGCGTTATCATTACTGCGTGAACTGGGTCCAGTGGTTACCGCATTATTGTTTGCCGGACGTGCAGGCTCAGCATTAACGGCTGAAATTGGGTTAATGAAAACGACTGAACAGCTCTCTAGCATGGAAATGATGGCTGTTGATCCGCTACGTCGTGTGATTGCACCACGTTTTTGGGCGGGGGTAATTTCGATGCCATTGTTAGCGTTAATGTTTTCTTTAGTGGGACTTTGGGGCGCACAATTAGTCGGTGTTGATTGGAAAGGAATTGATTACGGTAGTTTCTGGTCGGTAATGCAATCATCAGTTGATTTTAGTACTGATATTGGTAATAGCATTATTAAGTCGGTAGTGTTTGCGATTGTGATTACTTGGATCGCCGTCTTTAATGGTTATGATGCCGTACCTACTTCAGAAGGGATCAGCCGTGCAACAACCCGTACTGTTGTTAATTCATCATTGGCGGTACTCGGACTTGATTTTGTGTTAACAGCATTAATGTTTGGTAGCTAAACATTCACTTAGCCGCATGCATACGACGGCATAAATTACATGGATAAAGACAATGCAACAAAATAAACGATTAGAATTGTGGGTTGGCGTGTTTATGCTTGCCGGCATTAGTGCCTTATTAGTATTAGCGTTTAAAGTGGCTAATATACAAAGCTTTGGTAGTACTGAAACCTATACTCTAAAAGCACATTTTGACAATATTGGCGGCTTAAAGGTACGTTCTCCGGTTAAAGTCGGTGGCGTTACTGTCGGTGAAGTGACGGCAATTACGTTAGATGAGCAAACGTATGTACCTATTGTGACCTTAGAGATTAATAAAAAGTTTGGTTATTTCCCTGAAACTAGCTCTGCATCAATTTTGACTTCAGGTTTATTAGGGGAACAATATTTAGGTATTCGTCCAGGATTTATTGATACTGATACCGAGATGTTACATAACGGCGCTTTGATTGAAGATACTAAATCAGCGTTAGTATTAGAAGATATGATTGGTCAAGTGCTGTATAGCCTTGGCGGCGATAAGAAATAATGAGGAGAACCACCATGAAATTTGTACGAGGCTTAATGCTGTGTTTACTCGCTATACCAATGTTGGCACAAGCGACGACAGTTGATCAGACCAATCCTTATCGAATGATGGATAAAGTATCTGCGCATTTATTTGGAACTTTAAAAGCAGAACAAACAAAAATTCAAGCAAATCCTGAAGAATTACGGGTGATCGTGAAGCAAGAGTTATTACCGTATATTAATACCCGTTATGCTGCTTATAAAGTTTTAGGGTCTAATTTACGTAATACAACTGCAGCGCAACGTGATGCATTTACTGCGGCATTTACGGATTATTTAGTGTCATCGTATGCACAAGTATTAACGCAATATACGGGTCAAAAAATCGAATTGGAGTCACCAAAACCCGTACCCGCTGATCGTAGTATAATTTCGGTTCGAGTTGATATTGTTGATCCGCAACGTCCGCCTATTCGTCTAGATTTTAAATTACGTTTAAATAAAAAGACTAAAGAATGGCAGGGATTTGACATGGTAGCTGAAGGCGTCAGTATGCTTTCCACTAAGCAAAGTGAGTGGAGTGGTCAACTACGCACGAAAGGCATTGATGCTGTAACGCAAAGTTTGCGTGATTTGGCGGCAAAACCGATCCAAATTGAGAACAATTAACCATGGTCGCTGATAAGATTTGTTGGCAGGTGATTGCTGAAGGGCAATACCGCTTGTCAGGGTCGTTAGATCGTGACACAGTGCCAGCTTTTTGGCGCCAAAGAAGCGAATGGATGCCACATAATAAGCAGCTAGTGATCGATCTTGCTGACCTGTCTCGAGTAGACTCAGCAGGCATGGTGATGTTACTGCATTTGTGCCAGAACCTTAAGCAAGCAGAGAGTAGCGTTATGTTACACAATGTACCTAAGCAGCTTAAGACGCTGTTTCGCTTAAGCCATATCGAACCAATGTTAGCAGCTTGCATGGAGTAAGCTGTAGAGAGGATAGCTTGTGGAAGTCTCTGAAATTAAACAAATTCTAGAAAGCGCTTTAGACGTTGATGAAATCATCGTAAAAGGTGAAGGTAGCCACTATCAAGTGATCGCAGTGGGTACATTATTTGACGGCATGAGCCGTGTTAAAAAACAACAAACAATTTATGGTCCATTAATGGATCGTATTGCAGCAAACGACATTCACGCGTTAAGTATTAAAACATATACGCCTGAAGAATGGGCGCGTGATAAAAAATTAATGTCGTTATAGAGAGCTAAATGATGCAAAAGTTTCGTATTCAGGGCAGTGGCCCATTAAGTGGTGAAGTGGCTATTTCTGGTGCTAAGAATGCAGCACTACCGATTTTATTTGCAGCGTTACTTGCTGAAGGTCCGGTAGAAATTGCCAATGTTCCTCAGTTACGTGATATTGATACCACCATGGAATTATTGTCACGTTTAGGCGTGAAAGTGTCTCGTAATGGTTCATCGGTTCATATTGATGCTAGCGATGTAAATGAGTTCTGTGCGCCGTATGATCTTGTGAAAACCATGCGTGCGTCTATTTGGGCATTAGGTCCATTAGTGGCTCGTTTTGGTCAAGGTCAAGTGTCATTACCTGGCGGTTGTGCGATTGGTGCGCGTCCGGTTGATTTACATATTGTTGGTCTTGAGCAGCTTGGCGCAACGATCACCTTAGATGAAGGTTATGTTAAAGCCTCTGTCGATGGTCGTCTTAAAGGCGCGCATATCGTAATGGATAAAGTCAGTGTTGGCGCAACGGTTACTATTATGTCAGCAGCAACACTTGCTGAAGGCACAACGGTAATTGAAAATGCAGCTCGTGAACCAGAGATTGAAGATACTGCCGCATTCTTAAATGCGATTGGCGCTAAAATCACTGGTGCAGGCACAGCAACAATCACTATCGAAGGTGTTGAACGTCTTGCTGGTGGTTACCATGAAGTGGTTGCTGACCGTATTGAAACCGGTACGTTCTTAGTGGCAGCAGCGGTATCTGGCGGTAAGATCGTATGTCGTAATACTAAGCCAGAATTGCTTGAAGCAGTATTGGCTAAGCTAGAAGAAGCGGGCGCATTAGTTGAAACTGGGGCTGATTGGATCAGCCTTGATATGACTGATCGTGAGCTGAAAGCAGTAAATATTCGCACTGCGCCGCATCCAGGTTTCCCAACCGACATGCAAGCCCAATTTTCGCTATTGAACTTAATCGCGAAAGGCACGGGTATTATTACTGAAACGATTTTTGAAAACCGTTTTATGCATATTCCTGAATTGATCCGTATGGGTGCTCACGCTGAAATCGAAGGTAATACGGTGATTTGTGGTGATACCGATGGCTTGAGTGGCGCACAAGTAATGGCGACTGATCTACGTGCATCGGCTAGCTTAGTGATTGCGGGCAGTATTGCTAAAGGCGAAACCATTGTTGATCGTATTTACCATATCGATCGCGGTTACGAATTTATTGAGCAAAAATTCAGTGCGCTAGGAATGAACATCGAGCGTATCTCTGAGTAAGCTGTAATTGTTTCAAGCTAAAAAAAGCCTCACACTGTGTGAGGCTTTTTTATTGCTGTTTTTTCTATGATGCTTTGTTAATCGTTACCGTGATAGGTACCTATTTCGGTGGATTCGTCATGGGTGGTCTATTAGCAACCGTCACTGGAATCATCATTGGTTTACCATCACGTAAAATCTTTACTTGAATATGGGTGCCTGGACGAATATCTGTCACGATATCTCGTACACTTTGAACATTAGTGACTTCTTTATCTGCAATCTCAATCACAATATCATTTTTCTTAAACCCTGCTTTTGATGCTGGGCCAGTTGGATCCATGCCATCAACAATAATGCCATTGACCTTTGCGACATCGTAAAGTCGCGCCATTAATGGATTGATTTCACGTCCTTGAATGCCAATCCAACCACGAATAACTCGTCCATCCGCAATTAATTTTTGCATGATTTTAATCGTTAACTGGTAAGGGATCGCAAATGAAATGCCATAGGTTTCAATATTGGTTGCTTGCTGGAAAGAAGCGGTATTTATCCCGACTAATTCACCACGCGTATTGACTAATGCACCACCAGAATTGCCTTTATTAATTGCAGCATCTGTTTGAAGGAAATCTTGCGGGCCATAAAAACTCATCCCCGATCGTCCTGTTGCCGAGATGATGCCAAAGGTCGTAGTTTGACCGAGGTTATAAGGATTACCTATCGCCAGCACCACATCACCAACTGCCGCTTTATAGTTTGGATTAACCGGGATCACTGGCAGGTTATCCGCGTTGATTTTCAATACCGCGAGATCGGTAAGTTGATCTAAGCCAATTAATTGCGCATTGAGTACTCGACCATCTTGAAGAGCAACAATAACTTGATCTGCATGAGCAACAACATGGTAGTTAGTGACGATATAGCCTTTATCGCTCATGATAACCCCTGAGCCTAAGCCTTGAGTGCGTAATTCACGCTCTTCACTATTACTATTGTCATAACGGCGGTTATAAATATTAACTACCGCTGGTGAGGCGCGGCGAACAGCATAGTTAAAAGAAAGAGGGGTTGGTCCACTATCGGGTAGTGATAAGGATACTGGCGTCGTCGGACGTAAATCAGGGACAGCTATTAGCACAATAATGGCGGTGATAAGGCCGAGGAAAATAGAGCGACCAAGAAATGCCAGCATTAACAGTCCTTATAAAATGGGTAATAAAAAGGTGCTGACAGAATAGCACCCCTCAGAAGTGAGACCAATCGTTGACACCTATTGTTACTCTTAAATTAAAGCAAGAATCTCATTTTAATGATCCTAGCCTAGACGTCGATTAACGCACAATAAGATATAGCACATTTCTGCCTCGTTGAATTTCTAATGCAACGACTTTAGGGGGGTGCGCTAATGCTTTACGGAGTTGCCCAAGGTTATTAATTGTGGTGCGATTAAGACCAATAATAATGTCACCTTTGAGTAATCCAGAATGGGCAGCAGGTGAGCCTTTTATTAATTGAGTAATTTCGATTCCGTGAGCCTTGCCATTGAGCGTCATATTGGTTAATTGAGCACCGGCTAAACCAGAGTGAAGATCATCAGCTTTAACGATATTATCGCTACTGGCATTAAGTGTAACGGTAAATTGTTGTAATTTACCATTACGTATCGCTTGTAGCGTTAAGGTTTTACCTGCACCTAATGTAGCGACTTTGGCGCGTAATTCACTGAAAGAACGAATAGGGTTACCATTAAGTGAAGTAATAATATCGCCTGCTTTTAAACCTGCTTTTTGTGCCGCTGAATGTGGCATGACTTGGTTTACAAATGCACCTTGATTAGTGTCATAACCAAAGGTTTGGGCTAATTCAGCCGTCAGTTCGCGTCCTTGTACCCCTAATGTTCCTCGTTGAACCTGACCAAATTTAATAATTTGAGTCGTCAAGTTTTGAACCATATTCGCGGGAATAGCAAATCCAATCCCGACATTTCCTCTATCTGGGCCAAGGATCGCGGTATTAATACCGATCAGTTCACCGTTAAGATTGATCAGCGCTCCGCCGGAATTCCCACTATTAATTGCCGCATCGGTTTGAATGAAATTTTCTATATTTTCAAGGTTCAAACCGCTACGACCTAAAGCCGAGACAATGCCAGATGTTACTGTTTGTCCAAGGCCAAAAGGGTTGCCAATTGCAATCGCAAAATCGCCTACACGTAACTTATCGGAGTTAGCCAGTTTAATGGCAGTCAGTTTTTGTGGGGTATCGATTTGCAGTAGCGCAATATCAGCTAATTTATCACTGCCAATCAGTTTGGCGGTGACTTCATGACCATCATAAAGTTGAACCATGATTTTATCAGCATTATTGATAACGTGTTGGTTGGTAACAATATAACCTTTGGCTGAATCAATAATGACGCCAGAGCCTAAGCCACGAAAAGGACGCTCTTGAATTTGTTCGGTAGGAAAGTTAGGACCAAAGAAAAAGCGATAGGCTTCGGGGAGTTGTTGCTTTGAAAGCTGTTTACCTTCAATCGCAATACTCACAACCGCAGGTGTTACTTGTTCAAGCATGGGAGCAAGGCTAGGGATAGGTTGATTATTTACCGCAATGGGTAACGCAGCATTAGCCGCGAATGGTGTAATAAAGGCACTAATGGTTAAAGCTAATGCACTAATAGCAAGTAGTTTTTTTTTACGCATGATTTAACTCCGAGTTAACAAGTTAAAGTATGACCTTGTTAACTCGAATTAAGTTCCCTACAGTGATGTTTTGTGGGGAAAATATTCACGCTGTGATTGTATGTTAGCTGACTTTTGCTTGCTGTTCTTGCGCGGGGATTTCATCTTTTCTAATTGCAGCAGCTTTATCACTAAAGAGTCCTGTTGCACCATTGGCGTAGTCACGGGGTTGATGATCCATAACTTCATCCTCAATAGGCTTATTATTTTTCACTTGCTCTAAAGTGGTGATTCGATGTGCGAATGGGTTATCTTGTGTTGGCAAATTAGGCATAAGTTCCGCTGATGTCTTTGCCATATGTTCATAGAGCTTACTGTAATCTTTGGATACGTTATCTAATAATTCAGCACTACGAGCAAAATGGTCGACAAGCTCTTGTCTATATTGCTCTAATTCGTATTTTGATTTATCAAGATCTTTTTTTAGTGATATTTGTTGATTTTGGTTTTTATTGGTTAAGCGATTTACGATTATGCCAATAAAGATCCCGGCAATAAAAATGGAAACTGCAATAATCCAACTCATAGCCATGATAACTCCTTGTGATTTTGGTGTTAATACGTGTTTTTTCAGTCAGAGCGCTGTTTATTAATATGTAGTGACGTTATTACTATACCTTGAGCGCGTTGCGCATGATACAAATTCAATCATATATTATGACTATTTATGCTCTAATTTTATGGCAATAGGATGAAAAGGGATAACATCTAATGAATAAGCTGACACCACTCAATAAATATCAGATAGATCTGCAACGTATTGATTTTTTTTCAGACCCAGCTCAAGAACAAGCGGTTGCTCATTTAGATGATTTATACCATCGCTTGATAACGCCTGTTGCTTCATCACCTGTCACGACAGAATGGCAACGATTATGGTCTGCAACAAAAACATTATTTCAAACCGCCGATGTTCAAGCAGATATCGTGCCAGTTAAAGGATTGTATTTTTGGGGTGGTGTTGGGCGAGGGAAAACTTATTTAGTTGATACCTTTTATGATTGCTTGCCTATCGAACGGAAAATGCGGATTCATTTTCACCGTTTTATGCATCGGGTTCATCAACAGTTGCAACAGCTTGATGGAGTTGAAGATCCGTTAGAGCATGTAGCAGATAATTTTAAACAACAAACCGATATTATTTGTTTCGATGAGTTTTTTGTTAGTGATATTACCGATGCGATGATTTTAGCAACCTTGCTTGATGCCCTGTTTAAGCGTGGTATTACTTTGGTGGCAACATCGAATATTGCGCCTAATGGTTTATATCGAAATGGTTTGCAACGTGCACGTTTCTTACCTGCGATTGCGCTAATTGAGCGGCATTGTCAGGTGGTTAATGTTGATGCTGGGATTGATTACCGTTTACGATTATTAGCGCAAGCTGAAATTTACTATTCGCCATTAGGGCAGCAGGCAACGGCTAATTTAGGGCGTTATTTTGAACAACTGACCGTTGAGCCTCGTTATCATAATAAAGATGTTATTATTAATCAGCGTGCAGTGACTACCCAACGAGAGGCAAATGGGGTAGTGCAGTTCAGTTTTCAGCAATTATGCCAAACAGCGCGTAGTCAAAATGATTATATTGAAATTGCACAGTTGTATCATACGGTACTAGTCGCTGATGTAATGGTGATGGAAGAGCAACATCAAGATGCCGCTCGCCGCTTTATCGCGATGGTCGATGAGTTTTATGAGCGCAATGTCACCTTAATTATTTCTGCCGCAGTGCCATTAACGGAACTTTATACTGAAGGGCGGTTATTATTTGAATTTGAGCGCTGTTGTTCGCGATTAATTGAAATGCAAAGTGAGCAATATTTAGCAAAACCCCATTTAATTGATTAATTACAGCTGCTGAGTGATTAAGAACATCAGCATTTTTAGTATGATTAGCACACTTTAAGTTGTGATTTATTGGCCTAATTAGCAATTAATGACCGTTGATATGAAAAAAAACCATTTTTTTTGGGAAAAAAGGTGATTTTTTCCGCACCCTTCTCTATAATCTTGCGACCCACCGTACCTGTATGGCGAAAGCCAGGAGTACCACCCACTCGAAGGGGTGATGACTGGGCTCTTAACAGAGGAATCATCATTCGATGGTTCTAGTAAGTGAAACTATTTAAATAATGGGTATTAATTAGCATGAAAACTTTCGTTGCTAAACCAGAAACTGTAAAACGTGACTGGTATGTTGTTGACGCTGAAGGTAAAACTCTAGGTCGTCTTTCAACTGAAATCGCTTCTCGTCTACGTGGTAAGCATAAGCCGGAGTACACTCCACACGTTGATACTGGTGACTACATTGTAGTTATCAATGCTGAGAAAGTAGCAGTAACTGGTAATAAGCGTACAGATAAAATGTACCATCACCACACTGGCTTCATCGGCGGCCTTAAGTCAATCAGCTTTGATAAGCTAATTGCTAAGAAACCAGAAATGGTTATTGAAACTGCTGTTAAAGGCATGCTTCCAAAAGGTCCTCTAGGCCGTGCTATGTTCCGTAAGCTTAAAGTTTACGCGGGTACTGAGCACAACCATGCTGCACAACAGCCTAAAGTACTAGACATCTAATTGGGAATTATGACAATGGCAGAGAATCAATACTACGGCACTGGTCGCCGTAAAAGCTCAGCAGCTCGCGTTTTCATCAAACCGGGTACTGGTAACATCGTAATCAACAAGCGTAGCATCGAAGAGTACTTCAGCCGCCCAACAGCGCGCATGGTAGTTCTTCAGCCTCTTGAGCTTGTTGGTATGACTGAGAATTTTGACCTATACATCACTGTTAAAGGTGGTGGTATCACTGGTCAATCTGGTGCTATCCGTCACGGTATCACTCGTGCTCTTATGGAATACGATGAAACTCTACGTCCTGCTCTACGTTCAGCTGGCTACGTTACTCGCGACGCTCGTTGCGTTGAGCGTAAGAAAGTTGGTCTACGTAAAGCACGTCGTCGTCCACAGTTCTCTAAGCGTTAATATTACGCTACCAGATTTTTATATCTGGTTACTGTGTACAGAAAAGCTCAGCCCTCGGGTTGGGCTTTTTTTTTGATTATTTTTTGCAATCGTATTGCTGATTACTTTTAATGATATATTTTCGCACCTCGCACCTCGCACCTCGCACCTCGCACCT
>CAMQXY010000006.1 GCA_947039005.1 uncultured Photobacterium sp.
TTCAATTAACGATCTAAAACAACCTTGAAACTAAAAAACAGACATATTATTACACTACAGTAATAATGATTTTCCGTTTTTAGGGATTATCAATATCTAAGAAACAAATATAATAGCGATATCAAGTCACAATGACGTTATTAAATCTGTGGCTATAATTAACAACGAACACCATGCTTGAACATGGGTCACAAATATTTTAAGAGAGTGAACGATGACTGACAAATTTATCAAATCAAAAGCGGCTATCGCATGGGGTCCTAAACAACCACTTTCTGTTGAAGAAATTGATGTTATGTTACCTCGCGCTGGCGAAGTGTTAGTTCGTATCGTTGCAACTGGCGTATGTCACACTGATGCATTCACATTATCAGGCGATGATCCAGAAGGTATCTTCCCTGCGATCCTTGGTCACGAAGGTGGCGGTATCGTTGAAATGATCGGTGAAGGCGTAACAAGTGTTGAAGTTGGCGATCACGTTATCCCACTTTACACCGCTGAGTGTGGCAAATGTAAATACTGCCTATCTGGCAAAACTAACCTTTGTCAGGCAGTACGTGAAACCCAAGGTAAAGGTCTAATGCCAGACGGCACTACCCGTTTCTACAAAGACGGTCAGCCAATCTTCCATTACATGGGTTGCTCTACTTTCTCTGAGTACACTGTACTTCCAGAAATTTCTTTAGCTAAAATCAGTAAAGAAGCACCACTTGAAGAAGTATGTCTTCTTGGTTGTGGCGTAACTACAGGTATGGGCGCAGTACTTAACACAGCGAAAGTTGAAGAAGGCGACACTATCGCTGTCTTTGGTCTTGGCGGTATCGGTCTTGCCGCTATCATCGGCGGTACTATGGCTAAAGCTAGCCGTATCATTGCGATTGATATCAACGAAAGTAAGTTCGACCTAGCAATGAAACTAGGTGCAACTGAATGCATCAACCCAATGAAATTTGACAAGCCAATTCAAGAAGTGATTGTTGAAATGACTGACGGCGGCGTTGATTACTCATTCGAGTGTATCGGTAACGTTAACGTAATGCGTTCTGCACTTGAGTGTTGTCACAAAGGTTGGGGCGAGTCAGTGATCATCGGTGTTGCTGGTGCTGGTCAAGAGATCTCTACCCGTCCATTCCAACTAGTGACTGGTCGTGTATGGCGTGGTTCTGCATTCGGTGGTGTTAAAGGCCGTTCAGAGCTTCCAGGTATCGTTGACCGTTACATGGCGGGTGAGTTCAAGCTTGACGATTTCATCTCATTCAACATGGGCCTAGAAGACATCAACAAGTCTTTTGACCTATTACACGAAGGTAAGAGTATCCGTACGGTTATTCACTTCGATAAGTAAGCTTTTATAAATTAAATTTTATAAAGTAAGCTTTACTATAAGAATGCTATAAAAAATGCGCAGAGTATCGACACTCTGCGCAGCTTTAACAAGAGATCAAATCCAATGCCTTTAGAAAATATTAGCTGTAATAAAAGTGCTGGCGGCTGGCATAAGCAATATACTCACCGCTCAGAAGCCCTTAATTGCGATATGCGTTTTGCTATTTACTTGCCACCACAATGTGCCGCAGGAAAAAAAGTACCGGTTATTTACTGGTTATCAGGGCTGACGTGTACTGATGAAAACTTTATGCAAAAAGCAGGTGCACAACGTATGGCTGCCGAGTTGGGTGTCGCTATTGTTGCTCCTGATACCAGCCCTCGTGGTGAAGGCGTTGCCGACGATCCACAAGGTGCTTATGACTTCGGGCTTGGTGCTGGTTTCTATGTTAATGCAACAGAAGCACCGTGGAACCGTCATTACCATATGTATGATTACATTGTGAATGAACTGCCAACATTAATTGAAGCACACTTCCCAGTAACGGAACAGCGTGCAATTAGTGGTCACTCTATGGGTGCACATGGCGCATTGATGATTGCATTACGTAATCCTGAGCGTTATAGCTCTGCATCAGCATTTAGCCCGATTGCTAATCCAATGAATAGTGCTTGGGGTCAAAAAGCGTTTACTGGTTACTTAGGTAGCAACACGAAGAATTGGAAACAATACGATTCAAGTGAGTTAATGCGTATCGCTGAAACCAAGATACCGATGCTGGTTGATCAAGGCACACACGATAATTTCTACAATGATGGTCAGCTTCGCACTGAAACCTTGGTTGCGGCAGCGGAAGCAAATAGCTATCCACTAGAAGTACGTATGCAAGATGGTTATGACCACAGCTACTACTTCATGGCTTCATTTATTGACGATCATCTTCGTTTCCACGTTGAAAATTTCAATAAATAATCACTAAATTTTATTAAGCTCCTCTTTGCAGACAGGGTTTAATGGAATACAAAAAAAGCCTCGACCAGTCTAACTGTTCGAGGCTTTTATTTGTTTAACGATAACTATTTATTACATGCTGTAAGTGTAAGGCGCTTGAACACCTAGAGGAATACCTAGAGTCCAGAATACTAATAAGAAGATAGTCCAACCAATTAGCATTGCAATTGAGTACGGCATCATCATTGACGCTAATGTACCAATACCAGAGCTCTTAACATAACGCTGCATGTAAACAACCACTAACGGGAAGAACACCATCATTGGAGAAATAATGTTAGATACTGAGTCACCTACGCGGTAAGCCGCTTGGGTTAATTCAGGCGAGATACCTACGGCCATTAACATTGGTACCATGATAGGACCAATCAATGCCCACTTAGCAGACGCTGAGCCCACCAATAAGTTAACACTTGCTGTTAGTAAAATCATACCAACGATGGTGATTTGACCAGGTAGGTTCATTTGTTGCAGTAGCTGCGCACCAGAAAGTGCTAATAGCGTACCTAAGTTTGATTGCGTAAACGCGACCAAGAACTGAGCAATAAAGAACACCATTACCATAAAGCCAGCCATGCCCGCCATTGTGGTCGACATTGCTTTAATTACATCAGAACTTTGCTTAAACGTACCAGCCACTTTACCGTAAATAATACCTGGAATAACAAACAGGATGAAAATCAACGGTACGATAGATTGCATCACTGGCGCATTAAAGGCAGCCACTTCACCTGTTGGTGAACGTAATGGTGATGTTTCAGGCCATACAGCAGCAACCAATAACACAATACCGACAACCATTGTCCAGCCAGCGTATGAGAATGCTTTACTTTCTAATGGTGTAAAAGAACCCATGTCCGGTGCTTCTTCTGCATCGGCATCAATCGCTGTTTTTTGTAAGCGAGGCTCAATCACTTTATCAGTGATGTACCAGCCAATACCAACAATAATAAATGATGATAATCCGGTGAACATTAGGTTCGCTAACGGGTTAACAATGTAAGTTGGATCCATGATACGTGCAGCTTCTTGAGTGAAGCCCGCTAATAATGGGTCGATACCAGAAGGAATAAAGTTAGCAGAGAAACCACCAGAAACACCCGCAAATGCTGCAGCAATACCAGCTAGAGGGTGACGACCAGCAGCGTGGAAGATAATACCACCCAGTGGGATAACCAACACATAACCTGCATCAGCAGCGGTGTGCGATACGATAGCCACTAAAATCAACATCGGCGTTAGTAACTTAGCCGGTGTCACATTTAGCATTTTTTTAAGGCCAGTATTAATAAAGCCTGACGCTTCAGCAACACCAACACCTAACATAGCAACCAAAACAATACCTAATGGCGCAAAACCAGTGAAGTTTTTCACCATGTTCGCCAAGAAGCTCGCGATTGCATCGCCAGTTAGCAAGTTATTAACTTGTACCACTTCTTTAGTGACGGGATGCACAAGGCCGAAATCAAACTGCGATAACACAGCAGAAAGAACCCAAACGGTTACTAAACCCCAAAAGAACAGTAAAGCGGGATCAGGAATCTTATTACCTGCACGCTCAATACCATTTAAAAACTTGTCCATCGCACTCGTCGACGGAGGTGGTGCTTGCTTTAGTGTTTTTTCGTTCATGGTAATGCCATGTCCTTACGCTGGTTGTGTTTGCGGTGCGGATCTACTTACATGCAGTCGATCTCATTGTGTTTTTCGCCCAAATATAATCTGAATATTCGCTGAACGATTGTAATGAAATTACCACAACAAACAGTGTTATAGACCTACTTATAACACCTACCTACCACAACATATTGTAACCAATCGTTAATATGAAACTTACAAAAAACATAAACCAAACAAGATATTAACAATCACCAAATAAAAAGAGTGATTTCCCTTTAATAGCATTAAATAACAGCCATAAAAAAAGCACCCGTAGGTGCTTTTTATTATTCAATTATTGTAAACAAATCAGTGGTTATTCCCACTCGATCGTTGCAGGTGGCTTGCCTGAAATATCATAAACAACACGTGAAATACCGTTCACTTCATTGATAATACGATTAGATACTTTACCTAAGAAATCGTACGGCAAGTGTGCCCAGTGCGCTGTCATAAAGTCGATAGTTTCTACCGCACGTAGCGATACAACCCAATCATATTTACGACCATCGCCCATCACGCCTACAGAGCGTACAGGTAAGAACACTGTAAACGCTTGTGATACTTTATTATAAAGATCAGCGTTATGTAGCTCTTCAATAAAGATTGCATCAGCACGACGTAGTAAATCACAGTACTCTTTCTTCACTTCACCTAATACACGTACACCTAAACCAGGCCCAGGGAATGGGTGGCGGTATAGCATGTTATAAGGTAAACCAAGTTCTAAACCGATCTTACGTACTTCATCTTTAAATAACTCACGTAATGGTTCAACCAAGCCCATTTCCATATCATCTGGCAAACCGCCAACGTTATGGTGTGATTTAATCACATGTGCTTTACCGGTCTTAGACGCTGCAGATTCGATCACATCAGGGTAAATAGTCCCTTGTGCTAACCACTTAGCATTTTTCAATTTCTTTGATTCTTCATCAAAGATATCGACGAACACGTGACCGATAATCTTACGTTTTGCTTCAGGCTCATTAATACCCGCTAGCGCATCTAAGAAACGATCTTCAGCTTTAACATGAATAATATTTAGACCAAAATCATCACCAAACATATCCATGACTTGCTGACCTTCGTTAAGACGAAGTAAACCGTTATCAACAAACACACATGTTAGTTTATCGCCAATCGCACGGTGAAGAAGCATGGCAACCACTGATGAATCAACACCACCAGACAGACCAAGGATAACTTCATCGTCACCCACTTGCTCTTTAATACGTACAATCGCATCTTCAATGATATTGGCTGATGTCCATAGCTTTTCACAGCCACACACATTCATCACGAAGTTTTCAATTAACTTCATACCTTGACGAGTATGCGTTACTTCAGGATGAAATTGCACCCCGTAGAAACGCTTGTCTTCATTTGCCATCGCAGCAAATGGACAGGTATCAGTTTCAGCGACTTTAATAAAATCAGCTGGAATTTCGACAACTTTGTCACCGTGGCTCATCCATACATCAAGTAATGGCGTACCATCAGCAGCAACAGCATCTTGAATATCTTTTAAGAAAGCCGTTTGCTCAACAATTTTAACTTGCGCATAACCGAATTCACGCTCATCAGAACCTGCAACTTTACCACCCAGTTGTTCTGCCATGGTCTGCATGCCGTAACATACACCAAACACAGGAACACCCGCTTCAAATACATACTGTGGTGCGCGAGGAGAACCCGCTTCAGTTACACTTTCAGGACCACCAGAAAGAATAATACCGTTTGGATTGAAATCACGGATATCAGCTTCATCAACATCCCAGCTCCAAAGCTCACAGTAAACGCCGATTTCACGGATACGACGGGCGATTAACTGCGTGTATTGCGAACCAAAATCCAAAATAAGAATACGTTGGTCATGAATATTTGTGGTAGTGGTCATTATAGAGCTATCTCAAAAATTGAATGTATTGGGGCTATATCTAGCCCCGATTTTATCTAACTTTGCTACTTAGGCAATCGTTTTCGTTCAACGAACACTGACTGCTTAATAATTAAGCCGTACGGTAGTTAGGCGCTTCTTTTGTGATCATCACATCATGTACATGAGATTCTTTCATCCCAGCACCTGAAATACGTACAAATTCAGCTTTCGTGCGTAAATCTTCAATCGTTGCAGAACCCGTTAAGCCCATGCTTGAACGTAAACCGCCCATTTGCTGGTGAACGATTTCTTTCATCAAGCCTTTGTAAGCAACACGGCCTTCAATACCTTCAGGTACAAGCTTGTCTGCGGCATTATCCGATTGGAAGTAACGGTCAGAAGAGCCTTTTGACATTGCGCCAAGTGAACCCATACCGCGGTATGATTTATAAGAACGACCTTGGTATAGTTCAACTTCACCCGGTGCTTCTTCAGTACCTGCGAACATTGAGCCAACCATTACACATGATGCACCCGCAGCGATTGCTTTACATAAATCACCAGAGTAACGAATACCACCATCAGCAATAACCGGAATACCGTATTGATCAGCCACAGAAGCTGCTTCTGAAATAGCGGTGATTTGTGGAACACCCACACCTGTAACAATACGTGTAGTACAAATTGAACCTGGGCCGATACCGACTTTAACTGCACTTACACCCGCTTCAATCAGTGCGCGAGCACCTTCCGCGGTTGCAACGTTACCGCCAACAATAGGCAGATTAGGGAAAGCAGCACGTGTTTCACGAATACGTTGTAAAACGCCTTCTGAATGACCATGAGATGAATCGATAAGTAATACGTCAACGCCAGCTTCAACCAGTGCAGCAACACGTTCTTCATTACCCGCGCCAGCACCAACAGCAGCACCAACACGTAAACTACCGCGAGCATCTTTACACGCGTTTGGTTTACGTTCTGCTTTTTGGAAGTCTTTCGCAGTAATCATGCCTTTTAGGCGGAAGTCGTCATCAACTAGCAGTACTTTTTCAACACGGTACTGTTGCATAATCGCTTCAACTTCTTCGCGAGATGCACCTTCTTTTGCTGAAGCCAATTTCTCTTTCGAGGTCATTACTTCTTCAACTTTAATTGAAAGGTCGGTAACAAAACGAACATCACGACCGGTAATAATACCGACTAATTCATTGTTATCAGCCACAACAGGATAACCTGCAAAACCATTTTCTAATGTCAGACGTTTAACATCTGCAATAGTATTATTTGGTTTAACGGTAACAGGTTCTGCAACAACGCCCGCTTCGAACTTTTTAACCATGCGAACTTCAGCCGCTTGTTGCTCGATAGACATGTTTTTGTGGATAAAACCAATGCCGCCCTCTTGAGCAAGTGCAATGGCTAGGCGACCTTCAGTCACTGTGTCCATAGATGCTGATAGCATAGGTATGTTAAGAGCAATCTCTTTCGTGAGACGGGTGCGCAGATCGGCAGTGTTAGGTAGGACTGTAGAATGAGCAGGAACTAATAATACATCATCAAACGTCAACGCTTCTTTTTTAATTCGTAACATGCAATATCTCACACCAATTTAAAGGTTTACAAAGAAGATTAAAATATTGCGAACGGATTATACGTATGAAGCAATCGTTTGGCTAGTTTTATTTTTATTTTTATAATTGACAAAAAACATTTGCTGAGTAATATATTTCGGTTAACTATCCGGTGATGCGGTCGACGAAATACGGCCAAGATCTGTCCATTGATCTGCCTAGCCATTTTTCATTCTATTTGATAGTTTTTTGACCGTCTGCCGCCACTCATTCGTTAGCAGGTACTCTCCTTCGTGACTATATTCGCTTCTCAAAGCCAATCCAACGATCGTATCTACACCGTTTCCAGCCTCAATGCTCAAGTCCGCCTTATTCTTGAAAATGAAATGGGGATTGTTTGGCTTGTCGGTGAATTATCGAATTTCTCCATGCCTGTTTCTGGCCACTGGTACTTCACTCTTAAAGATTCTCGTGCCCAAGTTAAATGTGCGATGTTCAAAGGCACCAATCGCCATGTCAGCTTTAAACCAAGTAATGGTAATCAAGTTTTAGTTAAAGCACGGTTATCAATTTACGAACCTCGCGGCGACTATCAACTGATCATTGAAAGCATGCAGCCTGAAGGTGATGGTCGTTTACAGCAACAATTTGAACAACTAAAAATGACCCTTGCCGCAGAAGGATTATTTGCTCAAGCATTGAAAAAACCATTACCACAACAACCACAACGTGTCGGTATTATTACCTCTAAAACCGGCGCTGCCCTGCATGATATTTTACAGGTATTAAAGCGTCGTGATCCAAGTTTAGCGGTGGTTATTTATCCCACTATGGTACAAGGTGATGGTGCGGCAATATCAATTGCTCAAGCGATTGGACGAGCAAATTCACGTCAAGAATGTGACATCTTAATCGTCGGTCGTGGTGGGGGTTCATTAGAAGATTTATGGGCATTTAACGAAGAAATTGTCGCGCGTACTATTGCTGCTAGCCAGATCCCTATTGTCAGTGCTGTCGGCCATGAAGTCGATGTCACTATCGCCGATTTTGTCGCTGATATGCGAGCACCAACGCCATCAGCAGCGGCTGAATTGGTCAGCCGTGATAACAGCAGCCAAGCAGATAAAATCAAGCATAAACAACAACAATTACAGCACGCGATTCAATGTTATCTCTCTGAACAAAAACAGCATATTAATCAATTAAATCATCGTTTAGAACGTCAACATCCCCAACTACGTTTGAATCAACAACAGCAACATTTAGATGAGATAACCCGTCGATTACAGCAGATAATGCTGAAAAAAATTCAAATACAGCAACAACGTATTACTCAAAATCAATATAAGCTATCACTTCATTCGCCACAGCAACGTCTTCAACACAATAAAACAGCACTGATAAATGCCAAACACCGCTTATTGGACGCCATGGATCGTCAACTGCTCAATGCCAATCATAAATTAGCGTTAGCTGCAGAAAAATTAGATACGGTAAGCCCGCTGGCAACCCTTAGCCGTGGTTACTCAATTACCCGTGACGATCAAGGCAATCTCATTCGCCATTGCGATCAAGTTAAAGCGGGTGATCAACTAGTCACAACCGTCACTGACGGTAAGATCTATACTACGGTTAATAACGCCTAATTATTAATAATCCACATATCAATGCCGCAATAGTCATTATTATTGCGGCATTACAGCGTAATCATCTTAATCTGTAGCGATATTAAAAACACTTTTTACTAGTGATTTTGATTTCAATTCATTGCAATAATTACAAAAATAGCTCGCAGAACCACACGCTTGTAGCTTCTCTAATTCTTCAGAGCAATCAGGGCAGAATGCCGTTTTATTCACTTTTTGTTGGCAATAATCACAAAAATAGCCATGATCTTTCCAAGTTAATTCACTCTCACATTGCGGGCAAGTATTTTCCATCACTCTATTTAACTCCTAAAATGAATTTTCTCTAGCATGCAAAATTATGAGATTAGATGCTACTAAAATTAAAAACCATTTTTTAAATAATCGCTATTCTACGAATAATATTTAGCAACTATCTCTATTTATTCATTGTTATGGTGGCGCTATGATCCCTATTATGATCATCCCCCTTATGGGTGATCATCGTGTTTATTAAATCTGAACAGCGATCTGCTATCAAAAGAATATTTATCAATACACAGTCCGAAAGCATAAGTTACATATCCTGCATATGGATTTAAAACAGGATAATAATCTAATTGATTCAGGATTTACAGGGGTGTTACGATATTTAATAAAATGACTTTATAGTGACTTCTCACCGCCCTTATAGGGCGATGCTTCTTGTTTCGTTAGCCAATGCTCAATAGTATTGAGTCTTACTCAGCCTCCACAAGCAGACACGACCGTCCAGCCGCGTGGGTAATCAAAACTGCTGCGCCATAACGGTTCCCTTACCACAATCTGCAACTAGGCTATGTGGGGTCTTCTTGGTCAGTCAGTTGAAATTTGGTTTTCCATCTGCACTTGATTGTCGTTACAGATAATTGAAGTGTAGCACAACAGTTAAATAACTATCGTTATTTTGCCTTATATCCCCGCCCGTATTGGGCGAGGGTTTACGGCTGAATCGCTAAACAAGCCATTATTTATGCAACGATCGCTGTTGTTATCATGACTAATTCTTGATCAGAAATAATCTCAAACTCAACAGTAAGTGCTCGGTATTCAGCTAATGAGGTCGCATGCGTTCCACCACAGGGAATTTCAATGATTCCCTCATCACCAAGATCACATTGCCAATAACGAGAATCTGTTAATGCATCACCTTCACGACGCATCACTATTGGTGTCGCTAAAGCTATCCATAGTGACAATTGTTGGTTAATTTTAACGGTTATTTGTTCAATATCCGCCATCATTTCAGCACTATTAAGCCCACGCTTACGCAAAGTTTTACCCAATCGATAATGATCGGTACTGCAATTTTCACTGACAAGACTTTTTTCTTGCGCATAGCTATGAAAGTCGTAAAAACCTAATTCATCACGTCGAGTTGGATCTTTACGCCAAAAATCAGCATGCAGCACTTTATTCAATGCCAATGATGATAAATGACCACCACTGTGTCCTCGGCTTAAACCTTGTTGGTAGACCTTATCAACCGCTAGCGTTACCTCTTCTCCTACAGCAATAACTAATGGCGATTCTATATAGTGAACCACCACAAATACCCACCCCTCAGTATCACGTTTAACAGGAATATCACTCGCGATATATAATTGCTGAGTCGCTATTTCTATTGCACCAACAACACAGTCTGCAACCGAGTAATGCTTGGTTTGATAGATCAAATCACCGCGATCAGCAGGATGATCGGGCCAAATATGACTGACAGGATGAAACGGTGTTTGTTCGGTAACAATCCAAGTGCCAGTGTTTTTATCAGTAGCAACGACACAAACGACAGTCGTGTTTATTTGCCACTGATTTTGAGTGAACAACACATTCGTCGGCATAACATTGATTGGCGTAACAATAGTTGGCGTAACAGCAGCCATGATATTTTCCTTATAAAAAAGCCCAACACAATGGCTGGGCTTTTACGTCTAAAACAATACACAAGCGTTAAAAATTACTTTTTACGATCGTGTAAAGCACTGGTTAAGCGCTTACGTTGACGTTCCTGAGAAACAGTCAACTTTTGCTTTGTCGTTTCAAATGGGTTCTCGCTATTCTGGAATTGAATTCGAATAGGTGTACCCATCATTTCTAATGACTTACGGTAGTAGTTCATCAAGTAACGTTTGTAAGAACCAGGAAGGTCATTTACTTGGTTACCGTGAATAACAATAATTGGTGGGTTATAACCACCAGCATGGGCATATTTAAGTTTCACACGGCGACCACGGATCATCGGTGGTTGGTGATCATCTTGTGCCATTTGCATAATACGAGTTAACAATGACGTGCTAATACGCTTAGTTGCTGACTTATAAGCTTCAATAACTGATTCATATAAGTGACCAACACCTGTACCGTGTAGTGCAGAAATAAAGTGAATACGTGCAAAGTCAACAAAACCAAGACGACGATCAAGTTCAGATTTAACACGCTCTTTAACGTCGTTATCTAAACCATCCCACTTATTAACTGCAATCACTAACGAGCGACCAGAGTTCAGTACAAAACCAAGTAGGCTTAAATCCTGATCTGAAATATTTTCACGCGCATCAATAACTAACAATACAACGTTGGCATCTTCGATAGCTTTCAATGTTTGAATAACTGAAAACTTCTCAACTGCCATACTCATATTCTTACGACGACGAACACCTGCGGTATCAATCAATACGTATTCTTGACCGTCACGTTCCATTGGAATATAAATAGAATCACGAGTTGTTCCCGGCATATCGTAAACAACAACGCGTTCTTCACCAAGAATACGGTTAGTTAACGTTGATTTACCCACATTAGGACGACCAATGATAGCCATCTTAATTGGTTGTTCTTGTAGACGTTTATACGCAGCTTCAGCATCTTCTTCAGAAAGGTTTGCTTTCTCGATGTCTGCAACTGAGGTTAAATCTTCAAGAGTAAATTCACCGTCTTCGCCATTTTCAGCCGCTAACTCTGCATTTAACTTATCAGAGAATGGAGCTAATGCGCGTTCCATTAGTGCTGTTACGCCACGGTTTTGGGTAGCAGCAATTTGGAACATTGCATCAACGCCTAAACGCCAAAACTCAGCACATGCAGTATCAGGATCAATACCATCTACTTTGTTAACCACTAAAAATGTTGCTTTTTCACGGCTGCGAAGATGCTTTGCAATTGCTTCATCAGCTGATGTTAATCCTGCACGACCATCAACTAAAAACAGTACTACGTCTGCTTCTTCGATTGCCGCTAATGACTGCTCAGCCATTTTAGTTTCAACACCTTCCTCAGAGCCATCAATACCACCGGTATCAATAACAATAAATTCGTGCTCTTCTAACTCAGCTCTACCGTATTTACGATCCCTAGTTAAACCAGGAAAGTCTGCAACTAGTGCATCCCTCGTGCGGGTAAGACGATTGAACAACGTCGATTTACCCACGTTTGGGCGCCCGACAAGGGCAACAACAGGAATCATAACTACCTCTTATTTTTCATAGTCTTAATTGACATAAATCCGTCCATTCTTGCCTCAAATAAGCATATTTACTTATCTTCATCCGACAATAATATACACAACGGATATAACAACAACGGCTCCAACTGCATAAGACAGCTGGAGCCGACAAATTAATCTAGCGACAGTATACCGACTTATTTCGATATTTGCATTTTGTTGATTTCGCCATCACGGGTAACAACAATAAAGCCATTATCGTCTAGCGCAACGGGTGGTACCGCAATACCGCTACCATCAATTGATTCTTGTGAAACAAATTCACCTGATTGAGTATCTAACCAATGTAGATACCCTTCAGCATCACCAGTAACCAAATAGCCATCAATAACAGCAGGCGCACTTAGTTGACGATATTGAAGATCTTTATTTTGCCATAATTCAGTACCACTACGCGCATCAACAGCAACGATATGATCTTTAGCTGTTATGAGGAACAACTCATTACCATCAACCACAAAGTTTGTAGCTGATGAATAATTACGCTGCCACGCAATTTGACCACTACGAAGATCAATCGATACTAATGAACCATTATAGCCGATAGCATATAAACGATCGCCAGAAATAACAGGAGCAGCATCCACATCGACTAAACGATCAATTTCAGTTGAACCTTTAGGTGTTGAAATTGTTTGCTGCCATAACACACGACCATCGTTTAAGATTGCGCCTTCTAAACGACCATTTGATAGCCCCCAGAAAACACCACCAGAAATAGCAACCGGTGAACTGGTACCACGTAATGTTAGCGTTGGTATCTCATTGCTGATCTGCCATTTGCTCTTACCCGTATCAGCGTTAAGTGCTTCTAGCACACCACTACTGGTATTAACAACCACAATACCATTATCGACTAATGGTTTTGACAACACTTCACCAGCAACTTTTGCACGCCAAACTTCTTTACCTGTTTCAGCATCTAATGCAATAACATCCGCATTTTCAGTGCCCATAAAGATTTTGCCTTCAGCTAATACTAAGCCTCCAGAAATTTTAACGCGCGTGTCTTTTTCTAGATCGTTTTTCCATAACACTTTACCGTTACTAGGATCTAAAGCCTCAACCAAACCATTACGATCAGCAACAAAGACCTTGCCCTGACCAACCACTGGGGTCAGTTTTGAATAGTAACCCGAAACGCCGTCACCAACGCTACGGCTCCAATCCGTTTTAGGCGTGAAGGTATTATCAACTTTTGGCAGTGGTGCCATATGAATCGAATCGACTTCACTAGCACAACCAGATAATACGCTCACAGCGATTGCTACCGCTAAAGCTCGTTTTAACACCTTATGCATCATGTCCGCCTTATTGAGCTAAGTCATTAAGCTTCATCTGCAATGCTGGTGATGAACCATCTTGCTGAGCTTCTATATATGCTTCACGTGCCGCTGTAATATCACCTTTTTGTAGCAGGATATCACCACGTAATTCAGCAATATTTTCGTTCCAGCTTGGGATCGTTACTTTTTTTAACTCAGCTAAAGCTTCATCAAATTTTTGTTGTTCGGCATAAATACGCGCTAAACGCGTTACTGCTAACGGTAAAATTGCGTTATCTTTAGTATTACTGATCACCCAATTAAGTTGCTTAATCGCCCCATCAAGGTCGTTATTCTCAACTTGAACTTTCGCTAATTGTAATGCCGCAAGAACAGCATATTGACTGTCTTTGTGAGCTTCAATGAACGTTTGCGCTTCAGTAACAGCAGTTTTACTATTATTGTCGAGAGCTGTAACTACTTGAGTATAGGAGTCTGATGCTAAATGCTTCGCAGCATGGACTTCAGACTGGTAGTAACGCCAGCCTAATAGACCACCTAAACCAATCACGGCGCCTAGAACAACGGCTTTGCCGTTATCTTGCCACCACGATTTTATCGCTTCAACCTGTTGTTCTTCTGTGGCGTAGTCGTTCACTTCCTGTCCTCTCTTAAATCAATGCTGCCAGCTTCGCGGCAACCTCATCCTGTGCCATGGTTGTTTGTTCACCGCCATGTAGATCTTTAACCACAACGGTGTTTTCTGCCATTTCATTTTCACCAAGAACCAATGCAATAGCTGCACCTACGTTATCAGCGCGTTTAAATTGCTTTTTAAAATTACCACCACCAAAGTTAGACATAATGCGTAACTGAGGTAATTGATTACGTAATTTTTCTGCAAGCATCATACCGGCTGCTAATGTACCTTCACCGGCGGTTACCATGTAAACATCAACAGAACGACGTACATCGTCTTGCTCTAATGCTTCCATCAGTAATACCAGACGCTCAAGCCCCATAGCAAAACCTACTGATGGCGTTGCTTTACCGCCTAGTTGTTCAACTAGACCGTCATAACGACCACCACCACATACTGTACCTTGTGCACCTAAACTATCAGTGATCCACTCAAAAACAGTACGGTTATAATAATCTAAACCACGCACAAGACGTTCATTTACTTGATATTTGATGCCAGCAGCGTCTAATAGTTCACATAAACCAGCAAAATGTTGCTTTGATTCGAGATCTAGGTATGCAGAAAGCATTGGTGCATCAACAAGAATTTCTTGAATCGCGGGATTTTTAGTATCTAAAACACGCAATGGATTGGTGTACATACGACGCTTAGCATCTTCGTCTAATACATCCATATGCTGTTCAAGGAATGCAATTAATGCAACACGGTATTCTGCACGAGCTTGCAGTGAACCAATAGAATTTAACTCTAGACGAACATGGTCATTAATACCAAGTTCACGCCATAAACGCGCTGTCATCATGATGAGCTCTGCGTCTACATCTGGTCCATCAATACCAAACACTTCTACACCAACTTGATGGAATTGACGGTAACGGCCTTTTTGTGGACGCTCATGACGGAACATTGGACCCATGTACCATAGGCGCTGTTCTTGATTATAAAGCAGACCATTTTCGATCCCAGCACGGACACAGCTTGCAGTCCCTTCTGGACGTAACGTT
Organism: uncultured Photobacterium sp.; assembly: GCA_947039005.1. Taxonomy (GTDB): domain Bacteria; phylum Pseudomonadota; class Gammaproteobacteria; order Enterobacterales; family Vibrionaceae; genus Photobacterium. Next base: position 15,592 of record CAMQXY010000006.1, read on the forward strand.
AGGCTATCGCCATTACGATCATCAAAGGTATACATTTCTTTTTCAACAACATCAGTAACTTCACCGATCGCACGTTTAAACAAATGTGTCGACTCAACAATTGGCATACGGATTTCATTGTAACCATATGCACTGATCACTTGTTTAACTATACCTTCGACTTTTTGCCAAAGTGGAGTTTGTGTTGGTAGGCAGTCGTTCATGCCTCGAATTGCTTGAATTTGTTTCGCCACGATTATTCTCATTTTTCGATGGGGATTTGGATCGAATATATAATTTATTGCAGAAATAGTGAACCACGCTGCCACAATAACAGCATGGTTTTTGCTATTTTATCTTATTGCGTAATATTAATACGATTATTTAGGTCTAACATTGAAGCTTTTGCGCGGATTTTAGCCTCAAGTTGGTCAATAACATTATCATTATCAAACCGCTCTTTTTGACGAATACCATCTTCGTAAAAAGCACTCTTGCGACTACCACCAGCAATACCTAGATGTGATGCTTCTGCTTCACCTGGACCATTAACCACACAACCAATAATAGAGACATCCATAGGGATAACAATATCTTCTAAACGCTGTTCTAATTCATTAACGGTTGCGATCACATCAAACTCTTGGCGGGAACAAGTTGGACAAGCAATAAAGTTAATCCCACGCGAGCGAATACGCAGTGATTTTAGAATATCAAAACCGACTTTGATCTCTTCAATAGGATCGGCGGCTAATGAAATACGCAGAGTATCACCAATGCCTTCAGCTAATAGCATGCCTAAACCCACCGCAGATTTCACGGATCCTGCACGTGCACCACCAGCTTCGGTAATACCTAAGTGTAGTGGTTGTACAATTTGTCTTGCTAACTGGCGGTAAGATTCAACGGCTAAAAACACATCAGAAGCTTTAACGCTAACTTTAAATTGATCAAAGTTAAGTCGATCTAAAATCTCGACATGACGTAAAGCTGATTCAACTAAAGCAGCAGGCGTTGGCTCACCGTATTTTTGTTGAATTTCTTTTTCTAACGAGCCGCCATTAACCCCAATTCGAATTGGAATATTATTATCACGCGCACATTCAACCACCGAGCGAATACGATCCTCACGACCAATATTACCAGGGTTAATACGCAAACAATCGACGCCGTATTCAGCCACTTTTAATGCAATACGATAATCAAAATGGATATCAGCAACCAATGGAACATTCACTTGCTGTTTAATCAATTTAAACGCTTCTGCTGCATCCATCGTCGGTACAGAAATACGAACGATATCTGCCCCTACTTTTTCCAAAGCACGAATTTGAGCAACCGTGGCATCAACATCTGTAGTACGAGTGTTGGTCATTGACTGAACAGCAATCGGAGCGCCATCGCCAATAGGCACATTACCGACATAAATTCGGCTTGATTGGCGACGTATAATGGGTGATTCGTTATGCATGTCTTATCATTCTCTATTACTGCGGCAACGTTAACGTTACAGGTCGACCAGCCGGGTAACGGCTAAGATCGAAAGGTTGCCCTTTAATTTCTATTTTAACGGCACTCGGTGCACCAAGTCGAACTCGAAATGGTGCCTTACCATTAATATCAAGTGTTTGACCTGCGGTCTTAATCCCACTTTCGAGACGTTTACCATTTGCGTCACGAATATCAACCCAACAATCGGCCGCAAAAGTTAATTGTAATGCTGGTGCTGCTTCAACCTCTGTTGTCGTAACAGGTGTTACTGCGGCTGTCTCTTTTATATCAGCATCAGGCGCGGTTACTGGCTCTACTGCCGGTATTGCAGCATCTGTTGTCACGGGTGTCTGGGCGGCATCTGCATTAACAGGTGCAGTTGCTACAGCCGTTGTGGTAACGTCGGAAGTTGTTCCATCGGTTACTGCATCATCAGTGGCTGTTGTAGCGACAGCAGCTGATGGTACTGTCGCTGGGATTACATCTGTTGCCGTTGTGGGTGTTAATGGCTCAACTTTAGCGACTTCAACTGCTGGATCTGAATCCTGATCTAAATGACTGTTTTGCCACCACCATACAGCAGTAACACCAACAAAGATCACGGCTAAAATCCATGTGAGTCCCATTATACGGCTATCATGCGCCTCACGGTTAGTGCGACGTGAGAAACTTTGCATTTCTTGTGCTTTTGGTTTTGAGTGACCGTAATCATCTAATAGAGCAACTACAGCAACATCATCTAAACCAACATACTTTGCATACGACCGCACATACCCTCGAGTAAATGTGGATATTTTTTCACAGTCAAAACAGTTACTTTCAATATCATTAATAACAGATTGCCGTAATCGTAATCGATTGGCGATATCTATTTGTGAGTATCCAAGTTGCTCACGCGCCTGACGAAGCATATCGCCTGGTCGTGCAACATTATCTGGTTGTGGTGAATCGTTATGTTCAGTATTCATTGGCTAGATAATTCTGATATTGCTGAGAATCAGGGAATTGTTCTTTTAATAAGTTAGCGTATTTAGTGACCAAAGTTAACCGTCCAGTTTGGTTTTCTAACTGAATGAGTAACAACAAACTATTTGCTGTGTACCCATATCGCTTATTAAATTTAAACAACTGTACGCGTGCATCTTTATAATTATTAGCGTTTAATTCTAGCTGCGCCAGTTGCAATATTGATTTCGGACGATATGGATCATGAGAAAGTGCTTTTTCAAAATAATCTATCGCTTGTAAGTCATCGCCTTGTTTACGACTACATAAACCTGCGTTTTCATAACTTGCCGAAATAAGATAATAATAAGGTTGGTTGATGGCTTTAACAAAAGCACTGATGGCTTCGTCATAACGTCCTTCGCCACACAAAAATACCCCATAATTATTAAGTACATCGCCATTTTTAGGCGCATCCTTTAGGGCTTTTTTGTACATTTTTTCTGCAGCGTCTATTTCTCCAACCTTTTGATAATAATAGGCCATGGCATTTTGTACGCGATAATAATCAGGTGCATAATTTAATGCTTGTTCCAAATTTTCACGCGCACGTTGCCATTGACCCACTTTAAGATAATTTAGTCCTAACGTCACTCGTGCTTCAGCAGCATCAATGGCATTAAACTGTTCATCGCTATTTTCTACTGTCACAGTGGCACATCCGGCCAATAATAAACAAGAAAATAATGGATACTGTATCCATCGTATCATTTTTATTCACCTTAACATCCGTGTTAAACCGCGAAGTGGTTATAATCACTGCTCTAATTAGAGTGTTTTTACCGCAATTGGTTCACCCGTAGTTAACTTAGCTTGTGTACGTTTAGTTCGATCAATAACATCCCCAACTAACTGACCACATGCAGCATCAATATCATCACCACGTGTTTTACGTACAGTTACTGTATAATCATACTCCATTAGAGTTTTCATAAAGCGATCTATACGTGAATTACTAGGTTTTTTGTATGGTGAACCCGGATATGGGTTAAATGGAATCAAGTTAATCTTCGCTGGCGTATCTTTTAATAGACGACCAAGCTGACGCGCATGCTCCATATCATCATTGACATGATCCAATAATACGTACTCAATCGTTACACGACCACGGTTAGCATTAGTTGAATTAACGTAACGGCGAACAACGTCTAAAAACGTTTCAATATTCCAACGATCATTGATTGGCATAATTTGAGAACGTAATTCATCGGTTGGTGCGTGTAATGAAATAGCAAGTGCTACATCAATTGTACCAATCATTTGCTCTAAACCTGAAACCACACCTGATGTTGATACGGTAACGCGACGCTTAGACAAACCAAAACCTAAATCATCAAGCATAATTTCTAATGCTGGAATTAAGTTTTTCATGTTCAGTAACGGCTCACCCATACCCATCATTACGATATTGGTAATAGGACGACGACCCGTTTCTTTTTGAAGACCGATCTCTTTCGCTGCACGCCACACCTGACCAATAATCTCAGATACACGCAGATTACGGTTAAAGCCTTGTTGACCCGTTGAACAGAACTTACATTCAAGTGCACAGCCTACTTGAGAAGAAACACATAACGTTGCGCGATCTTCATCAGGAATATAAACCGTTTCCACATCTTGATCACCCACACGCATTGCCCATTTGATGGTGCCATCAGCTGAGTATTGTGCGTTAGAGACTTCAGGTGCTCGAATTTCAGCGACACGCTGTAATTTTTCACGCAACTTTTTATTAATGTTGTTCATTTGCTCAAAGTCATCACAACCGAAATGATATATCCATTTCATTATCTGATCTGCTCGGAATGGCTTTTCATTAAGCTCTTCGACAAAGTATTTACGCAGACCTTTGCGATCGAAATCCAGCAGATTAATTTTGACAGTTGTCATCGGTTGGTGCCTCACTAAAAATGACTATTGCTGCGCCTTTATAACTCGGAGATCTGCAATTGACAGTCTCATCATAGTTATCAGGGTTTAAGGCGCGAAATTGTACAGCCTTTATGCGCGGGTTTCCACCCGTTCACTATATGGTTATTTTAGTGGTTATTACAATCTTGGCGCTTAAAATAATAAAGGGAAGCCTTGGCCTCCCTTTAGTATTTGGTTTTGCTTGTTTTTTCACCGCCACGCAATCATTAACTGCGCGGACATAACTCATCGGCGGCAAAAAAGTAGCCAATTTCACGTTCTGCCGATACTGGGCTATCCGAACCATGGACAGAGTTATAACGTAAACTAATTGCGAAATCAGCACGAATGGTGCCACATGCCGCTTCTTGTGGATTTGTTTTACCCATCAGTTCTCGATAACGACGAATGGCATCTTCTCCTTCAAGTACCTGCACCATCACTGGACCTGATGTCATAAAATCGACTAATTCATCAAAAAAAGGTTTGCCTTCATGCTCGGCATAAAAACCCTGCGCTTGAGTTTTAGTGAGTTGTAGCATTTTTGCAGCGACAATTTTTAATCCTGCATTTTCGAAACGTTGATAAATAGCGCCAATTAAATTTCGTTTAACAGCATCCGGCTTTACGATTGAAAAAGTTTTTTCTATTGTCATTATTATAATTTCCTTTTGAGTCTAGTTGCCGTCCATTTAGTTAGTATCCACTGATAAGTAAGATTACTTACAACAGTAATCCTGCAATATTTGCAATACCTAAGCCTGTCGCACCGACAGCCCAACGTGGATCAGCGCTATCACGATAACATGCAGCCAGATCAAAATGAATCCAACCGCTATTATCGGTATCGACAAAGCGCGATAAAAAACCAGCTGCATTAGATGCGCCGCCCATACCACCACCTTTTTGAACGCGACTATTGGCGGTATCAGCAAATGCTGAGGGACAGTAATCTTGATGCCATTTTTCAAGCGGTAATGGCCATGCAGGTTCATTCACTAACTCTGATACCTGCTGAGCACGCGCTAACAATGCTTTATCAAACCCAAAAATAGCATTGTAATCACTGCCAACCGCCATCATTGCCGCGCCCGTTAACGTCGCAGCATCAATAATTAACGGTGCTTTAGTGGCTGAGGCCAATAATAAGCCGTCCGCTAAGACTAATCGACCTTCGGCATCAGTATTGACGATTTCAACTGATACCCCATTGTTATACGTTAGCACATCGCCCAATTTATAAGCATCGCCTGACACCATATTTTCAGCACAACAAAGAATAAGTTTGACCCGTTGAGCTAAACCTTGTGCAATGGCATACCCTAATGCTGCGGTAACTGTTGCTGCACCGCCCATATCACACTTCATGCTGGCCATACCAGCACTGGGTTTTAAGCTGTAACCACCAGAATCAAAAGTGATCCCTTTCCCCACTAAACAGGCACTCACTGGCGCATCGGGATCATCAGTTGGATTATAATCAACTTCTAGCAATACCGGTGGATGTTGGCTACCACGACCAACGCTGTGAATACCAATCCAACCATCAGCGAGCAACTCATCACCGACAATCATTTGTGAATGAATATGTTTACCACCAATATCAGATAAAAAAGCGACTGCCGCTTGGGCTAATTTTTGTGGATATACTGTATCAGGACCCGCATTGATGATCTGGCGTGCCCAATCATGGCTGTGTCGACGGGCATTTAACAGCTCAAGTTCATCTTCATCAATCGATGCCCATTTAATGGTGACGGTATGCATCGTTGCGGCAAAACCACAATAAAATGCCCATTGGCGTTCATAGTTCCAACCATCACCCTGTAAACTGACCGCTTCAATCGCTTGAGCTTGAAGTTGTCTACCCGCCTGTTGAATACGCCGTAAACTAAATGCAGCATCGTAATGCACAGTAACACTATCAGCTTGGTAACTGAGTAATGCATTGATACCCCAAGGAGCACGAGCAGGCTCTTTTGATAAATTAACTGTCAACATTATTGATAACCTCTTGTTTTATTTATAGTCTATATTTCTTATTTAGCGTAATTTAAATACAAAAAAAGCCCTCTTAAACGATTTTAACTAGAAACAAAATCATTAAGAAGGCTTTATTTTTTAACGGTTACTATTGCGCTAAAATACGGGCTAAGGTTTTAACACCCATACCTGTTGCGCCTGCAGCCCATTGATCATTACCGCTCTTACGATACGTACCGCTGGCATCAATATGCATCCAGCCTTGCTGATAATCATCAACAAAATACGACAAGAATGCCGCCGCTGTACTGGCTCCTGGCATAAAATCACCGTTAGAAATATTGGCAAGATCAGCAAAATTTGATGGCAACATATTACGGTGGATCTCAGCTAAAGGTAATGGCCACAGACCTTCACCTTCTTGTGCTGCTGCCGCTAATGCTTGGCGTGATAAATCTTGGTCAAAACTCAATAACGCGTGGTAATCATTACCCAACGCCAGTTTGGCAGAGCCCGTTAACGTCGCGCAATCAATGATCAACTCAGGGTGTTGGCTATTGGCATACATTAAGCCATCAGCTAATACCAATCGTCCTTCGGCATCGGTATTTAACACTTCAACGGTTTTACCATTTTTATATTTAATGATATCGCCTAATTTTAACGCGCGGCCTGAAATCATATTCTCAGCACAACACAGCACTAATTTAATTCGCTTATTAAGCCCACGAGCCATTGCCAACGCTAAACCACCAGTCGCTAATGCTGCGCCGCCCATATCTGCTTTCATCGATGCCATACCTGCTGATGGCTTGATGCTATAACCGCCAGAATCAAAGGTAATACCTTTACCAACGATACATGCAAAAACTGGCGCATCAGCATCACCGGTAGGATTGTAATCTAAACGTAGCATTGCTGGACGGTGATCAGAACCACGACCTACTGCATGAATACCATTCCAACCTTCATCTAATAAATCGTTACCTTTAACGATTTTGTAGGTGACATGTTGTGGCGCTAACGATTTAATAAACTCACCAGCGCGTGCTGCTAATTGTGAAGGGGCAACCACATCTGCCGGTTGATTGATAATATCGCACACCCAGTTAGTGGTTTTAATCCGTGCTTGTAGCTCTGCTTCATCGACTTCATTTAGTGGTGCCCAAGTTACCGTATTATTGGCTTTAGGGTTACGGTAGCCTTGTAAGAACGCCCAAATCGTGTCTTGATTCCATTCAGATCCTGTTAGAGCAACCTGTTTAATTCCCTGCGAATCCAAACGACGTCCTGCACGTTGGATATTGCCTAAAGTATCGGTCGTGGTAACATGAATAAATGTCCCTTCAGCATTAAAACTCACCAGCGCATTTGCACCCCAGTGTGTATCCGCAGCTTGATGAGAAAGAAAGACTGACATCATGGTAGACATTGATAAGCTCCTTGATAAATATCAACACAGCCAAAGCAATTAAATAAAGCCGCTTACTGCGCTATTGGTGTTCTCTTTTTATGACTAATAAGACTATGCTCATCAACCTTGAGAGGCAACAATAAAACGTGCTTTTTAGTTATTGCTCATCAATCCAACACATTTGTACCGCTTCTAAAATTTTCTCATTACAGTGAGTAGCATCATCTTCAAACTCATCTAATGCCATGATCCAATCTCTTAAATCGGTAAACCTCACCTGAGTGGGATCAACCTCTGGGTACAAGTCGATCAGCTCAATTGCAATATCACGTGAATCAATCCATTGTAAACTCATAATAATTCCTCAGTTTAGGGATGAAAAATAGCGGACCAGCGACGATGTAATAATAAATAGATAGATAGATAAAAAAATAGGCCACCATAATGGCGACCTATTTAAGTATTTCAATTAATGCGCTTCAGAAGCAAGATTAACGGTATAACGTGGAATATCAACCACTAAGTCATCATCAGCAACCCGCGCCTGACAACTTAACCGTGACTCAGGTTCAAGCCCCCATGCTTTATCAAGCATATCATCTTCAAGTTCATCGCTCTCATTAAGAGAATCGAACCCTTCGCGAACGACAACATGGCACGTGGTACACGCACAAGATTTTTCACACGCATGTTCAATTTCAATGCCATTACGCAGTGCAACATCTAGGATAGTTTCGCCAGATTTTGCTTCTAATATTGCGCCTTCTGGGCAATGTTCTTCATTGGGTAAAATTATAATCTTAGGCATGCCTAAACCTCATCAATAGACTGACCAGCTAACGCTTGACGAATAGATTTATCCATTCGACGTGACGCAAATTCTTGACTGGCCTTATCAGTTTTCTTAATTCCTGCTTCAATAGTACGAGCGTCGCCACTCTGACGTAATTGAACCAGTTCCATCATTACAACTTCTAACTCATCGCGTTCTTGAACACTCAATAACGTTTCACCGTCAGCGGCTAACGCAGCAATAAGTCCTTCAAGTACCCGATCGGCTTCTACCTGTTGTTCTGCTAATGCTCGTGCATCTTTATCATCTTGAGCAAAAGTCATTGAATCTCGTAGCATGGTCGCAATTTCATCATCAGATAAACCATAAGAAGGTTTCACTTGAATTGATGATTGCACACCACTGCTTTTTTCCATCGCCGTTACAGACAACAAGCCATCAGCATCAACTTGATAGGTGACACGAATATGTGCAGCACCTGCCGCCATTGGAGGAATACCACGTAAAGTAAAGCGAGCCAATGAACGGCAATCGCTCACCATTTCACGCTCACCTTGAACGATATGGACTGACATTGCAGTTTGACCATCTTTAAAGGTGGTGAATTCTTGTGCTCGAGCAACCGGAAGTGTGGTATTTCGCGGGATGATTTTTTCAATCATGCCACCCATGGTTTCAATACCGAGCGACAATGGGATCACATCTAGCAGCAACATGTCGGCATCGGGTTTATTACCCACCAGAATGTCAGCTTGAATCGCAGCACCAATAGCAACCACTTGATCGGGATCGATAGAGGTTAATGGCGTTTTACCAAAAAATGTACCAACTAACTCACGCACTAAAGGCACGCGAGTTGAACCACCAACCATCACCGTTTGAATGACATCATCAATGGTAATATCAGCATCTTTCAGTGCACGACGGCATGCAAGTAATGTTTTCTTTATTAACGGCGTAACTAGGCCATTCAATTGCTCACGGGTAATGTTACCCTGCCAGCCAAGCACATTAATCTCAACACTATCAGCATCACTCAAGGCAACTTTCGCCTGTTGAGCTGCATCTTGTAGTTCACGACGCTGATGTGGCGTTAATGTCGCAGTTAATTCGGCTTGGATTAGAATCCAATCGGCAATAAGCTGATCAAAATCATCACCACCTAATGCAGAATCACCGCCAGTGGCCAACACTTCAAATACGCCTTTTGATAACCGTAAGATAGAGATATCAAACGTACCACCACCTAAATCGTAAACGGCAATCACACCTTCCTGACCTGAATCGAGGCCATAAGCAATCGCTGCTGCTGTAGGTTCATTAAGTAAGCGCAAAACATTGAGATTTGCTAACTTAGCAGCATCTTTGGTACCGGCACGCTGCGCATCGTCAAAATAAGCAGGAACGGTGATCACCACCCCGTCAAGATCGCCACCTAAACTTTCTACTGCACGCTGACTTAATGATTTTAAAATTTCAGCCGATACCTGCACTGGATTCATTGCGCCCTGACGGGTCACCAACTGCGGTAAACCATTTGCTGATGCCGTAAACTGGTAAGGTAATTGCGGATACCGTTGCTCAATATCAACCAATGACCGTCCCATAAGACGTTTTACAGATAAGATAGTGTTAACCGGGTCACGCTGTGCATAAGCACGTGCACTATCGCCTGTTAATACATGCTTCGCCGAATAATGTACGACCGAAGGTAAAATTGAACGGCCTTCAGCATCTTTTAATGTTTCTGCAACGCCACTACGAACCGTTGCAACTAATGAATTTGTAGTCCCTAAATCAATGCCTACCGCTAATTTTTTTTGATGCGGTGCTGCACTTTGACCGGGTTCAGAAATCTGTAAAAATGCCATTATCGTTCCTGTTTAAATAACGAAAGTGAATGATTAGTCGAATAAAGACTCTTCAAGACGTTCAACTTCATCACGCAACTTAACTATAAACTTTAACTTACGAACTGCATCAGCAGCGTCAAGCCAATTTTCTTGATTAAGCAATTGTGCCAACTGATGCAACTGTTGTTGATACATTACTGTGGCTTGTTGCTCAAAATCTACTAATGCAGATTCAGGATCAGTGCACTCAGCTATGGCTTCTAACGCTTCTCGCAGCTCCATTTGCTGCATCAAGAAATCCATATCTTGAAGTGTCTTTTGCTCGCCACGAATATCTTCATCACGTTCAGCAAGCATATATTCGGCACGGGAAACAGGATTCTTTAACGTTTGAAAGGCATCGTTAATCTGAGCAGCTTTTTGTACTGACAACAACCGATCGCGTTCGGATGCAATTGCAAATTTATCCGGATGGAATCGACGCTGTAGCTCGCGGAATTGTGTCGCTAACAAACTGCCATCAACATCAAATTGAAACGGTAATCCAAATAATTCGAAATGATTCATAATCGCAACCATATATAAAAAAGAAACCTGACAACTCACTCGCCACAATGGCGGCCAGCAGCCAGGTTTAATAAAACACTATGAGCAATTATACGTTGAAGCTTTCACCACAACCACATTCGCTCGACACGTTAGGGTTGTTAAATTGAAAACCTTCATTAAGACCTTCTTTGGCAAAATCAAGCTCAGTACCGTCAAGGTAAACCATGCTTTTTGCATCAACGATAATTTTTACACCTTGCTCTTCAAAGACTTGATCCCCTTCGTCAAGATCATCGACGAACTCAAGGATATACGCCATACCCGAACATCCTGAAGTACGAACACCGAGGCGTAAGCCAATGCCTTTACCTCGATTAGCTAAAAAAGTCGATACGCGACTAGCTGCCGCTTCAGTGATAGTAATGGCCATTCTTCAAACCTCAGAAATTATTTTTGTTCGTGTTTCTTCTTATAATCGCTAACTGCTGCTTTAATTGCATCTTCTGCAAGAATTGAACAGTGAACTTTAACCGGTGGCAACTCAAGCTCTTCTGCAATCGCAGAGTTCTTGATTGATGCTGCTTCGTCTAATGTTTTCCCTTTCACCCATTCAGTGATCAGTGAACTTGACGCGATAGCAGAACCACAGCCATAAGTTTTAAATTTTGCATCTTCAATGATGCCATCTTCAGTTACTTTGATCTGAAGTTTCATTACATCGCCACAAGCTGGTGCACCCACCATACCGCTACCGATGTTTTTATCGTCACTATTAAATGAACCCACGTTACGCGGATTTTCATAATGATCGATGACTTTTTCACTATATGCCATGATAAATTCCCTCGAATAATGTCTAACCGCAGATTAGTGGTGTGCCCACTCAACAGTATTTAAATCAATGCCTTCTTTGAACATATCCCAAAGTGGCGACATTGCACGTAGTTTATCTACTGCTTGTTTAATTTGAACAACAGCGTAATCAATTTCTTCAGCCGTTGTGAAACGACCAAAAGAGAAACGGATTGAACTATGTGCTAATTCATCGTTTAGACCTAATGCACGCAGTACATAAGATGGCTCTAAGCTTGCAGATGTACAGGCAGAACCTGATGATACAGCAAGATCTTTCAATGCCATTAGTAATGACTCGCCTTCAACAAACGCAAAACTAATATTAAGGTTGTTGGGGATACGATGCTCTAAATCACCATTAATCGACATCTCTTCGATGCCCTCAAGGCCTTTAAGCAGACGTTCACGCATATCAACAGCATGTTGGTAATCTTGTGCCATTTCTAGCTTAGCGATACGGAACGCTTCACCCATACCCACAATTTGGTGAGTCGGTAAAGTACCAGAACGGAAACCACGTTCATGGCCGCCACCGTGCATTTGTGCTTCAAGACGGATACGGGGTTTACGACGCACATACAGTGCACCAATACCTTTAGGTCCGTAAATCTTATGCGCTGAAAATGAAATCAAATCCACTTTCATTGTTTGGATATCAATCGGTAGTTTACCGGCTGATTGTGCAGCATCAACATGGAAAATCGTCTTATTTTCACGACAAATTTCACCAATCGCTGCAATATCTTGAACAACACCAATTTCGTTGTTCACATGCATAATAGAAACCAGCACAGTATCTTCACGCATTGCGTCGCGTAGTTTTGCCAAATCAATAAGACCATTTGACTCAGGCTCAAGGTAAGTTACCTCATAACCTTCACGCTCTAATTGACGACATGGGTCAAGAACCGCTTTGTGCTCAGTTTTGCATGTAATAACGTGCTTGCCTTTCTTGTTGTAGAAATGCGCAGCACCTTTAATTGCAAGGTTGTCTGACTCTGTTGCACCCGACGTAAATACAATCTCACGCGGATCGGCATTAATTAACTCAGCAACATACTCACGAGCTGCATCAACAGCTTCTTCTGCTTGCCAGCCATAGCGGTGTGAACGTGACGCTGGATTGCCAAACGTACCATCCATAGTTAAACACTGAACCATTTTCTCAGCAACACGAGGATCTACCGGGCAAGTTGCAGAGTAATCAAAATATATTGGCAGTTTCATTTTCTTCTCCGAAAACACGAACGTCTGGTCTCTAGGAGCGGACATCGACACCGATAGGGGCGCTGTCGTGTGATTTTTTATTAGCAAATGATGTTTTATTATTACTTTGTAGGATTATATCCTGACGATCAGCAATAGTTTGTACGTCATTATCCTTCATCAACTCACCAAGAGTGATGTTATTCAAAAATCCGCTGATACGATCACTGAGATCATGCCATAAGGTATGAGTTAAACAACGGACGCCACCTTGGCAACCGCCTTTACCTTGACACTTAGTGGCATCAACTGATTCATCAACTGCTGCGATAACCATACCAACAGCAATATTGCTGGCATCTTCACCGAGGCGATAACCGCCACCTGGACCACGGACGCTGGTTACCAAACCCGCTTTACGAAGACGCGAAAATAGTTGTTCTAGGTAGGACAGTGAGATCCCTTGACGTTCTGAAATATCAGCCAACGGTACTGGTCCATTATGCGAGTGCAATGCTACATCTAACATTGCAGTCACTGCGTATCTTCCTTTTGAAGTCAACTTCATAACATGGCTACCTACTTGAATTTATACAAGCAGTCTCTCATACCTGACTAATTTGGTCAAGTATTTAACCTACTAATGCAGTGGGTCTTTTTCTTATTCGAGACCAATATTATTTGTTATTCTTTTCTAGGGTTTCAATTGTCTTTTCTATCGACGATAAAACGCCACGTAAAATATTTAATTCTTGTTGTTCAGGGCGGGCGCGAGTGAACATTCGACGTAATTTTACCATTACCATGCCCGGATGATTTTTATTGATAAACCGTGTTTGCGTGGTTACTTTTTCAAGATGCTCATAAAACATTTCAAGTTCATCTGCGCGCGGGTATTCATCAACAACAGGTGTTGATTGATGCTTGGTCGCATCAAGATAAGCCATTCGAACTTCATAAGTTACAGTTTGAACGGCCATCGCTAGATTCAATGAGCTATATTCAGGGTTAGCCGGAATATAAACATGACAATGACATTTTTGTAATTCTTCATTGGTGAGACCTGTACGCTCACGACCAAATAAAATAGCCACCGGATGTTGCTCTGACTCAGCAATCACTTTAATGCCATTTTCACGCGGGTCTAATTGTGGCCATTCAAGTGTACGAGAACGCGCACTTGAACCAACAACCAAACCGCAATCAGCAACGGCTTCATCTAATGTTTTTACAATCTTAGCGTTCTCAACTACATCTGCTGCACCTGCCGCTAAAGCAATTGTATGACCATCAATTTCGCACGCAGGATCAACAAGAACAAGGTTGGTTAACCCCATTACTTTCATTGCGCGAGCAGCTGAACCGATATTTCCAGGATGTGACGTGCCGATGAGGACAACGCGAATTTTATCTAACATGATGTTGCTATATTCCAGTCTAATTTAACGCTCAGAGATAGTAGCACAGCCATCACAAAAATGAAGAAAACATGTCTATTTGATGAACGTTATTACCTATTACTTCCATCAATAAATAAAATAGTGTCATTTTCATTTTATTCTGCATCGGCTAACGTCGAAAAAATAACCACTTCCTTTTTTTTATAGCTCTGTTATACTCGCCGCCGCTTTTTATGTTCTTTAACATCCGTTGGGAAAATCCTATGCATCCGATGCTTAATATTGCCATTCGCGCTGTGCGAAAGGCTGGTGACCATGTCATTAAATCTCTAGAAAAACCTCAATCTATTGAGGTTGCTAATAAAGGTAATGATGTTGTTACCAATATCGATCTTGAAGCTGAAGCTATCATCATCGAGACAATCCGAAAGTCTTACCCTGAACACTGCATTCTTGCAGCTGAGTCTGGTACGATAGAAGGACGTGACAAAGAGTGTCAGTGGATTATTGACCCAGTGGATGGCACCATGAACTTTGTTCGCGGTTACCCTCACTATGCAATTTCTATCGCGCTACGTATGCGTGGCCGTACAGAAGTTGCTGCAGTTTACGACCCAGCTCGTAACGAACTATTCACAGCTACTCGTGGTTCAGGCGCGCAACTTAATAGCCTACGTCTACGTGCATCACAACCTCGTGATCTAACGGGTACTGTTTTAGCTACAGGTCTTCCTTTTGCTGCTAAGCAACACGCAGAAAGCTACCTAAAAATCCAAAATGCTTTATTTGTTGAATGTGATGACATGCGTCAATCAGGTTCTACTGCATTGGATCTTTGTTACCTAGCTGCTGGCCGTGTTGATGGCGTATTTAAACTAGGTCAAAAGCCTTGGGAACTTGCTGCTGGTGAATTAATCGCTCGTGAAGCTGGTGCTATCTGTGCTGACTTTACAGGTAACACTAACTACCTAACGACTGGCAACATTGTTGCTGGTAACGCACGTGTAGTTAAGCCAATGCTTGCTAAAATCCGTGAATTCGGTAGCGACGCTCTGGCTAAGTAATCTTTGATTACAACCTGTTAAATAAAAACGCCCCACGGATATCCATCCGTGGGGCGTTTTTGTTTCTATCGTTAACATCTCCCTATTTATCCTCTCTCATATCTACTTAACCTCATCCTATTCATCCGTTATACCAATCCTATTATACCAATCTGGAAAATTAACTGGTCGTCTTTCAAAAGCATTAGATTCCCTATCGCCCTCACGGGTATTCACTGTAGGGAATGACGATCGAGAACATTAAATGAAGTTAACAACTTATTGTAATTGGTATTACCTTGTTCGCTCGTCTGCCCACACTAGAAAATAACAATAGAAAACTTAAAATTAACGCAAAAAAAACGGAGCCCGAAGACTCCGTATTATTTATATTATTCTTTGCACCATAATATGCTTTGTAACAAATACTCGCTACTTACCACTATGGCATCGCATCAATTTCTTCACCTTCTTTATCTAGTGGCGTTGGCATTAAGTGCTCACGGGTAATACCCAATTTAAGCGCTAATGCTGATGCCACATAGATTGAAGAATACGTACCGATAGTAATACCCAGCAATAAAGCTAATGCAAAACCTTGAATCATTGCGCCGCCTTTAAGGAACAAGGCAATCACAACAAACAAAGTGGTACTAGAAGTAATTAATGTTCGACTTAATGTTTGAGAAAGCGAACTATTCATGATTTCTTCAGCAGTTTGCTTACGCATCTTACGGAAGTTTTCTCGAATCCGGTCAAACACTACGATGGTATCGTTAAGTGAATAACCGACTACCGTTAGCAATGCAGCCACAATAGTTAAATCAACTTCAATTTGTAATATCGCAAAGACACCAACGGTAATGATAATATCGTGTGCCAATGACAACACCGCACCCGCGGCTAGACGCCATTCAAAACGCATAGAGACATAAAGCAGAATACAAAGTAGTGCAATTAAAATTGCCAATCCACCCGCTTCTGCTAGTTCATCACCGACATTAGGGCCGACAAATTCCACTCGACGCATTTCAACTTGTTGACCGGTTCCGGTTTTTAAAGCGTCAATGATCTGGTTACCCAGTATTTCACCTTTAATACCATCACGCGGTTGCAAACGGACCATCACGTCACGCGCAGTACCAAAGTTCTGCACTATCGCATCGCCAAAGCCCGATGTTGCCAATGACTCACGAATTAATGGTAAGTTCGCAGGTTCCTTAAAGCTCACTTCAATCAGCGTACCGCCGGTAAAGTCTAAGCCCCAGTTCAAACCTTTGGTTGATATTGTCGCAATAGAAGCTGTAATCATTATTAACGACAAAATAAACGCTAACTTTGACCAACGCATAAAGTCAGTAACTTTATCTGTATTCAATAATTTTTTCATTTATGCGTCCTCCTAAATTGACAACTTATCTACGCGTTTACCGCCATAGACTAAGTTCACCACAGCACGAGTACCAACAATGGCAGTAAACATCGAAGTCAAAATACCGATCGATAATGTCACCGCAAAGCCTTTAATTGCACCAGTACCAACAGCAAACAAAATAATTGCAGTCATTAAGGTAGTGATATTGGCATCAGCAATAGTACTAAACGCATTGGCATAACCTTGTTGAATAGCGTGCTGCGGACTTCGACCATCACGCAATTCTTCACGTATACGTTCAAAGATAAGCACGTTAGCATCAACAGCCATACCGACGGTTAATACAATACCTGCAATACCTGGCAAGGTCATGGTTGCCCCAGGGATCATCGACATCACACCAATAATCAATACTAGATTCATCATTAATGCTAAATTGGCAATCAAACCAAAAGCACGGTAGTACAATAAGGTAAATAGCATTACTGCCACCATACCCCAAATACATGCCTGAATACCCATATCGATATTTTGTTGACCCATAGATGGACCAATGGTGCGTTCTTCAACAATAGAAATAGGCGCAATCAACGCACCTGCACGTAACAATAGTGCAAGGTTATGTGCTTCTGGCTGTGAATCAATACCTGTAATGCGGAAGTTACGTCCAAGTGCCGTTTGAATGGTCGCTTGGTTGATCACTTCTTCATGCTTTTCAAGAATGACTTTACCTTCAGAAGTACGATTGCCGCTGTCTTTGTACTCAGTAAAGACTGTCGCCATTAATTTGCCGACATTATTACGTGAGAACGCCGTCATTTTGCTGCCGCCTTCAGTATCTAGCGAAATATTCACCTGTGGACGACCATATTCATCTGCACTTGAAGTCGCATCTGTAATATGAGAACCCGCTAGAATAACGCGCTTTTTCAATACTGCTGGACGACCATCACGGGTCATCTTCACTTCACTGCCCGCAGGTACTCGCCCTGCCGCGGCTGCACCAAGATCTGCATTACTATCGACTTCACGGAACTCAAGCGTTGCGGTTGCACCTAAAATTTCTTTTGCGCGCGCAGTATCTTGAACACCCGGTAGCTCAACCACAATGCGGTTAGCGCCCTGACGTTGTACTAATGGTTCGGCAACACCTAATTCATTAACACGGTTACGTAAAATAGTAATGTTTTGCTCAACCGCATAATTACGAATTTCTTGAAGACGTGCTTCAGAAAAACCTGCTGTTAAAACAAAACGTCCTTTCGCTTCATTTTCAGTAAAGATCATATCGGGATGAAGAGGCTCTAATACCGCTTTGGCTTGCTCTAATTGAGCTGCATCACGTAAACGTACAGAGACCGTTTCTTTACTTTTATCAATGGCGCGATAACGAATTTTATCTTGGCGTAGTTCAGCTCTAAAGGTTTCTTCTTGCTGACCTAATAGTTTTTCCATCGCCGCATCCATGTCCACTTCCATTAGGAAATGAACCCCACCACGCAGGTCAAGACCGAGCTTCATGGGAGTTGCCCCAATTGCTTCTAACCAAGAGGGTGTTGAGGGTGCGAGATTGAGTGCAACAATATATTTGTCACCTAATTCACTATTAAGAATGTCGCGAGCGCTGATTTGGGTATCAGTATCTTTGAAACGGACCAGTATTGAGCCTTTTTCAAATACCACTGACTTATAGGAGATATTGTTCTTTTTTAAATCTTCGGTGACAGTATCCAGAGCGTTCATAGTAACTGAGGCGCCACGCGCCCCAGTTATTTGAATCGCTGGATCTTCACCGTATACGTTGGGAAGTGCGTAAAGCAAACCTATGATTAGTGCGAACAACACTAACAAGTTCTTCCACAGAGGGTATCGGTTAAGCACTGCTATGATCCTTCAAAGCGAATGTTTTTTTATAGTCTTATAGAGACTTCATTGTGCCTTTTGGCAAAACAGCAGTAATGAAGTCTTTTTTGATAGTTACTTCAGTATTGTCGTTTAGCGCAAGAACGATGTAATCACTTTCAGATGATGATTTAGTAATACGACCTAAAAGACCACCATTTGTCATTACTTCATCGCCTTTACTCATCGAGCTCATAAGCGTTTTGTGTTCTTTAACACGCTTAGCTTGTGGACGGTAAATCATGAAGTAAAAAATTACAGCAAACAGACCCAGCATAATGAATAACTGGTACGGTGAACCGCCTGCAGCAGCACCTTCAGTTGCAGCATGTGCTTGAGAGATAAAAAAGCTCATTTATAACGTCCTCGATTTATTATGATTTATACAATTTGTAATGGTGGAACTTCACGGTCACGACGCGCGTAGAATTCTTCTACAAATGCATCGAAACGATCTTCGTCAATCGCTTTACGGATACTTGCCATCAAACGCTGGTAGTAACGTAAATTATGGATTGTATTTAAGCGCGCACCTAGAATTTCATTACATTTATCTAGATGATACAAATACGCTTTTGAGTAATTTTTACAAGTGTAACAGTCACAATCAGGATCTAGTGTTGTTGTATCTGTTTTATGTTTCGCATTACGGATCTTGATCACACCGCCAGTCACAAACAAGTGTGCATTTCGGGCATTTCGCGTCGGCATTACACAGTCGAACATGTCGATACCGCGACGAACACCTTCAACAAGGTCTTCTGGCTTACCTACACCCATAAGGTAACGAGGCTTGTCTTCTGGTAATTGTGGGCATGTATGCTCAAGAATACGGTGCATGTCTTCTTTTGGCTCACCAACTGCCAAACCGCCGACTGCATAGCCATCAAAACCAATCTTAGTTAGACCTTCAACAGACACATCACGTAGATCTTCGTACACACCACCTTGAATAATACCAAATAAGGCATTTTTGTTTTCAAGTTCATCAAAGTGATTACGACTACGCTGAGCCCAACGAAGAGACATTTCCATCGACTTTTTAGCTTCGTCGTGGGTTGCTGGGTATGGCGTACATTCGTCAAAGATCATTACGATATCAGAACCAAGATCTTTTTGAATTTCCATCGACTTTTCAGCGTCCATGAAAATCTTGTCACCATTAACAGGGTTACGGAAATGTACACCCTCTTCAGTGATTTTACGTAATGCACCTAAGCTAAATACTTGGAAACCGCCTGAATCGGTTAAGATAGGGCCTTTCCATTGCATAAAGTCATGCAAGTCACCGTGCATCTTCATCACTTCTTGTCCAGGACGTAGCCACAAGTGGAACGTATTACCCAGAATGATTTGTGCGCCAGTTTCTTCAACTTCTTCAGGTGTCATGCCTTTAACAGTACCGTAAGTACCTACTGGCATAAATGCTGGCGTTTCCACCGTACCGCGTTCAAACTGCAAACGACCGCGACGTGCGCGACCTTGAGTTTTATCTAATTCAAATTTCACAAGACCTCCAAAAGCCAGAGAAACAATCTGACAGATTCCCATTACAGGATTAAGCCCCACAGGCGATTGCCTGATCAGCCACAAAAATAATGGCCGTTAATAACGACCATCGCTGCTCACAACATCAGCATTACCATCAATAATAGTAACGATCACATCGAGCAAAAAGCATTTATTATGTTGTAAATACTACATAAATAAATTTATATCATATAGCAGAGACAACAAAGGCTGCAATTGTAACAAAAAGCAGCCTAAATACTTAATTTTTAATAAGTGTTAACGTAATCAATATCACACATTTTTACGAGTAATAAACATCGAATCGCCGTAGCTAAAGAAACGATATTGATTAGCAACCGCTTGATGGTACGCATTCATCGTATGCTCATAACTTGCAAACGCACTCACTAACATAATCAAGGTTGATTCTGGTAAGTGGAAATTAGTAATTAGCACATCGACGAGCTGGAATTGATACCCAGGGAAAATAAAGATTTCCGTATCACCAAAAAAAGGTTTTAGCTCAGTACCATTCTTAATTGCATCTTGTGCTGCACTTTCAAGTGAACGCACTGATGTGGTACCAACCGCAATAATACGTCCGCCATTAGCACGGGTTTCATTAACAGCTGTTACTACCTCTTGTGGTACTTCAACATATTCAGAGTGCATGTGATGATCGTTAATATCATCCACACGTACTGGCTGGAAAGTACCCGCGCCGACATGCAAAGTAACAAAAGCAAAATTAACGCCCTTCGCTTTTAAATCAGCCATCAGTTTTTCGTCGAAATGTAAGCCTGCAGTCGGTGCAGCAACAGCACCAGGCTTCGCATTATAAACAGTTTGGTAGCGCTCTTTATCCGCATCTTCATCTGGACGATCGATATAAGGTGGTAATGGCATATGCCCCACCTGATCTAAAATTTCTAAGACGGTTTTATCACTGTTAAAACGAATTTCAAATAGTGCGTCATGGCGAGCAACCATTACCGCAGAAAACTCACCCTGCTCACCTAATAACAATTCCATACCAGGCTTTGGCGGTTTAGATGCGCGCACATGAGCAAGAATGGATTTATCATCCAACATTCGCTCAACTAACACTTCAATTTTACCACCAGACGCTTTATGTCCATACATACGCGCAGGAATAACACGAGTATTATTAAAAACTAATAAATCTCCAGCCTCAACCAGATCTAACACATCTTTAAAACCTTTATGTGCTAATTCACCGGTATTGCCCGTCATATGTAACAAACGACTCGCGGTACGTTCAGGTTGTGGGTAGCGAGCAATTAGCTCATCTGGTAACTCAAAATCAAAATCAGAAACTTGCATCGTAATACGCCTTAAATAACAGCAAGCGGGCATTATACTTAACTCCACCACAGATGCGAAACCCCGAAGCAATTAAAGCGTATTTTCCATAACGAAACCGCAACTATCCCCGTTAATCGGTCTTTATTAAACAATAAAAAATGACGTTTAATCGTTTATAACATTTGAAATTTTTGACCACTGTCATGGGATAATTACCAATAATTCGCTACATTCAAAAGAGTAAGCTACGACATAAAATATTTACTATTATATAAAGACAGGAGGTTTTTATGTTTACTGTTGCCGATATGATGACACCAAAACCACATACGCTATCACGCAATGACACTTTATTTGATGCCAAAGAAATGATGCAAACCCAGTCTATTCGTCATATACCCATAACTGATCATAACCATCATTTATTAGGCTTAATTTCTCAACGCGACATACTTGCTGCTCAAGAATCTAATTTAAAATCCGTTATCGCTAATAACTCCCACTCACCACTAGAAGCATTACTTGAACATTGCATGAACCGCAATATTTTCAGTGTTGATAGTCATGCAGGTCTTAAAGAAGCCGCGCTGTATATGCAAAAACACCAAATAGGCTGCTTACCCGTAATTGAGAATAAACAACTGGTCGGTATTATTACTAACAGTGATTTTGTCGCCATTGCCGTGACTTTACTTGAAATGCAAGATGAAGTGGATCCGGTTGAGCAAGAACAAGATAACCTTGATGATCTCGGTGATATTGGTGATATTGGTGATATTGGTGATCTCGATATAGTACGTGACTTATAACTGCAAACAAAAAGGGAGCATTACGCTCCCCCGATAGTTTAATTACCGTATCAAATAAGCTTATTTAAACTGATCTTCTTCTGTTGATCCCGTCAACGCTGTCACTGACGAATTACCACCTTGAATAGTATTAGTCATAATATCAAAGTAGCCAGTACCCACTTCTTGTTGGTGAGCAACAAAGGTATAGCCTTTATCTGCTGCTTCAAATTCAGGACGCTGTACTTTTTCAACGTAATGACGCATCCCTTCACCTTGCGCATAAGCATGAGAAAGTTCAAACATGTTAAACCACATATTATGAATACCCGCGAGCGTAATAAATTGGTATTTATAGCCCATGTTCGCTAATTCTTGTTGGAATTTAGCGATGGTTTCAGCATCAAGGTTCTTTTCCCAGTTAAACGATGGTGAACAGTTATAAGCCAATAACTGATCAGGGTATTGCTCATGGATAGCTTCAGCAAATTTACGCGCTTCTTCTAAGCACGGTTTTGCTGTTTCACACCAAATTAAATCGGCATAAGGTGCATACGCTAAACCACGTGCAATCGCTTGATCGATGCCGGCACGAACACGATAAAAACCTTCGGCAGAACGATCGCCAAGAATAAAGTCTTTATCATACGGATCACAATCTGACGTTAACAAATCAGCCGCATTAGCATCAGTACGTGCAATCACTAATGTTGTTGTTCCTGCCACATCTGCCGCTAAACGTGCCGCAACTAATTTCTGAACGGCTTCTTGAGTGGGTACTAACACCTTGCCGCCCATGTGACCACATTTTTTCACTGAGGCTAATTGATCTTCAAAGTGAACTCCAGCGGCACCTGCTTCAATCATATTGCGCATCAATTCATACGCATTCAATACACCACCAAATCCGGCTTCTGCATCAGCGACAATTGGTAAGAAATAATCAACACCGTCTGCTGGTGAACCACCATTTGACCATTGAATTTGATCGGCACGACGGAACGAGTTATTAATCCGCTTTACGACTGCAGGTACTGAATCAACCGGATATAACGACTGATCAGGATACATGGCTGATGCGGTATTATTATCAGCGGCAACTTGCCAGCCTGATAAATAAATCGCTTCAATACCAGCTTTTGCCTGTTGAACAGCTTGTCCACCCGTTAAAGCACCTAAACAGTTCACATAGCCTTTTTTAGCACTACCGTTAACCAATTCCCATAACTTATCAGCACCACGTTGGGCAATAGTATGCTCAGGAATAAACGATCCACGAAGATTAACAACTTCTTCAGCGGTATAAGTACGCTTAACGTGTTTCCAGCGTGGATTTTCAGCCCAATCTTGTTCTAGGGCAGCAATTTGTTGTTGGCGAGTTAATGTCATAATAATATCCCTCTAGTCAATTGGCGGTAATCCGTTATTACACTAAATAGTCATAACCTTTTAAGGTCAGGAAGTTGTCTAACTCATCACTAGTCGCTAAGTGCGACATTAAATAGGTAGCCTCATCAAAACGTCCATTTTCAATCCGCTCTTGCCCTAACTCTTGTTGCAACACTTGCATTTCTTCAGTCAACATTTGTGCAAATAACGCTTTAGTTACCACTTGGCCATTGGATAAGGTTTTACCGTGTTTTATCCACTGCCAAATTGATGCACGGGCAATTTCCGCAGTTGCCGCATCTTCCATTAAGCCATAAATAGGGACACAACCATTACCTGAGATCCATGCTTCAATATATTGCACCGCCACTCGAATATTATGTCGCATACCCGCTTCGGTTCGCTCACCATCACAAGGTGCTAATAATTCAGCCGCAGTAATAGGCGCATCATGTTCACGGCTAACATCCAGTTGATTCACTCGCTGATCAAGCACATCATCAAAAATAGCGCGCGCAGTATTGGCTAATCCTGGGTGAGCAACCCATGTACCATCGTGACCATTATTGGCTTCAAGCGCTTTATCGGTTTGGATTTTATTTAATACCCACGCTTGTTGTTTGGGATCTTTAGATGGAATAAATGCTGCCATACCGCCCATCGCTAATGCACCACGACGATGACAAGTACGGACGAGTAACCGTGAATAAGCATTAAGGAATGGTTTCTCCATCGTCACGACTTGGCGATCAGGCAAAATACGCTCAGGAAAATTACGTAACGTTTTTATATAACTAAAAATGTAATCCCAGCGACCACAATTAAGCCCAACGATATGCTCTTTGAGGTTAAACAATATTTCATCCATCTCAAATGCAGCTGGTAATGTTTCAATCAATACTGTTGCTTTTATGGTGCCGCGGGTTAAACCAAACTCATCTTCGGTATAGCTAAAGACATCACTCCACCATGCCGCTTCTCGAGCAGACTGTAATTTCGGTAAATAGAAATAAGGTCCACTGCCTTTGGCTAATAACGCTTGATGATTAAGATAAAAATACAGTGCAAAATCAAGTAATGTCCCAGGAATAGGTTGACCATTCCAAAGTATATTTTTTTCAAGCAAATGTAGACCACGAACACGACAAATCAAGACCGCAGGATCATCATCAAGTTGATACTGTTTACCCGTTTTGGGGTGGGTATAACTGATAGTGCCATTAACCGCATCACGCAAGTTTTGGTGACCATCAATAATCGCATTCCAAGACGGTGAAAACGAATCTTCAAAATCAGCCATAAATACTTTTACATTCGCATTTAAAGCATTGATCACCATTTTACGATCGACAGGGCCGGTAATTTCTACACGACGATCTTGTAAATCATGGGGAATGTTTTGTATTTGCCACTCGGCTTCTCTGATAGCACGAGTTTCTGGTAAAAAATCGGGAAGTTTGCCGCGATCAATCGCTAATTGCTGCTGTTCGCGCGCCTCTAACAATAACGGTACTCGCTCAGCAAATCGTTCAACTAACCGCTCAATAAATAATAATGCATCGGCGGTTAAAATTTGTTGTTGCTGTTCCGTCAGAGGTTGCTGCAGTAATAACTGAGTATGATCATTTGCTTGAATGGCTGTGTCTGTCATGTGCACCTCCAGCATGTAACTTAATCACTACTTTTATCAATAAAAAAAGCAATGATTCCCTGTTGAATTATTTTAAGCGTTTGTTTACGTTGCCGTAACCTTAGTCATAATGCAAATAATGTCCATTTACCCCGCCATAAAATAAAAACAAAAAACAATAAAATTCAATAAGTTAAAAAAATAGATTTACTATGTAATATACTTAATTCCTAAAAATCTTAGCCATTAACTCGGAATTTATATTTATACGTAAACAATGCTTTTTTATATGCAGTTACGTAATTAAATTACACAACATCCATTTATAGCTGCCATTAAAAAAAGCGTTTAAAACAAATGATTGTGCCAGTATTTAATATAACAATTTGATAAATAGAATGATTAATCAGAAGAAGTAAAAAAAATGAAATGAATTAAAGTGAAAGATAACAGAATAAAGAACTGATTAGTTTGCAAAGCGAAATAAATTTAATCAACAAAACAGTAAGTTATATATAATTCACTCAATAATATAATATTTCAATTATTATTATAAAGTTAATATATTCAACTAAAAACAGCCTAAAATAACCATCATCAATATAACGATGATAAAAAAGCCTGAACAATCATAATAACCACACTGGTATTACAATGTTTTATTCATTATTACTTCAGGCTTATATGATTTCATCGGCAACTGAAAAGACTTACAGTAAACTTTTAACAATATCGCCTAACTTTTCAAAAGTTGCAGTACGACTTGACGTAGGTCGCCACACTAAACCAATTTCACGGAAAGCATCTTGACCTGGTGGTTCAATAACCACTAAATTTTGATTTTCTAAAATACCGTACTTTATTGCCATTTGAGGAATAAAAGTCGTTCCTAAACCATTAGCAACCATTTGGACTACCGTATGTAAACTGGTCGCAGTAAACGGATTAATTTTTTCTGTTGTCGTTAATTGACACGCAGAGACGGCATGCTCAGTTAAACAATGTTCTTTTTCTAATAAGAAGACAGATTTATCAGGTAGATCAGCATAACGTAATGGCATCGTCATCGCGGCTGCTTGTTTTTTACTGATCACCATCTTAAACGCATCACGCCCAACCACTTTACTTGACATACCCTTAATATCGACCGGTAATGCTAAAATTAACACATCCATTTCACCATTCTGAAGCGCTTCCAATAAGTGAGCGGTGGTATCTTCTCGCAATAATAAATTAAGTTTGGGATATAACGCATTCACCTGTTGTACTAAACCACACAACAAAAATGGTGCTATCGTCGGAATGCAACCGACTCGCAATGGCCCTTCCATCCCATCACCACAGCAACGAGAAAGCTCTACCAAATCGCGACTAGAAGCTAACAACTCTCGGGCTCTCTCTACTACTTGGTCGCCCACAGTAGTAAAAACCAGCGTTTTGGCTTTAGTGTCACGTTCAACTAAATGGCAGTCGAGTAACTCCTCAAGATTTTGAATACCAGAACTTAATGTCGACTGGCTTACAAAACACCGTTTCGCAGCTTCGCCAAAATGGTGTGTTTCCGATAGAGTAACTAAATAATGGAGTTGTTTAAGTGATGGAAATTTATTCATCGTATTTTTCGATTACTTCAATCTGTTTATTCCGCTTTTTTCAATTTAACAGTTTAGCTATAGTTTGTCTCGTCCAAGTATGGAGCCCGCCTAAAAAGGTTGGCAATCCCCAATATTCAAGGAGCACCAAAATGGTACTAGTAGGTCGTCAAGCACCAGATTTTACTGCTGCAGCTGTTCTAGGTAACGGCGAAATCGTTGATACATTCAACTTTGCAGAGTTTACTAAAGGTAAAAAAGCGGTAGTTTTCTTCTACCCACTAGACTTCACTTTCGTATGCCCATCAGAGCTAATTGCTTTTGATAAGCGCTTTGAAGATTTCCAAGCGAAGGGTGTTGAAATTATTGGTGTTTCAATTGATTCACAGTTCTCGCACAACGCATGGCGTAACACTGCTGTTGAAGACGGCGGTATCGGTCACGTTAAATACCCGCTAGTTGCTGATATTAAGCACGAAATCTGTAAAGCTTACGATGTTGAGCATCCAGAAGCAGGTGTAGCTTTCCGTGGTTCTTTCCTTATCGATCAAGATGGTATGGTTCGTCACCAAGTAGTTAACGATCTTCCATTAGGTCGTAACATTGATGAAATGCTACGTATGGTTGATGCATTGAACTTCCACCAGAAGCATGGCGAAGTATGCCCTGCACAGTGGGAAGAAGGTAAAGCAGGTATGGATGCATCACCAAAAGGTGTAGCAGACTACCTATCTGAGCACACTGCAGACCTAGGTAAGAAGTAATTACCTGTTAACACCATGCTCACGGTGTTATAAATCTCAGTAATGCTACATAGAGCCAAAGTCAGCTCAAATAAAAATACAATGAGGCTCGGAATATACCGAGCCCTTTTTTTATCTCACGTTTAACCTATTTCTTTCATTTTCAACCGACCGCACATTATCAACTGCCACTGTTCGCCCCTCCTGCAATTATCTTTTACACTGAAACCCCTCTTTTATCATACTGTTAATAATCAATGACTATTCAACTTGAAGTTTGTATCGATAACCTTGAATCACTGCGTTATGCCCAACAAGGTGGCGCAACCCGTATCGAGCTATGTTCATCACTGGCACTTGGTGGGCTCACACCCAGTGTTGGATTTATGCACGCCGCCGCTAAATATGCCACCGTTCCTGTTTATGCGATGATCCGCCCCCGCCAAGGTGACTTTTTATTTAGCAGTGAAGATGTAGAAATTATGCTAGCTGATATTTATGCGGCGAAACAGGCAGGATTACAGGGAGTAGTGATCGGCGTATTAACGTCACATGGCTTAGTCGACAGTGATATTGTGACTCGCCTCGTTAAACAAGCACAAGGAATGGGCGTCACCTTTCATCGTGCGATTGATCAGTGTGTTGAGCCAATAGCAGCACTCGATACGATAATGGCAGCGGGCTGTGAACGCATCCTCACCTCAGGTTTACAAGCTAATGCCTATGACGGTATTGGCATGATTAACCAAATGCATCAATACTGTGGTCAGCGATTAAAGATTATGGCAGGCGCGGGCGTTAATAGTCATAACGTACGTGAAATCATTGCTCGAACAGGTATTAATGAGATCCACCTATCGGGTAAAACTACTCGTCCAAGTCAGATGATTACTGTTACGAAACAAGCGCATATGGGCAATGCTGATATTGATGATTTTGAGATCCCTATTACGGGCGCAGCCAATATAGCAGCAGTGATCGCTCAACTTCAGCAGTGATAACAATAACCACCAGCGGTTAAATTGGGACGTATTATCTACGCTTAGATCATCACGTCCCTTTTTATTTTTATATTTACGATATAGCTTCATTTTAGCACTGCACAACATAAGCAATATTTGTTGCTAGATCATATTTTTAATGTCTTCAGGATTAGTGTGGCGAATATCTTTGCCTTGCACAAAATAGATAATATATTCGCAAATATTCTGGCAACGATCCCCTACTCGTTCAATTGAGCGTGCAGCCCACATCACCTTCATGACATTGGGAATCGAATTAGGATCTTCCATCATATATGTTATCAATTGACGTATGATCGCTTCATATTCACGATCAATACGGTCATCTTCTTGGTGTACTTCAATCGCAGCTTTAACATCCATTCGCGCAAACGCATCTAGCGTTTCATGTAACATGCGTACGGCATGCTGGCCTAACGATTCAAGTGAAACTAATAAGTTATATTGCTTATTGGTAAAGTTCTCAGACGCAACTTTAGCAATACTTTCGGCAACATCACCAATACGCTCTAAATCAGTAATGGTTTTAATGATCGCTATCACTAACCGTAAATCACTTGCTGTCGGCTGACGTTTAGCAATGATACGAGTGCAGGCTTCATCAATCGCCACTTCCATTGCATTGACTTTATGATCGTCTTTGATCACCCGTTTGGCCAATTCTTCATTTTGTTTATACAGCGCTTTTAAACTATCGGCTAATTGCTGCTCAACCAAGCCCCCCATGGCTAATACATGGGTACGAATACTTTCTAATTCATGATTAAACTGACCAGAAATATGACGGCCGAGGCTAATTGTGTTTAACATTGCATTCATCCTTAACCATAACGCCCAGTAATATAATCCTCGGTACGTTTTTCTTTGGGAGTCGTAAATATATCATTGGTACTAGTATATTCCACTAATTCCCCCATATGCATAAAAGCGGTTTGATCTGAGACTCGCGCTGCTTGCTGCATATTATGGGTGACAATGATCACGGTATATTTTGCTTTCAAATCATTAATCAACTCTTCAATGGTCAAGGTTGAAATCGGATCTAACGCAGATGTTGGCTCATCTAATAATAAAATCTCTGGCTCAATGGCAATTGCACGAGCAATCACGAGTCGTTGCTGCTGACCACCTGAAAGACCAAACGCATTCTCATGCAAACGTCCTTTCACTTCATCCCACAATGCTGCTGAACGTAACGAGTTTTCAACCGCATCATCAAGGACTCGTCGATCACGGATCCCTTGCAGCCGTAATCCATAAACAACATTTTCATAAATTGATTTAGGAAAAGGATTCGGACGTTGAAACACCATCCCTACTTGGCGACGTAAAGCAGCAACATCAACATTATTATCATACACATTCTGACCATGCAGCATGACCTTACCGTCAATATGACAGCCATCAATTAGATCATTCATACGGTTAATACAACTTAATAAGGTTGATTTACCACAGCCAGAAGGACCAATAAATGCCGTAACTTGTCCTTTGGCAATCCGCATATTGATATCAAACAGCGCCTGTGTTTTACCATAATGCAAATTCAAGCCTTCAATTGATAATGCCGTTTTATCATCAGCCAATAACGATAAATCCAACGGTTCAAATAACCCCATTGGCGAGTGGTCGGTAAAGAGAGAACGATCGTTATACATAGGTGATCTCGTATTATTGATACTTACGGTTATAGCTCTAAAGCGCGGAATTTTTCCCGAAGGTGATTACGTATAGCAATAGCCGTTAAGTTTAAACTGATAATAACCGTTACTAATAAAAATGAGGTTGCATACACTAATGGGCGCGCAGCTTCAACATTAGGGCTCTGAAAAGCAACGTCATACACATGATAACCTAAGTGCATGAACTTTCTATCTAAGTGTACGTATGGAAAGTGCATATCCAGAGGTAATGTCGGTGCCATTTTTACCACTCCGACCAGCATTAACGGTGCTACTTCACCCGCAGCACGCGCAACCGCTAAGATAAGCCCGGTCATGATTGCAGGGCTTGCCATTGGCAATACAATTCGCCATAAGGTTTCAGCTTGCGTTGCCCCTAGTGCTAATGAGCCATTACGCACTGAACTCGGAATACGGGCTAAACCTTCTTCAGTTGAAACAATCACTACTGGCAAGGTCATAATCGCTAGCGTCAGTGCCGACCACAAAATGCCAGGGGTGCCAAAAGTAGGCGTTGGTAATTGAGCCGAGAAAAACACATCATCAATGGTGCCACCCACCATATACACAAAAAAACCTAATCCAAACACGCCATACACAATCGACGGTACACCGGCAAGATTGATCACTGCAATACGAATTAATTTAGTAAAACGATTATTGCTGGCATATTCATGTAAATAAACCGCGGCTAACACCCCTAATGGTGCCACCATCACGCTCATTAATAGCACCATAAATACCGTACCAAAGATGGCAGGAAATACCCCACCTTCAGTATTCGCTTCTCGGGGCGCTTCTGCTAAAAATTTATAAACCTGATGACCCCAATGCTGTACTTTTTCAAACCACGTCAAGTTATTTGGCAACCAAATATCAAGCACTTGCATCATTGGAATAGTGACATCAGCACCACTTTGATCACGTAACACTAACGCATCGTTATCCAGTTGTCCTTGCAATGCAAATAACCGATTCTCAATGTTTTTATAAATCGTATTATAATTAGCTTGCTCACGATCTATCCGCTGACCATCTTCCGTAGTGAGTTTGCCTTTTAGCTCTAATTGGCGCTTTTCAATACGAAGTCGTTCTAAATGCCAATTAATATTCGCAATCTCATTGCGTTGTAATGACCGTAATTCAGAACGTACTTTATTGGCTTGTGCTAATGCTACGGATAAATCTGATAATGATTGTGGCTCACCGCCCTCTATCACCGCAACGGGATAACCATAAAACTTACCATTACTCTCGCGATCAACCACCGCAATATTATTCGCCACTTGTTGATGAATAATTTGTGTACTTAATACAGTTAAGAAATCTAATGCACCCTGACCCCGATTACCGGTTTTAATTAAATAACGTGGCACACTGGCTTGGGTAAATTGACTGACATCAACACCAGCATCAGCGAGTTGATCGACAGGAACCATCGTGCGTTGGTAAATCTCACCAATCACCACTTGTGGTTGACCATTGATATTAACATCAAACTGATATACTGGTTCCGGCCAAAAATAACTCAAGCCTTTATAACCAATTAATAATAATAGGCCGAGCACCGCAATCAAACTTAAGCTTACGGCACCTGCTGTTAACCAAATCCATGGCGAACCGGATTTAAACCATTTAATCATTGCTGTATCACTTATTATAACGAACTGTATTTTTCGCGTAATCGTTGACGAACGACTTCAGCAATCGTATTAAATACAAAGGTAAACACAAACAGCACAAAAGCGGCTAAGAACAACACGCGATAATGTGAGCTACCCACCTCTGATTCTGGCATTTCAATCGCAATGGTTGCCGCCAATGTTCGTAATCCTTGGAGTAAATTCCAATCCATTACTGGCGTATTCCCTGTTGCCATTAACACAATCATGGTTTCACCCACTGCTCGCCCTAGTCCCATCATGATCGCTGAGAATATACCGGGACTGGCAGTCAATAACACCACCTTGGTTAAGGTTTGCCATTGGGTTGCTCCTAAGGCTAAAGAACCTTTGGTTAAATGGGCTGGCACCGAGAAAATAGCATCTTCTGCAATAGTAAAAATAGTTGGGATAACCGCAAATCCCATCGCTATGCCGACAATCAGTGCATTACGTTGGTCATATCCTACCCCTAAATGGTTGTTTAAATAACCAAGTAGATCACCATTGAAAAACTGACTTTCAATCCATGGGCTTAACCCAAAACACCCATACGTCACCGCGACAATAACAGGGATTAACAAGGCGATATGGAAACCATTTGGCACCCGTGAGCGCCATTGCCCAGGCAACATTGACCAGCTCCAGCCGACAACAATAATACTTAACGGTAAAAATATTATCCCCAGTGCAATGCCAGCTAGATATTGTTCAACAATCGGCGCTAACCATACCCCAGCCAGAAAACCTAAAATAACCGTCGGTAATGCTTCCATCAGTTCAACGGTGGGTTTTATTACTTTCCTAACTTTATTGGACATAAAATAAGCGGTATAAATCGCACCGGAAAGTGCTAGAGGAATAGCAAAAAACATCGAATAAAGCGCGGCTTTTAGCGTACCAAACACAATCGGTACTAAGCTTAATTTAGGTTCAAACTCATCACTGGCTGAAGTTGATTGCCATACATAATCAGGCTCAGCATAGCCTTCGTACCACACTTTTTGTAATAGCGATGATAGCCCAATATCAGGATGGGCATTTTTAACGTGGTAACTCTGCCAACGACCATTATCAAGCGTGACCAACAAATTCGCCTTCGGTGAAATAGCAATATCTGTGGGTGCCTTGGTAAAGACTTTCTCTTTATGTATGACCTTGCGTTCAGCAGTGTAATAAGCCGACGTCGTGCCATCTTGCTGAATAGCAAAAAAGCCTTTCCGATAATATTCAGGCACTATTTTTACTAAAGGACTCGCCGAAAACGTAAATGTTCTCACATTCATTAACTGCCGTTGCCCTTGCTTTACCACTTCAAACCACTGTGAAACAGTATTATCAGAGTTAGTCACTAATAACGAATTAGCGCCGGATAACAAGGTAATAGAAACAGGCTTACTACTACCAGTAGCAACATTTTCAATTTTACGTAGAAAAGCACCTTGTAGACTTAACTTATATAAATATAAATTGGAGCCACTCAAAACATACAAAGTCTTACCATCAGGAGTTAATTGAAAATCATCAATATGTACTGGTGTATCGGCAATCAAAAACCGTTGCTGTTGCCAACCATTAGCGCGTTGAACCACATTTTCAGGCAGTAATAAGCTCAACCCATAAAGATGATTAGTTGCTGTTTTACCAACCACGATAGCACGATCATCACGCCCTGAAATGGCTAATTGCGTAATAGCTTCTCCTGCGGGCGCAAGGGCTAATGGTGACCGACCAAACGGAAATTTAATACTTGGCTGTAACTGCTTATGGGCATCTGTAAATATAAGCGAAAACTCAGGCTGAACAATCATAACCTGACCTTGAGTAGTACCATAAGCGACCATACCATCACGCGGTAAACTCACGCCATATGCGGTTGGATTATCAATAATCGTTTGCTGTTTTACCACCTCGCCTTGTTGAGATTGAGGGTGTAAATCCACAAAAGTAACCTTACCATCACGACTAAAACGATAAGCAATATTATTGCTGTCATCGACCCCCAGTAAGGCTGTTTTACTGGTAACGGGTAATGAAAAATGCTGTTGCGGGAGAACAGAAACTGATGAGAAAATAGGCACAATGACATACAGCAAATAAAAGAAAATCAGCATTAATGTAATCAAAACAAAAATACCGCCAGCCGTCACGCCAATCCGAGCTAATTTATCTTTACCTCGACGAAAACGATTTTCTTTCCTTAATAATGTGCTGGCATTTGCCATTATGACCTCTAACCTATTTATACGCTCAAAAGTGTATTGCTATTTAATGACAGATTTATGACAACGACCGCAGTGACGATAATTTGAGTTGGCTAAACCGCAATTTACAGCCATGATTAAAAAACAACCACGTAAATAAACACCACCATAATGTTATAACGACAAGGACAGACGTGATGAAACAATTGATTGTGACCATTATTGGTAAAGACAAACCAGGGCTTGTAGAACAACTCTCTGACACCGTCTACTTTAATCATGCTAATTGGCTAAGCAGTTCACTCAGTCAACTTGGTGGTCAATTCGCAGGGATAATCCAAATAGACGTCGCCGATAAACATTTTGTGTCACTGCGCCAAGCATTAACTGACATTGAAGCGCTGCAAATCCACATCGTAGAAGATCATACTCAAACCGTTACACCTTCTGTTGCTCAACAACTCACGGTAACGGGCAATGATCGCCGCGGTATCGTTAAAGAAGTTACCTGTCATTTAACCCAACTCGGCGTCAATATTGCCAAGCTAAAAACCGAAACTAAAAGTGCGCCAAATTGGGGCTACCCTATTTTCGAGGCAGAGTTTCAACTACAAACACCACCTGAAATTAGCGTGACAATGATCCAACAACAACTGGAACAGTTAGCCGATGATTTAACTATAGATATTGAAACGCTTAGCTAAATCAATCAGATGGCATACACTAAGGCAATGTAACGCGAATCATCATGCTTTACCATGCCATTTATATCAATATCTTCATGTTGTTGGCGGTAAAGTAGCAAGGATATTGACACCGAATGACCATCAACAAGCTTTATCTTGAAAAAGAACTCAGTTGGCTATCGTTTAATGAACGGGTATTACAAGAAGCGGCCAATAAATCAGTGCCGCTTCTGGAGCGAATTCGCTTTCTGGGTATCTATGCCAATAATATTGATGAATTTTACAAAGTGCGGGTAGCTAAGGTTAAACGCCAACTATTACATCATCGCAATCAAGATAATCAGCCACAACAGCTACTGGATCAGATCCAACAACGGAGCCTACAAACACAACACACCTTTGATATTATCTATAACGCATTACTAATTGAAATGGCACAGTGTGGGATTTGTCTGATTGATGAACATCAACTCCAGCCTCAGCAACAACAATGGCTCACCCTCTATTTCCGTCAGCAATTATTACCTCATATCACCTCAATCCGACTCACTAATAGCCTCAATTTACTCCCGTGTTTACATGATGACTGTTCATACTTGGCGGTAATGATTGAACGTAATCATAATGTCGAATATGCACTAATTGAAATTCCAACCAATAAATTACCGCGATTAGTGCAACTCCCAGCAAATAATGGCACCCACACCCACCATCTTATTTTTATTGAAAACATTATTCGTAATAGTATCAGTGATATTTTGGATAACATTTCAGCCGCGAATAAACTAAGTGTATACGCGATAAAAATCACCCGTGATGCTGACTATCAGCTGGATCAAACCAATAAAGCGGGTTTCTTAGCACAACTGGCGCAGGGGTTAAATCAACGCCTGACTGCCATGCCGATACAGTTCGTCTATCAACAAACAATGCCACAACCTATGATCGACTTTTTAAGTAACCAACTTAAACTTTCAGCTTACGATACCGTCATGGCAGGTGGGCGTTATCTTCACTTTAACGATTTCATTGATTTCCCTATTCTTGGCAATAAATACCTTAACCATGCGCCATTACCGACAATCAACAGTTACCCCTTTAGCCATACTAAAACGGTTTTCGACGCCATAAAAGCGCAAGATATTTTATTGTATTACCCTTACCACAGCTTTGATCATGTAATTGATTTTGTACGCCAAGCTGCGTTAGATCCGATGGTGAGTCAAATTAGAATTAATCTTTATCGGGTCGCAAAACAATCTATCATCATTGATAGCCTGATCACCGCGGCCAATAACGGTAAACAAGTGACAGCAGTGGTGGAACTGCAAGCCCGTTTTGACGAACAAGCTAATATTCGTTGGGCGCGACAATTAATCGCCGCGGGGATCACGGTATTATTTGGCGTTGTTGGGGTTAAAATTCATTCTAAGCTGTGCCTTATTAGCCGTCAGGAACAACATCAGTTAGTCCATTATGCTCATATCGGCACCGGTAACTTTAATGAACAAACAGCGACAACCTATACCGATTTTTCATTGTTTACCGCACACCCTCACATTACCGATGAAGTGCAGCAATTATTTGATTACATTGCCAATCCCACCCGTAACGTGCATTTCAACTATTTAATCGTCTCACCCATTGATGCTCGGGCGCGTTTATACGCTCTTATTGAACATGAGATTTACCATGCTCAGCAACATCACCCTGCTGCCATCACCCTCAAACTGAATAATTTGATTGATAAAGGCTTAATTGATCAACTTTATAAAGCCAGTCAACATGGGGTTAAAATCCAATTAATCGTCCGTGGGATGTGTAGCTTAATCGCAGGTCTGAAAGGCATCAGTGACAATATTACGGTTATTAGTATTGTTGATCGCTTTCTTGAACATGCACGAGTGTATATCTTTACCAATAACAACAATCCAAAGGTGTTTATTTCCTCTGCTGATTGGATGTATCGCAATATTGAACGGCGTATTGAAGTGGGTTGCCCTATTTTATCGCCAGTACTTAAGCAACGTATTATTGATATTACTAATCTACAACTGGCTGATAACGTCAAAGCGCGGCTCCTTGATCAATCAATGAGCAACCGTTATGTCAGTCGTGGTAAGCAGCCAAAAATACGCGCCCAAACCGCGATTTACCACTATTTACAACGCAGTGAAGATCACCTACAGCGACTTGCGAACAAGGAGCAAAAATACCATGCCAAGCCATAATCAACCTCATGCTCCACAACAACACCCGTCACAGCCACGGCATATTGCAGCACTTGATCTTGGCTCTAATAGTTTTCATTTGGTGATTGCGCGGGTTATTGGTCAACGCTTACAAATCATTAGCCGCTATAAACAACGAGTTCAGTTAGCCTCTGGGCTTGATAATCAGCATAACCTTAGCCAAGCCGCCATTGAACGTGGCTTAGCCTGCTTAGCGATGTTTGCTGAAAGACTACAAGGTTTTGAACCTGAAAATGTACGCGTTGCAGCAACCTACACCCTGCGCCAAGCACGCAATGCCGATATTTTTATAGGTCGCGCTGAAGCGATTATGCCTTACCCGATTGAAATTATTGCAGGCACAGAAGAAGCCCGATTAATCTATTTAGGGGTGGCACATACTCAACCACAACAACACAAAAGACTGGTGATTGATATTGGCGGTGGTAGCACTGAATTAATCATTGGCTCAGGGTTTGACACCGATATCATTTCCAGTAAACACATTGGTTGTGTGAGCTACAATAAAACCTTTTTTGCTGATGGTAAGCTCAATGACGCTAATTTTTCCGCAGCACAATTAGCCGCACGTCAGAAGCTAGAAACGATCACCAATCAATATAAGCAACTTGGCTGGCAAAAAGTGCTCGGCACATCAGGCACCATTAAAGCCATTCGAGAAGTACTCATCGCTCAAGGTCATCATGATGGGGTAATAACCCAACCACGATTACAGCAATTAATTACCACGATCATCGCTTGTAAACAGCAACATAAATTAGAGTTAGACGGATTAAGTGAAGATCGAAAGCCTGTTTTTGCAGCAGGGGTGGCGATTGTGAGTGCGCTTTTTTCTGCCTTTAATATTGATAAAATGCATTTTTCAACGGGCGCATTACGAGAAGGGTTATTGTATGAAATGGAGCAACGTTTCCGTCATTGTGATATTCGCACCCGTACTGCTAATGCAATAGCAGAGCAATACAATATTGATATGCCCCAAGCTCAGCGAGTAAAAAACACTGCACTTGCCCTGTATGCACAACTTGAATTATCACTCACTAACAAACACACCGAATTAACCTCTTTATTAGCATGGGGCGCATTATTGCATGAGGTAGGTTTGAGTATCAGTTACCCTAGTTTTCATCGCCACTCGGCGTATTTATTACGTTATAGCACTATGCCGGGGTTCAGTGTCGATCAACAAACACTACTTGCCACCTTAGCTCGCTTTCAACGTAAGCGGTTAAAACTTGATGAAATGCCACCACTGACGATTTATAAGCGTAAGCAGTTATACCCGTTAATTCGCGCATTACGGTTGGCTGTCACCCTTAATGGTCAACGCAGCATGGTTCCACTTCCAGCGATAACCGTCACAGCCAATAACGAGCACTGGCAATTAACCCTGCCCCAAGGTTGGCTGGCAACCAATACCCTCCTCGCTGCCGATCTGGCTATTGAGCAACAATATTGGCATAAGGTAGGCTGGAAATTAAGTATTGGGGAA
>CAMQXY010000007.1 GCA_947039005.1 uncultured Photobacterium sp.
TCACTAGCACTCATTAATTGCATTACGAACACGCTTATCAGAAATTGGATAAGGCGTACCTAACTGTTGAGCAAAGAAACTCACACGCAGCTCTTCTATCATCCAGCGGATTTCTTTAACCTTATCAGGCACTGGCTGCCCTTTCGGGATCTTATTCAATAACTCTCGGTAGTCATTAACTACTGATTCAACTTTTAAAATATGAACCCGATCTTTATTAGGATCAATTGGCAGTTTTTCCATGCGACGTTCAATGGCACGCATATAACGTAAAATATCAGGCAAACGCTTCCAACCACACTCAGTTGCAAAGCCTTTAAATATTAAACTTTCAATTTGTGCTTTAATATCTGACATTGCAAACGCCATACGTAAATCAATACGACCTTTTAAACGCTTAGAAATATTAAATGCCGTTGTTAGAATTTCTTCTACTTGCTTAGCAATCTCAACCACGGTATCGCCAAGTTCTGCACGTACATATTCTTTCAGTGTTTCAAAGGTTTCAGGCTGCCAAGCTAAGCCGCCCTTTTGTTCGATCAGCTTATCAATACCACACGCAATACAGTCATCAATGAGATCAAGCACACGACCGTACGGGTTAAAATACAGACCTAACTTCGATTTGTTTGGCAAGTTTGAATGCAAATATTTAATCGGTGACGGTACGTTTAATAAAATCAAACGACGTTGACCGGCTTGCATCGCGTTATGCTGTTCTTCTTCGGTTTCAAATAGTTTGATACCAACAGAATCTTTGTTATCTGTTAACGCAGGGAAAGCTTTAACTTCAAAACCACCACGCTTTTGTTGATAACGTTCAGGCAATGCACCAAAGGTCCATGATTTAAGACCTTCTTGCTCAATATCATCATCCGCTACTTGCGATAAGGTTTCTTGAACTTTTTCTTTCAAGTTATCTTTTAAGCCATAGATATCTTTGCTTTCACGTAACTTACGATTGTGATGATCAACCGCACGATAAGTGATCTTAAGGTGATCAGGGATCTGCTCTAATTTCCAATCTTCACGAATTAAGGTCACACCTGTCATTCGTTTCAGCTCTTTTTCGAGCGCATCAAGTAACGGCATTTCCATTGGCTTAACACGTGCAAGAAATGCATCAGCATAGTTTGGCGCTGGTACAAAGTTACGACGTAACGGCTTTGGCAATGATTTAATTAACGCAACCACAAGTTCATGGCGTAAACCGGGAATTTGCCAATCAAAACCATCAGGCTTCACTTGGTTTAAAATCGCCAGCGGTACATGAACCGTCACACCATCGTTATCTTCACCCGGTTCAAACTGATAGCTTAACTTCAGTTTCAAGTTACCTTGATGCCAAAAGTTAGGATAATCAAGATCAGTAACATGGCTAGCATCACCACGGAACAACATTTCACGTTCAAAGTTAAGCAGCTCTGGATTTTCTTTAGAGGCTTTCTTCCACCAGCCATCAAAATGACGACCTGACGTTACACTTAAATCAATACGTTGATCGTAGAAATTAAACAGCTCATCATCATCAATCAAAATGTCACGACGACGTGATTTATGCTCAAGCTCTTCAACTTCACGTAATAACTTACGGTTTTGCTGATAGAACTTATGCTTAGTATCCCAATCACCTTCAACTAATGCTGAACGAATGAAGATTTCACGAGATAACGCAGGATCAATATTACCGTAGTTAACTTTGCGTTGACTAACTACTGGAATGCCATACAAGGTGATTTTTTCAAACGCATGCACTGCGGCTGATTTTTTCTCCCAATGGGGTTCACTGTAGCTACGTTTGATTAAATGTTCAGCTAATGGTTCAACCCATTCAGGCTGGATTTTTGCGCCAATTCGACCCCATAAACGTGAGGTTTCAACCAGCTCAGCCACCATTACCCATTTCGGCTGTTTCTTGAAAATGCCGGATCCTGGGAAGATATTAAAGCGAGCATTACGCGCACCTTGATATTCGTTCTTCTCTTGATCTTTCATGCCGATATGCGATAACAAACCACTTAACAATGCGATATGAATACCGTCATAGCTGGCTTCATTACCGTTCATTTTTAACTCAAGCTCTTTGACCACTTGGTTAACTTGGTAATAAATATCTTGCCACTCACGAATACGTAAGTAGTTTAAGTATTCTTTCTTACACAAACGGCGGAAATGATTATTAGATAATTCTTTCTGCTGCTCTTGAATGTAATCCCATAGATTCACAAACGTTACAAAGTCAGAGTCTTTATCATAAAAACGACGATGCTTTTCATCTGACTGCTGCTTTTTATCTGATGGACGTTCGCGTGGATCTTGAATGGATAGCGCACAAGCAATGATCATCACTTCACGCAATGAACCTGTTTTAGGTGCTTCCAATACCATACGAGCCAAACGTGGATCGATAGGTAAACGCGCTAACTGACGGCCAAGATTTGATAAACGCTTACGTGGATCGGTTGCCTTAGGGTTAATTGCCCCTAATTCTTCTAGCAAACGAATACCATCTTGAATATTGCGATTATCTGGCGCTTCAACAAATGGGAAAGCGTGAATATCACCCAAACCAATTGCCGTCATTTGTAGAATAACTGACGCTAAGTTAGTACGCAGAATTTCTGGATCAGTAAACTCAGGGCGCGCTAAGAAATCCGCCTCAGAATATAAACGAACACAGATACCTTCTTGGACACGACCACAACGACCCATACGCTGATTCGCACTGGCTTGTGAAATCGCTTCAATGGGCAAACGCTGCACTTTAGTACGGTAGCTATAACGACTAATACGTGCGGTACCTGGATCAATAACGTACTTAATACCCGGTACAGTTAATGAGGTTTCCGCGACGTTAGTTGATAAAACAATTCGACGACCAGCGTGTGACTGGAATACTCGATTTTGTTCATTAGCGGATAAACGCGCATATAAAGGTAAAACTTCAGTATGACGTAAATTGCGTTTTTCTAATGCATCAGCGGTATCACGAATTTCACGCTCACCGTTCATGAAAATCAGAATATCGCCTAACCCTTCATCACACAGTTCATCAACCGCATCAAAAATCGCATCAAGTTGATCGCGATCAGTATCATCACCATCTTCAACCACTGGACGGTAACGTACTTCTACAGGGAAGGTACGCCCTGATACTTCAATAATGGGTGCATTATTAAAGTGCTTTGAAAAACGCTCAGGATCGATAGTTGCCGACGTAATGATAACTTTTAAATCTGGACGCTTAGGCAATAGTTCGCGTAAGTAACCCATAATAAAGTCGATATTAAGACTACGTTCGTGCGCTTCATCGATAATGATGGTGTCGTATTGACTTAAAAAACGGTCGTGCTGAATTTCAGCCAGCAAAATACCGTCAGTCATTAACTTAACGTGGCTACGCTCAGAAACTTGATCGTTAAATCGAACTTTATAACCGACATGTGAACCAAGCTCACACTCCATTTCCTCGGCAATACGGGTTGCAACAGTACGAGCAGCAAGACGACGAGGCTGAGTATGGCCAATCATACCGTGAGTACCACGGCCAAGTTCTAAACAGATTTTCGGTAACTGAGTGGTTTTACCCGAACCCGTTTCACCAGCAACAATAACCACTTGGTTATTTTTAATCGCTTCTGCAATATCATCTTTTCTCTGGCTAACAGGCAACTGAGCAGGATAAATGATTTTAGGACGATGATTACGGCGTAATTCTACCATCTGCATCGATTTAGCAATATCTAACGCAATTTCATCAAATACCGCGTGCTTGGCTTTTTCATTTTTAATTCGTGCCGCACCTTGCACACGTTTGTGCAATCGAAAACGATCACGCATCATGCAATCTTTAATCGCGGCTTTTAACGTTTTTTCATTATTCAAAACGTCTGGTTGAGTTTGATTAGACTGACTCAAAGTTATTCCTGACTTTTCAATGACTAAGTAAAACCCTAAACGCAAGTTATGTACCCGCGTGGGTATAAATACACTACTAAATTTTCGTTAATTCTATCACAAAATCATGCCATTGCAGTGCGCTAAAAAGACAATTACCAACAACGGTCCAATCAGCCATAAAAAAGCCCATTTGCTTTTATACAAATGGGCTAAATATTATTTATCAGCAACTAATTTACAAACAGCTATGCCGATACTAATATTTGATCGGAATCATTAATCAAATTAGCTAACCACTTCCGACCACGAATACGATAAGCCGTTAAGCCAACCTTGACCACTTCTTCTGCCAAAATAGCCATTA
This sequence comes from uncultured Photobacterium sp., assembly GCA_947039005.1. GTDB lineage: Bacteria > Pseudomonadota > Gammaproteobacteria > Enterobacterales > Vibrionaceae > Photobacterium. Next base: position 4,265 of record CAMQXY010000007.1, read on the forward strand.
ATACCCAATGTAAAGGCCAACCTAAAAAGATACCCGTAAATATAGCCAGTGGAATACCTATGCCCCATTGTCCAAATAAATCGATGAAAATACTGAATTTAATATCACCGCCACTGCGTAACACACCACCAATGCCGACCATATTGAACACTTTCAAAAATAGCCCAAGCGCCAATACCATCGTCACATTTAACGACATCGCTAAGTTGGGTGTATCTGCCCGTTGCAACCATATAGTTACAGTGTCACTTGCCAGCCAGATCGAAATCCCCAGCACAAAGGCCATCGATACACTAAGCCCAATAAAGAACCATGATTGATGCCAAGCCCGTTGGTAATTCTCAGCACCTAATTCATGCCCTAAAATAGTCGAAGCAGCGACAGCAAAGCCAATGAAGGCGGAAATAAGTACCCCTTCAATCGGTGATAACAAGCTGATAATCGCAAGCTCTGTGACACCTAACTGAGCAAAAATAAAACTGTAAACTAAAACTCCCATCGCCCAACCTGCATCATGAATGATCATAGGTAAAGCAATAGCAAAATAGCGTTTACGGGCTTGTGGCGTTTTAGCCGTATTGATATCAATCGCTAGAGGTAATATTTCACGATGACGATAATACGTTGCGACCAATAAAATCACCGTTTGAATGCCACGCGAAATTGTCGTCCCCAATGCAGCACCAGCAACGCCCATTTCAGGGAAACCGTATAACCCAAAAATCAATAATGCATTTAAGGTCGCATTTAATAGCACCGCTACCAAACCAACATAAGTGGGCATTTTAGCTTCACCAACGGCGCGCAATGCCGCCTCTAAAGGTACAACAATCGCGGTAAAAATAATGCTCCAACCACAAACGTACAAATAATCTTTAGCATGAAGAACAAAATCAGCTTGATCGCTAATCACACCTACGATTTGTTGTGGAAACAAACGATATATAATCGCAAAAGGCAGCGTAAAAACAACGGCACAGACCCAAGATTGCAATAAGGTTCGACGCACACCATCCATTCTTCCTGCGCCAAAATATTGGGCAGCTAATACCCCAACAGCACCACTAACGCCAACCACCAGCAGTAAATTAACAAAGAAAATACGATTACCAATCCCTACCGCTGCAACCGCAGATTCGCCTAATTTTGACACCATCAGCACATCGACTAAGCCCAGTAATGCAAACAACATTGACTGCATCGAAACGGGTAATGCTAACCGCCACGTTTTTTTCCAAAAATCTTTATCTGCTGATGTACGCCATGTTGTCATGATTAAATACCTAGTTTAACGATTTCGTTGTGATAATGATCATAACCAACATTATGAATTTACGGTTATTCTAAGTAATCAAAAACGTTTGCCAAACTATCAACTTTAGTTTTATAAGGACTTTAAAATGGCATGGTTTGAACATTTAAATATCTCATCACTGTGCCAATCAGTCATTATTGACCAAGTACAATCATTGGCATTGGAACAAAAGCATATTATTCAATGTGGGCTAAATTACGGTAAAGAAGCCTTTACTATTTATCGTCGTAATCCTGATATGCATATGCTGCTATTTACCATCAAAGGTCGTGGAATACTTAACACTCCAGCTAAGCAATGGGATTTACAACCTGATCATGTGATTTATGTACCCCCAGGGTATGAGAATGGATTTGATATCAACCCAAATGAGAATAATGATCTTATTTGGGATATGGCGTGGATAATGCTAGAACAACATAGTTATTGGGATCAGCGTTTGCCCCATGAGATAACCTATTATCCAACCCAAACAGGCGCATTATTATTTCAAACTATCGGTTGTCTTCAACAAGCACTTTGTTTGAACTACCCCCTTGCGGATCAACTTTCAACTAATATCACCGAACAACTGTGCTTATTAATTACTAACCGCACTTCGCCTCACTCGCCATTAGCATTACAACGTTTAGATCGTGTATTTCAACATGCTAAACGACAATTACACCATCCGTGGCAAGTCAAAGATCTGGCAGCACTGTATCCCTGTTCTGAACCACATTTGCATCGTTTATGTCAGCAATATTATAACCATGCGCCAATGGCTCGTTTAACCCATTTACGAATGGAACATGCCGCAGGTTTATTAACCACCACCTCATGGCCAATTCAGCATGTTAGTGATTTTTGTGGTTACCCTAATCCTACTAATTTTAGTACTCGTTTTAAAATATGGAGCTCTTTTAGCCCACGGCAATTTAGAGCTCGCTTTCAGAACAAATCTTGAGCATTGATACCTAGAATCAATCAACATTATGTATTTTATTTTCTATCGATGACCTATATCGGTTAAGCTTATAGCTATAAAATAAATAACACTTAAGTACTTGATGCTATTAAAGGGAACCCTCATGCCAAATTGCTTTGCTTACTGTTATCTACTCAATGGCGATCATCCCAAACAGGCACTGACCCTTGATAAGATTAATAACTGGCAACCCACAGATGGTCTACTTTGGTTACATCTCAACTATACCCAGCCACAAGCACAACAATGGATACAACAAAGTCAGCTACCTGATATCGAAAAAGACTCATTAATTAATGATCGTGATCGTCCGCGACTCAATCAAACTAAAGATGGCTTTTTTTTAGCACTTCGGGGCGTCAATATTGATAAAAACGCGCAAGGTAAACCCTCGGATAACATGCTGTCTATCCGTGGCTATTTTACTAAAAACCTTATTATTACGACCTCGAATAAACCTGTTGTGGCTATATCACGTATAGCCGCTCATATTGAAGGCGGCTTTGGTCCCACATCGATTGGTAACTTTATTTTAAGCCTATGTGATCACCTCGCGAGTCATAAAATGAAGATCATCGATACTCTTGATGAGCAATTAACCGAACTTGAAGATCAAGTGATGACAGATAGTGATGTAAATCTGCGTAATAATATCGCGGTGTTACGCCGCGAAACGGTAAAATTGCGTCATTATGTAACCCCCCAACGTGATGCATTAGCCAAATTAATCACCATAGAGACACCGCTGCTTTCTTTAGCTGATCGCCAAAAAATCCATGAAGTAAATGAAAAAATAAATCATGCACTTGATGATCTAAATGCAATCCGTGAACGTGCCAATGTTACCCAAGAAGAATTAATGAGCTTGCAATCAGAAACTTTAAATCAGCGCTTATATTTTCTTTCTCTTATCACCACCGTTTTCTTACCACTTGGTTTTTTAACGGGATTATTTGGGGTCAACCTTGATGGTATTCCTGGCGCAGAAGATCATTTGTCTTTTTCAATCTTCTGTGGATTATTAGTCGGGGTATTAATACTTCAACTGGCGCTATTTTATCGCCGTAAATGGATATAACGATAAAATTGCAAACGTATATTTAGCGACTTTTATTTTTATGCTATCTCGATATAAAATTAAGTATCAGTTATACGAATAATCATCAGAATAAGGGCCACAATGTTTTCAACATTACGAACTTTGTTTCGACAAGTTATGAATGAAAGTGCAAGTGCGGGCGCAGTTGATACCCCAACACTTAATTTAGCGATGGCTTCACTACTTTGTGAAGTGGCTAATGCCGATCATGATCGTGACCCACGCGAAGAACAAGCGAAAACGCAACTGCTCATTAAACTGCTCGATACCACAGAAGAACAAGCAACAATATTACTGAGCCAAGCACAAGAGCAAAGCCAGAAATCAGTCTCTTTGTATGAGTTCACTAATAAGTTACGTGAATTATCACAACCGCAACGTTACCAACTCATTGAAGCAATGTGGCAAGTTGCTTATGCCGATGGTGTGATTGATCCGCTAGAGGAAGCTGTGATCAGGCAAGTTTCTGATTTAATCTACTTAGATCATCCTGAATATATCCGCGCAAAACTCAATGCGGGTAAATTAGCGTCATAATTGTATAATCACTAAATCTAATGACTTACCAGTCTAATGATAAAGAAAAAGAACAATACCACGGTAGATATTGACTACCGTGGTTATTTTTATATGTATCAATTAGATAGGGTTAAATAACCCTCAATGAATATCTATGATACGGCTCGCTTTCTTATATTTAATGCGCCACCCTTGCCAACGTGGTAACTCCCACCGCTTTGGATCTTGCTTACGATTACCCTGAAGATAATGTGCAATCACTGTTTTTCGGCTGATCTGATATTCAATCCGCATCTCAAAATCATTTAAACCCACACTGTGCGGGTATTGATTATCGAACTCTTCACGTTCCCAATCAGGGATACCATCAAACACAAAATCTTCAGCACTGAACAAGGCGATATCGTCAATCGTTTCGATTCCAAGATCAGTAATCTGCTGTGATAACCATACTGCAACATCAACAGTTTCAGGTGCTCGCTGACAAATATCAGTTTGATAACGCCCTAATGCTAAATATAGATTCCATTGGTGAATATCAATGGTTAAACGTGCCGCTAGCCCTGTTAATACTTCATTAGCTAAAATCAAATTAACAATCGCAGTACCTGCCGCATCACCACTGACATCTTGCCATTGGGTATCAATCACTCGTCCTGCATAAATTCGTTCAATTGCGGTTTGAAAATGACCAGCACTGGTTTCAATGGTTTGTCCTTGTTGGTTTTCACCGAGATCAAGCGCTACCATTTGTGACAGCGTCACAGGTGCAATGCACGTGGCTAAGACTAGGTTTTGCTTAATGCCCTTACCAGGTAATGCAAATTGATCAAATACCACTGCGGCATCTGATACTTGCTCATATTCAATACCAAATAACGTATCACGGCTTAAAGTAACTTCATTAAAGCCATTACCTAATGCTTGCCGACGTCGCTCTCGACGCACATAAACAAGTTCAGGCACTGCGGTAATGACAGCCTCTATCCACGGTTGGCGACGAAATGCACTTGCCGCCTCAAGTTGCGGTAATTGCAACACTTCTCGCATTTTTGCGGCTAATAATCGCGCTTCTGCACGCATATTATCATCAACGGTTAACCATTCGGGTACGACATCAGCTCGAACAATTTTAATTAATGCGGTCGCATCGCAATATTGCTGCCCTAGCCATAAAAACAATGCTTGTTGGTCTTGCTCTGATTTAGGTGGCTGCCACAGTTTTTGTGGAATAGATAATGCTGCTGCTAAATCGACCATAGCTTCTTGATGGCGACGCTCAGGCATTGCGGTAATCAAATGGGCAAATAACGTATCAATCGGGAGTTGATATAGCTGCCGTCCATAATCAGTCACTACTTCATCATCCGTGACAGCTTTCATTGTTTGTAATGTTTGAAATGCACTCGCCAAGGTCTTTTCTGGCAAAGAGTCAATAAATGCTAATTGTGAAAATTTGGCATCACAACATAAAGCGGCTAAATACGGTTCAACTAACTCTTCACGTTGTAATTCTGCGGGCGTTAACCGTTCCAACGGTGCTGCTTTACCGTATAAACGCAGACAAACGCCATCTCTCACACGACCAGCGCGCCCTTTACGCTGCTCAGCACTCGCTTTTGAAATTGCATGCAGTGATAACACCGTACGACCATTGCGCTGGTGGGTACGGCGTTCTAATCCTGAATCAATAATTAACGTCACACCGGGAATAGTCAGCGATGTTTCAGCAACATTGGTGGCTAAAATAATACGTTGCTTGCTGCTTGCGGTTAATGCCCGTTGACGTTCATTATCGGTAACAGAAGCATGCAGAGGGATCACATCGATTTCATCGGCAGTAATGCCATCAGCAAAATAACGACTCAATGCTTGCGTGGCAGCCGTTATTTCTTTTCTTCCGGGTAAAAACACTAATACATCTTGATGATCAGCATAGTGCTGACTGATTAATTTAACGATCCGTTGTTCTAAACGATCACCGCTGGGCATGGTTTGAGTATCAGTCGCATGATGATAAACATCCACCATGAAATTACGCCCTGTCGCATACAAATGAGTCGCCTCTAAATACTCAACTAACCGTTGGCTATCCATGGTAGCGGATGTTGCCACCAAGCGATGACTTTGACGCTGTTTTAATAATGCTAACAGTAAATCAGTATCCCAACGGCGCTCATGAAATTCATCAATAATTACCGTATCAAACAAAGCTAACTGATCATCACTTAACCAACGTAATGCAACCCCCGGTGTCGCAAATACTACTTGAGTATTGGCATCAAAATGCTGTTCAAAACGAATCGCATAACCAACGGATATCTGCTGGGGATTAGCAACAGTTGTAGTGAGATATTCGGCTAACGAAGTACAAGCAACACGACGTGGTTCAACCACCAACACGCGACCTAATTCCGCAGCCCACAAGGGTAAACGGGTTGATTTTCCCGATCCTGTTTCAGCCTCAACCACAATATGTTGCTGAGATAATGCCGCTAAAAAGTCGGACTTAATTCTATCGATAGGTAGTGAAGAGTACATAATTCAATCTATTACTGATTCTGACTCTGTCATTGTGACAATATTCAGCAGTGTTGTCATTGCGCAGCCCTCATAGTTGCTGATTCCATAAACAATCATTAGTTAATTTCAGTAAATATGTCAGTTTATCTCCACAATAATTGACTTTTTGCTGTAACTCCCTAGCCTTACAGCATCAACTTATGGAGGCTGTGCCGTATGACTAGCAAAACCATTTTTAACCCTGAATTATGGGAAGCCGTTCCAGGCTTTAACTTTGAAGATATCACTTACCATCGTGCTAAAGCGCATGGAACAGTACGTATTGCCATTGATCGTCCTGATTGCTTAAATGCCTTTCGTCCTAAAACTGTCGATGAACTTTACACTGCGCTTGATCACGCTCGTCAATGGTCAGATGTAGGTTGTGTATTAATTACCGGTAATGGTCCATCTCATAAAGGACAATGGTCTTTCTCATCAGGCGGTGATCAACGCGTTCGTGGTAAAGATGGCTACAAGTACGAAGGCACAGACGGTGGCACTCCCGATATTGCACGTATGGGTCGATTGCATATCCTTGAAGTACAACGTCTTATTCGCTTTATGCCAAAGGTCGTGATTGCGGTTGTTCCTGGTTGGGCGGTTGGCGGCGGTCATAGCTTACATGTTGTTTGTGACTTAACCCTTGCTTCTAAAGAACACGCTGTATTTAAACAAACAGACCCTGATGTTGCTTCATTTGACTCAGGTTATGGCTCTGCATACCTTGCAAAAATGATTGGTCAAAAACGTGCACGTGAAATATTCTTCTGTGGTTTTAACTACAGTGCACAAGAAGCTTATGACATGGGTATGGTTAACAAAGCGGTTGATCACTTTGAGCTTGAAGAAGAAGCACTGCGTTGGGCGAAAGAGATTAACAGTAAATCCCCAACAGCAATGCGGATGCTTAAATACGGCTTTAACTTGCCTGACGATGGTCTTGTTGGTCAGCAATTATTTGCAGGTGAAGCAACGCGCTTAGCTTATGCATCAGAAGAAGCTAAAGAAGGTCGCGATGCTTTCTTAGAAAAACGTGATCAAGATTTCAGTAAATTCCCTTGGCATTATTGATATCAGTAACAAAAAACGGTAACAAACTAATCATGTTGCAGTGGTAATCTACTACTAACGCACAAAGCGAACAAAAGCTCTTATCAAAGGGCTTTTATTTTATAAAACGATGCCTTCTTGAAAAAAAACGCCAAAAAATCACTTATTAATAAAATAAACATCAGAAATATGATCGCTTTCTCGAAATAAATCACTCTACCCTTTGAATTATCAACGATGAAGTTCTAGCATTAGCAGAATTGAAATTCTCAGTCCTTTTTCTGCCTAATAGCAACAGAGTTTATCGTATGAACAACCATAAAAGACCTCTATACATTCCCTACGCCGGCCCAATACTTCTTGAGACGCCACTGTTAAACAAAGGCAGCTCATTCTCTGTTGAAGAGCGCATGTTCTTCAATCTAGAAGGTCTGCTTCCTGAAGCTATCGAATCAATCGAAGAACAAACTGAGCGTGCTTATCAGCAATATCAGAAATTCGATAACGACATGGATAAGCATATTTACTTACGCAACATCCAAGACACTAATGAAACGCTTTTCTATCGTCTAGTAGAAAACCATATTACAGAAATGATGCCGATCATTTATACGCCGACGGTTGGCTCTGCCTGTGAAGATTTCTCAAATATCTACCGTCGTGGTCGTGGTCTTTTCATCTCTTACCCTAACCGCGACCGTATTGATGACATGCTAAATAATGCATCTCGTCAAAACGTTAAAGTCATTGTGGTCACTGATGGTGAACGTATTCTTGGTTTAGGCGACCAAGGTATCGGCGGCATGGGCATCCCTATTGGTAAACTGTCTCTTTATACTGCTTGTGGTGGTATTAGCCCTGCTTACACCTTACCCGTTGTACTTGATGTAGGTACAAATAACCCCCAACGCTTATCTGATCCTATGTACATGGGCTGGCGCCATACCCGTATTACAGGCACTGAGTATGACAACTTTGTCGATGACTTTATTCAAGCAGTTAAACACCGTTGGCCTGAAGCATTAATTCAATTTGAAGATTTTGCGCAAAAAAATGCGATGCCATTGCTTGAGCGTTACAAAGATACCGTATGTTGCTTTAACGATGATATTCAAGGTACTGCAGCAGTTACTGTTGGCTCATTATTAGCAGCTTGTAAAGCAGCTGGCACTAAGTTATCGGATCAACGCGTGACTTTCTTAGGCGCTGGCTCTGCGGGGTGTGGTATTGCTGAAGCGATTATCGCGCAAATGGTTGCTGACGGTATTACTGATGCGCAAGCACGTAGCCAAGTCTTTATGGTGGATCGTTGGGGTTTATTAGTTGAGAACATGCCTAACCTACTCAACTTCCAACAGGCATTAATCCAAAAAAATACCAACATTCAAGATTGGGAATTACGCGATACCAATATCTCATTGTTTGATGTAATGCATAATGCCAAACCAACAGTGTTAATTGGTGTTTCTGGTGTACCAGGATTATTCAGCGAAGAAGTGATCCGTGAAATGTACGCTCACTGTCCACGTCCTATTATCTTCCCATTATCCAATCCAACCAGCCGTGTTGAAGCAACACCATTTGATTTGATTCATTGGACAGAAGGTAAAGCATTGGTCGCGACAGGTTCACCGTTTGATCCTGTTGTTTATGAAGGTAAAACCTACCCAATCGTTCAATGTAATAATAGCTACATTTTCCCAGGTATTGGTTTGGGTGTATTGTCTGTTAATGCGCGTCGTGTGACCAGCGAAATGTTGATGGAAAGTAGCCGCGCCCTTGCTGAATGTTCACCATTAGCTATTCATGGTGAAGGTCCATTATTACCGGGTCTTGAAGATATTCAAAAAGTATCACGTAAAATTGCTTTCGCTGTCGCTAAAAAAGCGGTTGAGCAACACAAAGCCCCTAAAAATTCAGATGAACGTATTCGAGAGAAAATCGACGCTAATTTCTGGAAATCAGAATACCGTCGTTACAAACGTACTTCATTCTAATTTAAGCGTTAATCTGCTTTTAACATCCGAAGTGTTGTATAACACTTCGGTTTTTTTTATTTAAAGCGCTTTAATGCATGAACTTGCGCACAAAAACTACAAACTATCTCTATTCACACCACTGTTTCTGACTTTTTAGACAATAATGTAATGTATTGAGGTAATATATGAATAAAGCATTATATTTTTTTAGTTTGGATAATTATGAAACTGCTCAACATCATTCGCATTATTGCAGTTCTCTTTATCATCTTTGTTGCTACGTTATTATTACTTGATCGCTGGGTTTCAGCACAAACAAAGAACCAGATATATCATGATCCAGCAAAACTACCCGCTTATAATGTCGGATTAGTACTGGGAACCAGTAAATATATAGCTAAAACACTTAACCCTTACTACACCTATCGTATGTCAGCCGCTATCGATTTATATAAAAAACATAAAGTAGATGTTTTTTTAGTCAGTGGTGATAACGCACATCGTTCATATAATGAGCCTCGAACAATGAAGCGTGATTTATTAAAAGCTGGCGTGGCTAAAGATGAAATTGTATTGGATTACGCAGGATTTCGTACTCTTGATTCTGTCGTGCGAGCCAAAGAAGTCTTTGATGCTAATCGTTTTGTGATTATTACCCAACAATTTCATTGTGAACGGGCGTTATTCATTGCCGATCACTACAATATAAATGCAACATGTTTAGCCGTTAAAGAGCCAAGTCGTGGCATGGCTACTTTTAAAATTCGAGTACGTGAAGTATTTGCGCGTGTCAAAGCCATGATTGATTTATTTGTATTACATGTCCAGCCTAAATTTTTAGGCCCCAAAGAACCGATTATAGATCACTTAATTAAAGCACCGCTTAAACAATCACCAGTGCCAGCAACAGAAAAAATGCCCATTGAATCCCCCGAAAAAGCGCTAATACCCTCTTCATCCTCTTTAACAACAAATTCTATTTTATAAAAAAAGCCAATCGCAATTAAAACGACTGGCTTCTCAGTTAGTCTCTATTCGAAATATAACTAACTACGTTTTTTATTATTCATTTTATCAAGCACTCGTTTTCGAACAGATAGTATGTGTTCTTGCGCTTCTTTATGAATTTTTTTAGTTAAACACGACTTTTTATCTTTCATTGTTCACTAGCCATAATGACAACCACCAATATGAATACTGTTGCTGTGATAATGCTATCATAAACTAAAATCTACGGCACTGACTATATTTACAAAATCATATATTAATAAAAAGTAGTATCACCGTAGTAAATAACACCTAAAAAATAACCAAGCACAACCAATAGCAACATAAAAACACATCAAGATCACATCTCACACAAAAAACCAACAACATCCATTGTGTTAATATAACTTCGTCACATTCACACGACCGTAATACAACGTATTATCACTTCCGCTTATTAAAGCTAACTATAAAAATAATCTAGCCTCAATATATGGAAGATTCACTTATGACAACCCTTACACTTACGCTCAAACATTGGCTATTCAATAGAAATAGCTTAATCCTGCTCGGCAATAGTTTAGTAATGCTCATTCTTCTCAATACATTACCTTTTGAACGTAATGTTGTGATTGGTTTAAGCATCTTATTCTTCGTTGCTGTAATGTGGTTAACAGAAGCCATTCACGTCAGTATTACCGCCCTACTCGTACCACTTTTAGCCGTTGGTTTTGGCGTTTTTGATACATCCAAAGCCTTATCTAGCTTTTCCAACCCGATCATTTTCTTATTTCTAGGAGGATTTGCGCTTGCGGCAGCATTACATAAACAACAGCTTGACCAAGTAATCGCAGATAAAGTGCTCATCGCAGCTAAAGGTAGGATGTCCGTTGCCGTATTTATGTTATTTGGCGTAACCGCAGGATTATCAATGTGGATCAGTAACACGGCGACGACCGCGATGATGTTGCCACTTGTACTTGGTGTTCTAAGTAAAGTAAATACTAAAAGCGGCCACAAAACCTACGTTTTTGTACTATTAGGCACAGCCTATTGTGCCAGTATTGGTGGTATCGCAACCATTGTAGGTAGTCCACCTAATGCCATTGCAGCAGCAGAAGTTGGTTTAAGTTTTACTGAATGGATGGCATTTGGCGTACCCGTTACCCTTATTTTATTGCCTATTACAGTCGTACTACTGTATGTGACATTAAAACCGGATCTAAATCATCAATTTGAACTTGATCATCGTCCTATTCAATGGAGTAATGGTAAATTAATCACCATGGCTATTTTTATGGTGACCGTTACCTTATGGATTTTAAGCAACCCGATTAATGCCTTTTTAGGCGGCTATGCCCAATTTGATACGCTGGTCGCTTTAAGCGCAATTATCATGCTTGCAATCTCTAGGGTCGTTGAATGGAAAGACATAAAAAACTCAACGGATTGGGGCGTTTTGTTGTTATTTGGAGGCGGTATTTGCTTAAGTAACATCCTTAAAGCGACAGGAACGAGCGTATTTCTTGCGACAACACTCAGTGACATGTTACAGCAAGCAGGACTTTTACTCACGATTCTTGCTGTGGCAATTTTTGTTGTTTTTCTGACTGAATTTGCTAGTAATACTGCCAGTGCTGCTTTATTAGTACCTGTTTTTGCAACCGTTGCTGAAGCATTAGGCGTCTCACCTATTATACTATCTGCCTTAATTGCAATTAGTGCATCCTGTGCATTTATGTTACCTGTAGCTACACCGCCAAATGCGATTGTATTTAGCACCGGTTATATAAAACAAAGTGAAATGATGCGAGTCGGATTTTATTTAAATATCGTCTGTATTATATTTTTAACCGTCTTTACGTGGTTGTTCTGGTAAAAACAAGACGTTAACCACAACACCATAAATAATAAAGGTGACGATTATCGTCACCTTTTTAAGTCGAGGGTTTACGATGAGTAAGCTAAAATAAACAACAGTTGTTCACTATTACCTTGAACAAAATCAATCGTGCCATCTATACCGTTATTTAATTCAGTTAGTTGCTGTTCTTCAAGAGAATATGGGAGAGAGACAACAAGCTGTGTAATACCTTCCAGCTTTGCTAAATGTAATAACCGAATCAAATTATGAGTATCACTGGCACTACTTGATAGTAGCTTTAATGCTTTTTTTTCTAATTGCTCTGCACAAGATAAGTGCTTTTTTTTCATTGGGTTTGTTGCCACTTCAAGTGAAGGGACTAAATATTTTAAAGCATCTATAAATGACAAACGTTGTTGACATGATTTAGACAGAAACTCTGTATAATCAAAAATCACATGATTTTCTACAACCTTATCAATTGCTGTTTCCATAGCTATCCTTAGTCAGAAACATAATATTCATTTTATATAATTTAAACATCGTTAGTTGGACTAACATGAGTGATTACTATACGTCTAGATCAATTTTAATTGACATCTCACCATTAAAATATGTGATAAGTATCACGTTCAAAATACGGATAGAGAAATAAAAAACATATACAAAACAATTATTTAACATTTATAGCACATAAAATTCCCCACAAGAAAGACTTAGGCTATAAAATCACTTCATAATAACTAAAAATCGCCACTGCCAATATTTTACGCTAATTCCACCAGTGCTAACCTATATTAAGTGAGTCTTACAGCAGCTAAAACTATCCATTAATCATCCTTTTATTTATAGAGACAAAAATATAAATGAGTAAAACTAAGTTCATATGGAAAAGAGGTAACTCTATTTTCATTTCCATTTTTAAGCTTATTATCAACGAACTAAACTGCCTAGCTTCACACCTCAACATAATCAAACGATATTTTATTCACCAACTCCATAATCAATAGCACTAAATTAAACCAATTTAAGATGTTGAGGAAAATTAACCGTAAAAACGACTGGTAACTTACCGCCTACAAGTCTAAAATTGCCTCGTTTGGGGAGTAGTCACAATTGTTCGCCTGTCGTCATCTCGAAGCCAAAAGCTTCCGGCAGCCGTGAATGGATTTGTTCGCAGTAATCATTGTCAGCCATAGACATCACTGCTAGCACCATTTTGACGAGACCAATGCCATTATCGTTTACATAAAAATGTAATCGAACCTATACAATATATTGTGTGGGTTTTTTTTAATGCGCGGAAGGTTTTGTTTAGGCTCGCCTATGGCATACCTTTCGTATTTTATTCTGCGTAATAACATATTGTTATGAAACTTGTTTTTATTTAATTCTGTATTTTTATAAATATCGTTAAATAAATAGCAAAACTAATAGCAATAAATTATCGCGTTAGATATTTATATAAAGAGAGAACTCTATGAGTATTTTTAGTTATGAAGGGTTTGCTGTATTAACAGTATTAATGCTTGCACTCGATTTGTACCAAACACGCGGTGGTAAAATATCGATTAAAACAGCGGCACTGTGGAGTGTGTTTTGGGTCTTTTTAGCCTTTGTTTTTATGGGCTTTATTTACCTATACTGGCCACAAATGGCGCCAGAAAGCACATATACTAATAAACAAGCAGCAACATCATTTATTACTGGTTACTTATTAGAAAAATCTCTAAGTGTTGATAACTTATTCGTCTTTGCTTTAATCTTTGGTCAATTTGCAGTACCCGAACGTTTACGCCCCCGTATTCTAATGCTCGGTATTGTTGGTGCCCTCTTCTTACGTGCAGGTCTGATTGGCGTTGGTGCGAAGCTATTAGCTGACTACCACTGGATCCTTTATATCTTCGCTGTTTTCTTACTTTACACCGGCTTTAAGCTTTGGCGTGAAGGCGATGAAGAACAAGAAGATTTCTCAAATTCAGCCCCAGTTCGTCTAGTAAAACGTTTTTTTAGAGTGTCTGATAATTATCATGATCATAAAATGTTTATCAAAGACGACAAAGGTTGGCTTGCAACACCATTACTCGTTGTGGTTGCGGTTATTTCACTAACTGACGTAATGTTTGCACTGGATTCTATTCCTGCTATTTTTGCTGTTACTCAAGAAGCATTCTTAGTATTTACCGCTAACGTATTTGCCCTACTTGGCTTACGTTCACTGTATTTCGTATTAGAAGGCATGCTAACCCGTTTCTGTTACTTACGTGTTGCTTTAGCCTTTATTCTAAGCTTCATTGGTATCAAAATGCTGCTTGTTGGTTCGCCATATGCGATTCCAACCGTTATTTCACTTGGCGTCATTATTCTTTCCATCACGATTGCTATTAGTGCATCACTATGGAAAACACGCAAACTTGAAACAACTGAACAATAATTACTGTTCAGCACTGATTAAGTGAAAAATGCCACTGCTAACCACAGTGGCATTTTTATTGTCTGTTCTGGCACTTTTGGCTCTATCTACTATCTACTATCTACTATCTACTCTACTATCTACGCAAAATGTTGCGTGATCACATCTAATAGTTGCTGCGGCTGAGTAACAATATAGGTTGGTGTAATCTGTGAAAGCTTAGCATGATCACTCGCCTTACCCGTATCAACCCACACGCTAGCAATACCCGCACCATTAGCTCCTGCAATATCAGCTGCTAGTGAGTCTCCCATATGAAGAGCTTCATTAGGCTGACACCCCACCCAATCTAAGGCTTTTTGGAAAATACTTAATGCCGGTTTTTCTGCAGGCTCTTCCCCACCAACAATAATATAATCAACGTGTTCATTCATCGCAGTTGCAGCAAGTTTAGGGTGTTGTGAAAAGACGGGACCATTAGTGATCACCACCAGCTTATAATGTTGACGCAAAGAGGCTAACATCGCTTTTACTTCAGGAAAGAAATCAAACCCTGCCATTCGTCCATCATCAAATACCGCTTGAATAACGACCGCTTGCTCTAAAGTAATAATTAATTGTTGTTGAGCAAATAAGGTTTGTACTAGTGTTTGACGAAACAGTAATTCGTTATCGAGTAACGCCACTAATTGTGGAAATTCATCATTGAGCTGTTTATAAACGCCTGCGATATAGCGTTGACAAAAAACATCTACATTCAACGTTGGAAATTGTGATTGAACATAATCTTTTAAGGTCGCCAATGCTTGTTTGTCAGCAACTGACGTCGCGCATAAGGTTTCATCCATATCTAAAAAAATAGCTTTTAACATTACGTCCTCGTTATGTCGCACAACGACACCTTAACGGTATTAATTTCAAAATAATCGCTAAATTCTACCTTGAGTTAACTGATTTAGCACATAAAAAAGCCAGCATCTAAGTGCTGGCTTTAACATATTACGCAATCAATAATAATTTAGCGTTTAACAAAATCTTTCATCGTAATGAACTTTGCTTTAATAGGCTGAGCTTGTGGTGAATCATAGCCATAAATATCATTACGCATTTGTAAGTGACCGCTTTGATCAACCCATGCCGTTAAGTAAACAAAATCAACGTCAATACGTTTTGATAAACTCACGACCTTATTCTGCTTGGTATCTAGCATTGTTTTAAAAGAATCAATATTACTACGATTTTGATAATCAATAACATAATTAGCTAAATCATCAGCACGTTCAACACGAACACAACCAGAACTTAAATCACGCTTATTACGGCTAAATAAACCGTGAGCAGGTGTATCATGCAAGAAGATTGCATAATCATTTGGCATCAAGAATTTCACATTACCCAACGAGTTATGAGGACCAGGACCTTGCTGGAATTCATGCGGGAATGTTTTTGGATTCACGGTTGCCCAATCAATACTGCTTGGTGGTACAACAGTGCGATCACGCCAGCTATTGAGAATCTGCATGTTATGCGCTTTCAAGTAATCGCGTGAAAGCTTCACTTTTGGAATAACATCATGCTGTTTGATAGTAATCGGCACGTTCCAATATGGGTTTACCACCATGGTCGTGATTGCTGATGAGAATAAGTTGGTTGGACGCGTATCACGACCCACGATAACTTTAGACTCAAACACTTTTTTGCCGTTATCGTACAATTCTAACTTGTAGTTTGGAATGTTTACCCAGATATGAGCACGAGTATCATCATGACGATTCAATGAAGAAATACGTAGGGTATTTAATGCTAATAAACGCGCAATATCACTGTATGGCGTCACTAATTGTTTGATTGTCTCAGGACCAACAACACCGTCAGGATTTAAACCATGACGTTGTTGGAATAGCTTAATGCTTGCTAACATTGCGCCTGAATTAGTCACTGTCGGCTGTGCAGATAAAGTGTCATATTGTGCTTGGTTTAAATCACCTAAATGATAAAGCACCTGTACCACATCATGGCCATTTGGTAGCACATCACCCTGACGGTAAACTTTAGACTTAAAGCTTGCTGCCGTTAAGTGATGAGGGGTCAAATGTTGGTATACCCCAATCATTTTCATGGTTGATTCAAACGGAATATAAGTAGGACGATATGTTGTAAGCTTCGCCATCGTCATCGGGTAAGCATCTTCACCGCCACCATATTGAACCATCACTTGGCTCATATTTACAGGTTTGGATAAGAATAAAACATCACGATGATCAGCAAGATAGTTTAGAAATGCGCGATAAACATAATAAGTATCGGTCGCTAAAAGATCATAACCACGTAGATTACCTTCTTGTTCAAGTTTATTCATTTCAGCTAAACGTTGTGTAATACCGGGTAGCATTTTGCTATCCGCAACCATTTGAAGCTGTGATGTCAACTCATTACGTAAAGCGACTGTATTCCAAAGTGGGTAAAATTTATTTTGCGCATAAGCTTGTTCTATTTGCGATGCGAAACACACGTTACTGGTCGTGTCACCACACAACATCTTGGTGCTCAATAAATGTTGATTATTCAATGACGACCAATCAACACTGCCTGTTGTTAATGGTGCTTTCCGCGCATCTGTAGAAGTTTTAGGTAATACAGTACTTGAGTCAACAACTTGCACATTATTCTGTGAAACTGCAGCGACATTTTGCGGAACAGCAGGGCTCACTTCAGCAGCTAAAACACTACCGGGAACCATCAGCGACAAAACTAAAAGTTTGCTAACACGTTTAGCAACAACACGTTGAGGATTTAACATCGTCAAAGCGATCCTTACCTATTATAAGAGAACAAAATACACCATACCTAGCATTACAGCTTATCTTACTTGATATGCAATAACGGCAATTCATAGTTCATAAAAAAATAACTAGGGTATATTTAGACAAATTTTGACAAATGATACAATTTAAAAAATGGAACTTTACAAATTAATTATGCCATATCATAATTTTTTATCTTTAAAATCTGCCTATGTCAAATATAACCACTTGATTTGAATTAAGATAAAATTGTATTCCTTATTATAACGCTAAAAAAACATTCTTTTATTAAATTTTGATACTAATGTGAAAAAAATAAAAATATTGGCTTTTAGTTGAATCTCAGCTCAATAATTAAGCTTACTTGTTATTTCTCGATACAACGTCCATTCTTCAACCGCTTTACCATTACTCAAATAGCAATAGCCTACCGCCCCTTCTCTTATTATTGCATAACAAGCTTACCACCAGCTCTACACAATATACTAATGCTGGATTTTCTTCTTAATAGAATCCCTCATACGGATTTCCATTTAAGAAAAACATGATTCTATCTTTTTCACTTCTGGAAATATAAAACATCCGTTAAATTAGACGCACAAAACTTATGGTTATAAGAAGAACATAGCAATGACATTACAAAGTAAGATTAAAAACATCATTACTGATGCGACATTGAGCGCAAAACAAAAAACATTGTTCTTATCATTAGAAGCTGAAGCACTAGTAGACTATATGCCAATATCAGCCGATGTATCAGCAGCAAAAGAGGCTGGCATCATTTGTGATATGTTTGAAGGCCATGCTCCATTCAAACCTCGTTATGTTCTTCCTGATTACGAAAAATTTTTACAGCAAGGCTCAGAGTACCTAGAACTCGAACCTGCAACCAACCTAGACGAAGCTATCAACTTACTGACTATTATTTATCATCATGTACCGTCAGTGACTAACATTCCAGTTTACCTTGGTCAACTTGACCAAATCTTACTGCCATTTGTGACTGATGTTAGTGAAGATGTTTTATACCGTAAGCTGAAAAATTTCTGGATCATGCTTGACCGCACCCTGCCTGATGCCTTCATGCACGTTAATATTGGTCCAACAGACAACATTGTTTGTCGTATGATTTTGAAAATTGATGCCGAGTTAAAACAAGTCGCACCTAACTTAACCTTTATGTACGACCCAGCAATCACTCCTGAAAACCTATTACAGCAAGCATGTGACAATATTTGCGAATGTAGCAAGCCACACATTGCTAACTATCCTATGTTCTCAGACGCTTTTGGCGCACCGGGCTTTGGTATTGTCAGTTGTTATAATTCACTCCCCGTTGCAGGTGGAGCAAATACCTTAGTACGCATGAACTTAAAAGAGGTTGCACTGCGCAGTAATAGTATTGAAGAATTCCTAACAACGACGCTGCCCCATTACAGTGCGCTAATGTTTGAACTAATTGAAGCACGTTCTGCTTTCTTACATCAAGAATCAAACTTCTTTACCGGTTTCTTAACCACCGAAGGTTTGATCAATGAAGACCGTTTTGCACCCATGTTTGGTATTTTCGGCATGGCTGAAGCCGTAAATATACTGATGGAAAAATCAGGCTCAACCGCAAAATACGGGCATAACCAAGATGCTAATGCTCTTGCACTAAAAATAAGTGAGGCATTGAATGAAATCGTCACCACAACACCTGTAAAATACGGTTTAAATGGTCGTGCTCTATTACATTCACAAGGTGGTATTAGCTGTGATCACGAAGTCACACCGGGTATTCGTATTCCTTACGGTACAGAACCCGATCCTGTGGTTCATATTAAGGCGCTGGCAGCACACCATAAATACTACACGTCAGGCATCAGTGAGATCTTAACCATCGAAGAAACGATTAAGAACAATCCACTGGCATTAATGCAGCTATGCAAAGGCGCACTGGCTCTAGGATTTCGTGAATTTACCGCGAACGTTGCTAGCAATGATCTTGTTCGTGTCACTGGCTACATGGTTAAACTGTCTGACATTTCTAAGTTTAAAGAACAAGGTTCTCGTACTAATACAACCTGGTTAGGTACAGAAGCTTCTGAAAATACACGTATTTTAGAGCGTCAACCACGTGTTATTAGTCGTGAAATGTCACCGCTTTATTCAGCGAAATAAAAGATACCCATACTATGATTTCTGCCACAGTCAGCAAAATATTGAACTACTCATGTGTTGATGGTCCAGGTAATCGTATGGTGCTGTTTTTGCAGGGGTGTAATTACCGCTGCAAAAACTGCCATAATCCACAAACCATTGATATGTGTAATCAATGTGGTGATTGTGTACCAAGTTGCCCCACACAATCATTGCAACTTACAACACAAAACAACAAACCTTTTGTTGTATGGCAGGTTTCAACATGTACTGAGTGTGATGCCTGTTTAACGGCATGTAATAAACAATCAACACCCAAAACTCAGCAGTTAACAGTAACTGATACCTTGGTATTAATTAAAGATAATCTCTTTTTTATCAATGGCATTACAGTCACAGGTGGTGAAGCAACGTTACAATTACCGTATATTATTGCGTTATTTAAAGCCATAAAATCAGACCCTACTTTGCAACATTTAAGTTGTATGATCGACAGTAACGGCAGTTTAAGCATTACAGGCTGGCAAAGCGTGCTCCCCTATCTTGATGGAGCAATGATTGATTTAAAGGCATGGAATAATACCACTCATCGCTGGTTAACTGGTCGTGATAATGATCGTGTATTAGCCAGTATTGAGTGGTTAAGTCAGCATCAAAAATTATACGAAGTACGCTTATTACAGATCCCTGAGATCACAGACTATGAGCAATATATCGATGATATAGCCGCTTATTTAATAAAATTAGATAAGAGTGCACGTATTAAGCTCAATGCTTTCCAACACCATGGGGTTACAGGTGAGTCACTCAACTGGGCAACATGTAAAAAAGACGACATTGAAGTATTAGCGGCATTACTGACCGAACGTGGTGTCACCAACTTAGTGTTACCCAGTGTATATGTGTAACCGTCTCTAAAACTATCGTCAGTGGTGATTGAAGATCATCACTGACTTTATCGCAACATTCCGTCTTTATTGTACTGATGTAGACCGACCGATTGTTTGCCCTACTGCCGTAATCTGTTGATACAACCACCGTAAGGCAGGATCGTTCATACTTGGTTGATACCACACTAAACTGTACCCGACCTGACCATAATTAAATGGCAGTTCTTTCATGATCAGTGACTGTGCTTGCGCCGCAACTTCCGCCCATTTTTTTGAACACGTAAATAATAACTCGGTATTTTTGCACAGTGTTGCCGCAACCCCAAAATCAGCCACATTTACCATTACTTTACGCTTACGATGTTGCTGTACGAGCTGCAGTTCAAAAAATGGCACACTAAGATCGTTATCAACAATCCCAATATGTTCATACTGCAAATAATTATCAATCGTCAGTGGTTGATCAGCTAATGGGTGTTGTGGTGACATTAGACACACCATCTCATCGGTAAACAGGGTTTCCCAGACTAAGTTATTATCTATATTCGGTGGCTGACTAAGATCGTGCGGCAGAATAATAAAATCCAATACCCCTTTTGCTAAGCCACTGACACCAATATTATCCTTAGACCAAATATCTAACCGAATATTGGGCGCAAGTTTCAATACTTGTTCACATAATGGCGCGGCAATTAATTCAAAAGTACTTTCTCGCATCGACAACGAAAAACTGCCCGCATAATGAGCAACATCAAACTCTTCTTGGGTCATGATCTGATTCATATCACTGATCATCTGATGCACTGTCGGACCTAAACGACGGGCTAATGGTGTCGACACCAAGCGATTACCATGACGGTAAAATAGCTCATCATTCAATGTCCCTCGAAGCTGGCTCAGTGTCTTACTAACTGACGACGGGCTAACACACAACCGTTGGGCGCAATCAGTAACACTCAGGGTATCTAACATCACATGCAGGGTAATAAGGTGCTTCATGCTAATGCGCGAAAGCTTAATTAAATCCATCTCTTATCCCTAAGACATAAATAAAAAACAATAAAAAATGCCAGCCAATAATCTATTGGCTGGCATTTATATAACAATCAATTATAGCGGCAATTAACGATTAACGGATACCGCTTAGAAACTCGGCACGCGTAGCAGGATTACGTTTAAAAATCCCACCTAATGCGGTTGTTGTCGTTACACTGGTCGCATCCATTACGCCACGAGATTTAACGCAGTAATGCGTTGCATCAATGGTGACAGCAACATCTTCACTTTCAAGTAACGTTTGTAGTGCAACTAAAATTTGTTGCGTTAAACGTTCTTGCACTTGTGGACGCTGAGAAAAGAAACGAACTATGCGATTAATTTTAGATAAACCGATGATTTTTCCACGAGGAATATAAGCAACCGTCGCTTTACCATCAATCGTGACTAAATGGTGTTCACAAGTACTGGTTAACGTAATGTCTTTTACTCGCACCATTTCATCACAGTTCATTTTATTTTCAATCACTGTGATTTTAGGGAAATTGGTGTAATCCAAACCTGAAAAAATTTCATCAACATACATTTTTGCAATACGATGCGGTGTTTCAACCAAGCTATCATCGGTAAGATCTAACGCTAATAGAGATAGAATCTCACGCATATGGTATTCAATTTTTTCTTTCTTTTCTTCGCGACTTACAACATCAGCCGTCATTGGGGTTTCTAGACCACGGGCGGCTAAGGCGTCACGTACTTGTATTGCAGATACACTTAATGCTGTCATTCTCTTCCTCCAGCTGACCTAGGTAGAATAAAAAAGACATACCCTTCTGACCTTGCCAGCGCTAAAATCCCTAGCAGAATACCTCCAAATGAGAATAATTTCACCACCAAATTTCCTATGGGGGCGTACTTCAAGTGTATTTTAGTATATTCAATCCCTTACTGCGGTAGTCAATAAAGGGTAAACTACCTATCTACTAGCGTTCTGAACAATACTTAGTAAGAAACTCAGTAATAAAAACACTCTCAACTGAGAATTTTTCAGACCTGCTCACTTTCATTATCACTAATAAATAAAATGGACACGATTATGGGATGCTGCGACGTACCTGGTTTAATGACTGTTGAAACTGCGTTAGATAATATTATGACTCAAGTTTCACCACTAACGACAATCACCACAGTAGCATTAACTGATGCTATGGGTATGGTGCTTGCTGAAGATATCCTTTCTCCTATTAATGTGCCACCTTTCGCTAATTCCGCGATGGATGGTTATGCCCTTCGTGCTGCTGATCTTGAACATTCCGATACATTAACCATGATCGGCAAGTCATTTGCAGGCATACCGTTTACTGGTACTTGCGGAGCAGGTCAATGTGTACGCATTATGACAGGCGCTGAAATTCCAGTCGGTGCTGATGTCGTTATCATGCAAGAAGAAACATCTGTAGATAACAATAGCATTCGGTTTAACATCAAACCCAAAGCCAATGATAATATTCGTCCGATTGGTGATGATGTGCATTGCGGTGAAACAGTATTAGTCAAAGGCACTCGTTTAACAGCGCGTGAAATGCCATTACTTGCCTCTTTAGGTATTGCTTCTTTCGCGGTATACCGTCGTCCTAAAGTGGCTTTTTTCTCAACCGGTGATGAATTACGCCCTGTGGGTGAACCACTTGCCGCAGGACAGATTTACGATAGCAATCGTTATGGTATGAAAGCGTTATTAGAAAAGTTTGGTTGTGATGTTTTAGATCTTGGTATTATTGCTGATTGCCCTGAAAAACTACGTCAAGCATTTGTAACCGCATCAACAGAAGCTGATGTTGTGGTTACCTCTGGTGGCGTTAGTGTCGGTGAAGCCGATTACACCAAAGACATTTTGGAGCAAGAAGGTGAAATTGGTTTTTGGAAAATAGCCATGAAACCGGGTAAACCTTTTGCTTTTGGTACTATCAATAATGCGTGGTTCTGCGGTCTTCCCGGTAACCCAGTATCAGCGATGCTAACTTTGTATCAATTAGTACAACCTATGTTGGCAAAACTAGCGGGTCACAGCCAATACCAGCCACCGGTTCGCTTACAAGCTAAAGCAACCTCAATGTTTAAGAAACGTCCAGGACGCACTGACTTCCAACGTGGTATTTATAGCATTAATAACGCTGGTCAATGTGAAGTGACCACAACAGGCAATCAAGGTTCTGGCGCATTTAGTTCGATGCACCATGCCAACTGTTTTGTGGTACTAGAGCAAGAGCGTGGTCGTGTTGAAGCGGGTGAATTCGTTACCATTGAACTGTTTAATCACACCATGTACTAACTGATGATTCATGTATTAGCCAGCCATTAAGTCGCTTAATCTATGGCTAATACATTAACCGCTGAGCGTCATCTTAAATAACGTGTGCTCGAATAAATAGCTAATAACGGTAATTTCACTTATGACAATACAACAACCCACCAATGCTGAATTATCAGATCAAGAAATGCTGCGCTATAACCGTCAGATTATCCTGCGCCAATTTGATTTTGAAGGCCAAGAAGCATTAAAAGCCTCATCAATGTTAATTTTAGGTGCGGGTGGTTTAGGCTGTGCATCTTCACAATATCTCGCAGCCGCTGGTGTCGGAAAAATCACCCTTATTGATGACGATAAGGTCGAAGTGTCTAATCTACAACGCCAAGTATTACACACTGATGCGACTGTCGGCATGCTCAAAGTTAACTCAGCGAAACAAGCATTAACCGCCATTAATCCCTATTTAACCGTTGATACTATCGCCAAACGATTAACCGATGAAGAGTTACTACCACTGATTAAACAGCACAGCCTAGTGTTGGATTGCTGTGATAACGTTGATACCCGTAATCAACTAAATCGTTTGTGCTTTGAGACTAAAACACCATTAGTTTCGGGTGCAGCTATTCGTATGGAAGGTCAAATAAGTGTTTATAGTTACTGTGATGGTGAGCCTTGCTATCAATGTCTAAGTGCTCTTTTTGGTCAGCAAACATTAACCTGTGTTGAAGCGGGTATCATGTCACCGGTTGTCGGTATTGTAGGTGCTGTACAGGCAATGGAAGCAATTAAAGTAGCGGCCAATATTGGCACGCCTTTAACGGGTAAAATATTGATGCTCGATGCAATGAGCATGAGTTGGCGCGAAATGAAATTGATGAAGCAACCAAGCTGTTCTGTGTGTGGCTAATCGAATAGCGAGTTAATTATTATGAAACGTATTACCCTGTTTACTCAAAAAAACTGTGCGCATTGTAAAGATGCTCAGCAGTATATGAAAACCAAAAGCTACCCTTTTCGTTTAGTCGATGTTGCAACCCCACAAGGCAGAAAAGAATTAAGCCGTACTGGTGCCCGTTCAGTCCCTGTTATAAAAATTGGTGATAGTGTGCTTATTGGCTGGAATATAACCAAATTCGAAAAGCTATTGCACGATAACGATTAATATAGCCACAACCAAAAGTCATAAAAAAACCGACATCCTTAACTATTTCTAGTGGAATGTCGGTTTTTTATTATCTTCACTAAGGTGATACTAGTAATGCTTAGTCGTTATCTTTTAGACGAATACCGTCTTTCTCGATCACGATTAAACCTTTCTTATACAAGCCACCAATCGTCTTTTTAAACGTTGCTTTACTAGTACGGAATACACGGAAAATATCGTCAGGGCTAGACTTATCACTTACTGGGATAAAGCCACCTTTGATTTCTAGCGACGTTAAAATTTTATCGGCTAAATCATCAACTTTACCTAAACCTACTTTTTGTAGAGATAGATTAATTTTACCATCTGGACGAATTTCTTGAATATACGCTTTTAGTTGCTTACCAATAAACAGTTTACCAAACGCTTCTGTCTTAAAGAATAAACCCCAATGCTCACCATTGATAACGGCTTTGTAACCAAGCTCCGTTGTTTCAGCGATGGTTACTTGTACTTCTTCGCCTACTTTATAGTTAGCAGGTGTAAGATCAAGGAAACGGTTAAACTTAGTTGAACCGACAATACGTCCTGATGCGCGATCCGTGTAAACACGCACCATCACTTCTTCGCCTTCTTCTAAACGACGGCGTTGCTCACTAAATGGAATAAGTAAATCTTTACGTAAACCCCAATCAGCAAATGCACCAATTGGCGTAGCGCCAACAATGCGTAATCTCGCAAACCCACCCACTTGTACCAATGGTTCATCAGTGGTTGCTATCACTTCATCTTCAGAATCAAAGTAAATGAAAACTTTAAGCTTGTCGCCGAGCTTAGTACCTGCTGGAACAGTGTTCTTTGGTAACAAGATATTACCGAAATCATCACCGCCATTAAGGAACACGCCAAAATCTACCAGTTTGATAACTTCTAGTGTGTTGTATTGTCCAATTTTAATCATGTATCAGGTACTCTCTATATAGGCAACAACACGCTTATAGTGCGGTTGGTTCAATATCTTTATCAATCAATTTATTAGCTGTGATTATTAATAACTATCACTGACTAGGCAATGCGCTATAATGCGCAGGTTGCACTTATAATGTCGGTATTATACGTGATGTTGTTAGCCTTCGCCCAACCTATCTGCAATTATTTGATGTTTTTTCATTCTATTAGCATCAATAGTTGTGATTTATAAATAATAGACAAAAAATTATTCTCATATAATCTCAAGGAAAACCACTTTATGCCATTTAGCATTAACCTCTGGAGGGAAAATAAAAAGTGATTACTGTCGATAAAAAAGATGGGCATAAACTCAAAATATCTCATGTGATTCATGAGACAACTAATCGACAACTTGATATGTTCATTTTTATCCCAGGCGAACTTGGGTTAAATTCTAATATCATTACTGAAGAAGAGTTTTACCATAATGCCATTCATGGTAAACGTACGTATTTCAGTGATATAAACCATCTGCCTTTAGTGCATAGTCGCCTTGCCAGTCGAGGTAAACTATCCATTGAGCAATATCGTTTAAGTTTGAGCCTCTATGCCTACCAATATGCGTTAGCCTTGGAAAAAACAACGCAGCAATTATTAGGTACGAGTAATGAATCTAAGCAAGAAGAAATAGAAGAAGCAGCACAATTAGCCGTTCGCATTCTAAAACGGTTACGCCGTAACATTCCGGCAGATAAAAAATTACTTAAATATTACGAAAATATTGATAACTATTTATCATGGTTCACAGAACAACGTTTTCTACAACTCATCGCTCATTTACCACGTGGCGCTGACTATAATGAAATAAAACCACAGCTATTAGAAATATGTCAAAAAGAAGCTCAACACCGTACTGATAATAACTACAATTCAGTTCGAGCAATGCAAGACCCAACTCGTATGTCAAATAAGATGCGATTATTGCGCCGCTTAATAGAATACCCTGTCACCATGAAGGAAAAAACGATTGAGTTAGGTAAAAATACCCGAAAAATTGTAACGGGTGCCGCCGCAGGCATTGTGATGATTTTTGTAACCCTTATGTTGATAAAAGCCCGTGGTATGTTAGGTGATATTACCGCCTCGTTTATTCTGGTTTTATCTATTATTTACGCTGCACGTGAAGTGTTTAAAGACGACTTAAAAACCATGTTGTGGCGCTGGATGCGAAAAGGAAAAGCACGATGGCGAAAGCAATTTTTCGATGCGAATACAGGACATGTAATAGGACGACAACTTGAATGGTTAGAATTCGTTAATTACGATAGTTTACCAGACATTATTCGTAAGACACGTAAACATAATGTCTCTCATCGTGAAGAAACAATTCTGCATTATAAAAGCACTACCCGAATGTCACCCACTAAATTTTTAAGTGGTTATGAACAAACACGAGAGTCAATTATTCTTGATTTACGGGCTGTTGCAGCATTAATGGAAAAAGGTTCACAGCGTCTATACCAACTTAATGATGGCCAAGTAACGAAAGAATCAGTTGAAAAAAGACATTTAATTAACTTGATCACTCAAGAAACAGATGAAGATAAAACGGTACGAATTCAACGTTGGAAAATCATCATGAGCCGTTCAAAGATTGTTGATATTGAAGCGATTATTACACCTGAACCTAAAAAATCAAAACCGACACAAGCTATCAACATCACTAATTCATAGTCGATAATCTAATACAAAATGGCGGATACAAAAATGCCCTCATCACGAGGGCATTTTCATTAATAAACGCTATTCGTTATAACTAGTTAGAGCGTACACATAAAGGCAATTCTGCACCTTTTTTCGTTAAACCAAATTGCCATACATTCAAATCGCGGCATCGAAATGCACCTGCGCATGATAATAGGTAATAACGCCACATACGATAGAATTTCTCACCGTACTGCTCAGAGATTTGAGGCCAATTTTGTTCAAATTTATCGTTCCATGCCATTAATGTTTTATCATAATCAGGACCGATATTTTGTACGTCTTCAATATTAAAATAATCTTCTGCCGCAGAGCCAATCTGAGTCATTGATGGCACGACACCGTTAGGGAATATGTATTTATTAATCCATGCGTCCGTTTCTGTTTTAGAGTTTGGACTGCCAATGGTATGTAATAAAAAGATACCATCTTCAGCAAGGTAACGATAAGCAGCTTCGAAGTAATCTTGATAGTTTTCAGGACCAACATGCTCCATCATACCGATAGACACAACGCGATCGTAAGGCTGTTCTGGTTTGTGTAAGCGATAATCTCGTAAAATGAATTTCACTGGAAGGTTTAGATCATCAGCACGTTGCTGACCAAGAGCAGATTGTTCTTTTGATAAGGTTAGACCGTCACAAATTACGCCATAATGCTCAGCAGCATAATTCATAAAACTGCCCCAACCACAACCGATATCGAGTAATCGCATTCCAGGCTTTAATCCCAGTTTACGACACACTAAATCAAGTTTTGCTTCTTGAGCACTATCAAGATCAGCCGCATCTTTCCAATAACCGCACGTATATGTCATGCGTTTATCAAGCATTGATTCAAATAAATCATTACCTAAATCATAATGGAAAGGTACATCCTTAGTCACTCGATCAATACTTTGACGATTAAAAAGGTGTTTTACTTTTGATGCGCCAATTTTTAAACCAACAGCCAATTTAGCGGATAAATCAAGCTTTTCATCAATGCGAGCATGTAATACACGATTGATCATTTCATCAATCGCATCACAGCTCCACCAGCCGTCCATATAACTTTCACCAAAGCCTAATGAACCGTCGCTTAATACTCGATCATATAACCGTTCATCATGAACTTGAATATCCCAAGGTCGTGAACCATTAATAGTGACATCTGCGTGAGATAATAGATTTTGGAAAAAATTTTCATTTGTCATCGTGATTATTCCTTATATGACGAATTTGTATGACAAATTGCCTTTAAATAAGGTCAACGACAACGTTAATTGTTGGAAAATAAGATTTAACAAATTATTACATGCATATTTTAAATCTAAATTTACAAAATATGAAATATGAAATATAAAAAACATTCGAATTAGATTAAATAATATTCTATATATTAATTACTCTCGGCTATTATCTTACTTATACAGCACCATCAATGAATAGTTTATGAATATCACTGTTTTATAATGTCACTTTGCTTATTTCTTTTATTTGACGTTTTATTTTCACTCATTGTATAAAGGCTTATCTTTGACTAATAACCCTACTTTTCATCCCTTGTTTATTTGTCATAACTCGATAAGCTTAAATAGCGATCTTCTTTGGCTATAGGGATGCCCATGAAAACACTTTCGACACTGATGTTTACTAATAGCTATAGTGATCTTCCTGCATCACTAGGTACTCAGGTTACACCACAACCTTTGGATACCCCTTTTCTGGTACATTTTAATCCGCTTGTAGCAGAAAAACTTGAGCTAGCTTCCATTACTGCACTCGACCCCAACTTTATTGATATATTTAGTGGTAATGCAACCTTGCCAGGATTATCCCCCTTAGCCATGAAATATTGTGGGCACCAATTTGGTCAATATAATCCAGATCTTGGTGATGGCAGAGGATTGTTACTCGGAGAAGTGCTAACCAGTGAGGGAAAAAAATGGGATCTGCATTTAAAAGGCTCGGGTAAAACCCCTTATTCCAGAATGGGAGACGGACGTGCCGTTTTACGATCTTCTATCCGTGAATACCTTGCAAGTGCAGCCATGGAAGGACTTGGCATTGCGACAACCCATGCATTAGCAATTATTGGTAGTCAAACCCCTGTTGTACGAGAGAAAATAGAAACAGCAGCAACATTAATTCGTGTCGCTGAAAGTCATCTCCGTTTTGGTCATTTTGAATACCTTTTTTATACTAACCAACATGCAGAACTACAACAATTAGCTGATTATGTTATTGAGCATCATTTCCCAGAATTAACAACAAGTGACTCCCCTTACGCGGCGCTGTTTGAACAGATATGTCAACGTACTGCAACAATGATAGCAGCATGGCAAGCGGTTGGATTTGCCCATGGGGTCATGAATACCGATAACATGTCGATACTAGGACTAACCTTTGATTATGGTCCATTTGGGTTTATTGATGATTATGAGCCAGGCTATATTTGTAATCATTCCGATTACTCAGGACGCTACGCCTTTGACCAACAACCCTCAATCGCATTATGGAACTTATCTGCTTTAGGTTACGCTCTTACACCATTGTTAAATAAAACTGAGATAGATCATGGCTTAGAGCATTATCAGGATGCACTACAGCAACAATATAGCCATAACATGCGTCAAAAGTTAGGATTAACGATTATAGACGAAAGTGACACCGTCTTATTTTCAGAACTGTTTCAATTATTAAAACAGCATCACGTTGACTACACGCTATTCTTTAGAACATTGTCACACATAACGATTGATAACTTACTCCACTGTGATCACCTCTTCAGCGCACTCTTCCAATGCACCTCAGCACTGAAAACATGGTTAACCCGTTATCAGCAACGGTTATTACTCGAACCTAACGACACCCAACGCTTAACAACTATGCTGCATCATAATCCTAAATATATTTTGCGTAATTATCTGGCACAACAAGCAATTGAAGAAGCAGAACAAGGTAATTATCAGCTCATAGATCAATTAATTACCGTATTAGCGCACCCTTTTGATGAACATAAAGACGCTGAAGTATTAGCACAGTTACCGCCAAATTGGGGTAAACACCTTGAAATCAGTTGTTCATCATAAAAGACCAATATTGTTTGATCTATATAATAAAGCTTTAAAATCAATTCATTAAGTGCCTTAGCATACTAATACTAAGGCGTTTAATTTATACAAGCTAAGCAATACGCGCTAACCCTTGCGCAAGATCATCAAGCAGATCATCACAATCTTCTAAACCAATATGAACCCGTACTAACGTACCATCAAAATCCACCTTACCCGCAGGACGAATGCGATTAAGTTCTTCAGGCTGACTCGTTAAGATAAGTGATTCATAGCCACCCCATGAATACGCCATACTGAAATGTTTAAAATTATCGAGGAAGTTTGCAATTTGCTGACTATCAAGACGTTTTTTGAGTACAAATGAAAATAGCCCACAACTGCCACTAAAATCACGCATAAAGTACTCATGCCCCTTACAGCTAGGCAAAGCAGGATGATTAACGCGTTCTACTTGAGAATGTAATGCTAACCATTCGGCAATTTTAATACTACTTTCATGGTGTTGTTTTAAACGTACTCCCATAGTACGTAAACCACGAGCTGCAACATACGCCGTATCAGCATCCACCATTTGTCCCATTAAATATGAACGCTCCTGCAATTGATTCCAGCAACGGCTATTGGCGACGGCAGTACCTAACATCGCATCAGAATGACCAACAATATATTTTGTGCCTGCTTGTACAGAAATATCAACATCATGATCGAGTGCTTTAAATAACACCCCAGCAGCCCATGTATTATCCACAATGATCACAACTTCAGGATTTATGGTTCTAACGGCTTTAACAATGGCTGGAATATCTTGCACTTCCATCGTGATCGAACTTGGTGATTCTAAAAATACCACTTTTGTATTAGGCTGCATTTTATCCGCAATACCGGCACCTATTAACGGATCATAATAAGTCGTATCAACATTGAGCCCTTTTAACACCACATTACAAAAATCTTGAGTAGGCTCATAAGCAGCCCCCGTCATTAATAGATGATCACCCGCGCCTACAAACGCTAAAATTGAGTTAGCTACAGCAGCAGCGCCACAAGGATAAAGGTAGCACCCTGCCCCCCCTTCGATTTCAACCATCGCTTGTTGTAACGAAAAATGGGTTAATGTACCGCGACGACCATAAAACAATTCACCATTAGCACGATTAGCTGTGGCTTGCTTTTTATCTGCGACTGAATCGAACACTAATGATGATGCTCGTTGAATAACACTATTTACCGCACCTTGACCAAATTTTTTTGATCGCCCAGCAGTAATCAGTTGAGTATTTATTTTATGGCTAGACATGTTACTCCCTCAATGTGTCGTCAGTATGTTGTTGAATATTCATTGTATAGCATGAATGACACCATCAAACTAGCGACCAAAAGTTATAGCTAATACCATTAGTCGATCACAAATAAGTTCGAATACTGTATATTATTCACATTATATATTGATGGTCATAGCCCAATGAAAAAAATATACGTCGCCATACTGAGCTTAGTGTTATTTTCTAGTCATGTTTTTGCGGATGGTAATATATGGCTAAATAGCAACCACAAGAATATCACTCCAAATGCCGTCATAAAAAACGACCAAATCTGGCTATCAAATAATCACAGCCAATCACCTAATTTCATTATCTTTCACCAAGTAGATAACAATAAAATCACCCAAGCTTTGACGAATAATCAAGGTGTTATTGTGATTCAACATGATAGAGTTTGGATTAACGAAATCAGTACTCAACCGCCATTTGCAATACTGCGTAATAATAACCAAATTTGGTTACAAGATAATCATGGCACTGTCGCCAATGCTATTATTAAAGCAAATGGTACTTTGTGGTTATCAACCAATAACAGTACAATTGCCGACGCCTATATCGGTGGAAATAACCAACGCCAAGATGGTTTTATTGTTGCCGCATTAATCTTATCTCAGCAATTATGATCCTATCAACACTGGTCATTATCTAATAAACAACCTTTGTGAATAGCCATTATCATAATTAGGCTAGTGTCATCAGGAAAATTTCCTTAAAATAAGCGATTGCAATAAGTCATCACTCAAAGAGTATAGAAATGATTAATAATGAACTAAGTGTTATCGATAGCCTTGAAGAACTAGAAGCTTTTTTACTTTCAGTTGAAAATGGCGGTCTTGGATTACAAGGCGTTGAAGGTATCGGTATGGCAACTAACAATGCTGATGGTCGTCACTTTGTTGCTGTTTTTAATAACCAACATCAGCTTATTTACGGACGTTGGATCAGCGATGATGTGTTTAATAATGGTAAAGAATTAGTCAGCAAAGGTCCACGTCGTACTCATTAATTGACGTTATTATACTAAGTAATTGACACATAAAGCGCCTCTAATAATGACAGGCGCTTTTTTGATCAATAAAAAAAACCAATAAACGATGGTTTGCTATTTCATATGTTGCTGTACTACTATCAGCGATAATATACACAGATAAGCTCTCATAAATAACATTATCAATTCTACAATTAAGCAGATTATTTTTATCAATACGGCAAGATAAAGCCAATAGCATAAATTATTCAAACATAAAGGACATTATCATGCCATTATCTTATTACTTACGATCATTTTCCTCCATTATCATTTTAAGCACTCTTATAATAAGTACTAATGCTAATGCTAATGCTACCCCAAAAAAGTGTAATCAATTAACGTCTATTATAGAGAAAACGATTTGTGCATCACCTGAATTAACCAAAATTAACCATAAACTTGAACAACAATATACACAATTGAAAAAAGCACATACACCCGTCGATCAAATGGTTATTACTAATACTCAGAACCAATGGCGTGATCAAATCAAAAAACAATGCACCAAATCAGAAGATATTAAAGGATGCATTCGATTTAGTTTTCAACGTCAACTCTACGACATGAAACATAACGTAACAGCGCTGGCAGTAATCAGTAAAAAATGGCGACGCTTAAATAGCACATTACGTGAATATACCAATAGTGTACAAAGCAATATTCAACAATGCCCTACTATCACACCTAAACCGACTAAAAATATTACTCAATTAATTCCAAGTCAGTACGTTTACGTTAAATCCTTAGTTAATCGACAATGTAATACCGTAATTCGAACTTTTGCTGGGTGTAGCAGCCTTAAAAATAATCGCTGTAATAACTGGCAACTAAAACTCGTTGCTTCTGATGCGAAGAATCAACATCCTTATATTATTGGTACATTAGCGACAACAAGTAGAACCGGTAATAGTGGCGCTATTTTCGTGCCATATCAATTTAGCCCCAATGGTAATAACCTGATTTTAAAAGCGATGATGGAACCAGCAGGTGCAGGTGGTGGTAATATTAATTATGGCTATGATATCGTTATTCATAATAGTAAACAGCAACTTTCGACAACAACACAACATTACCTAGCCCCTGCTAATGCACATTTTTATGCCAACAATACCCATGTCGTTTATTTAGAAAACTCGTCGTTAGTCCCCAATTATCCGCAACCTGGTGGTGGTTCGAATAACGGTAAGCTCGTTATTAAAAATATAAATACCGATGAAGTTTTACTGACTAAAGAACGTAAAGATACTAGTTATGCCATTAAAAAGATAAATTCAGCAAATCACACCATGATCATCACAACAACCCACCATCGCTTTGGTGGTAAATGTCCAAGAACTGCAGATTCTCTTGGCTGTAGTTCTCACACAACAACCACAGAAAAAATAACATTACCCTAAATTTTATAACACTTGTTTTCATACTATCTAAACCTAAACGAAAAAACCGTATGTCTCAATAAGACATACGGTTTTAAAATATATAGATATATTCAGAGTTTAGATACCACTCTTTATATGTAGATCACTATGCTTGTAAATCAGCATACTGATCAAGATCAGCAACTGTAACAGCAGTAATAAACTCACCATCTAGATAAAAGTTTACTGCGTCACCTGCTTTCTCTCCACGTAATAACGTTGTTGTACCATTACGGTGCGACACTTGCATTTCTAGCGTCTTATCGTCAAGTTGTTTAAACGTTGCAGCTTCAATGTCGCTATTTGTAACACTCGCTAAAGGTACTGTCGTTAATGAACGATCTAACATATTGTTAATTTTTAAATATGTATTTAACTTCATATCCGCAACTGCTGGTGATTTACCAGTAATAGGGTTTTTACCTGTCCAGAATTCAATTGAATTGAAGATAAATAAATCCGCAGTTGCAGCAATACCATATACAGGACTTAATAATACATACAAACCTGCACGACCATAACGGTTATCAACGGCAGACAAGTTAGCCTTAGTCACTACCTTTGATACGCCCATTTGACCAATACAACCTGTTAGTGTTGTAGCCAATACTGCAATCACTACTGCTTTAAGTGCAAACTTTTTCATTTATAACTAACTCCGACATATGATCTGACGAGATCAAAAACGTGCGGATTATAGGTTTTTATAAATGTATTACGAGCAAATAAGTAATAGCAAATGTTTCATTTGAAACAGTATTGTCACATGTTGAGCTGTAACTATTAATATTCATTATCATATATTGAGAACCACCGAATAATCTTATAAAAAAATCAGATAATTATTTAATTAAAGTGAGAATTAATTCAAAAAAATCATCGAATAACATTCCATTTTTACCACCAAGTATATACTAAATAGGAATTTACCTATGCTAGATTAAACTTTTTCACCATGTCCTATTTTTAATACAAAAACAAATTTTATCTGTAATTTTATTTAAAAAAAACATAAGCTTATTGTAGAATACTCAAATGATCTGTTAACCAATAATTTCCCAATGAATATAATAATACTTAGGCTTAGATATTCATTAAAACTATCACAAAATGATATGGCCCTGATGCTAGGGATTTCGAGAAGTACCTTAGTTAGAATTGAGCGCGGTGAGATATCACCTAAAGCAAATATTATTAAAAAATTATCTATCTTGTCAGGAAAGGAAATTAGTTATTTTTATCATTCTGAAGATAAACACATAAAAAAAATACAAAACATCATCACTGAAAACAACATTGATAATGAACTTTTATCCTTGTTAATCAATAAAATAGAAGAAGGCATCATTAGCGATATTTATGATAAAAAAACATTATGAAAAAAATTTAGTTTCTGTGAAATTAATGAGAAATTTTATACAGCAAAAGATATTAAATGATGATTTATCAGATATAGAACAACTTCTAGATTTATACTATTTAAAAGTTAAAGAATTATCAATAATCATTACTTTAAAAACTGGAGATAACCTTTAATTTTTATGCATAACAACATAAAAACAGCCCGAAAAGAATCAAAGATATCACAATTAGAAATGTCTGAATTATTAAATATATCGAGACAATCCTATATTGACATTGAAAATGGAACACGAGTACCACGTTCTGATTTATTATTTAACATATCTTTAATAACCAACAAAAACATTACTTTTTTCTATAATGAGCATCACTTAAGTCAATTAGACAAAATTGCTTTTTTATTCCAAGGAAAAACAGAAAAAGAAAAAAACCACTATATTAACTTACTAGAATCACTCATAAAACAACACAAAAATAATCATTTATCTTAATGGTCGAATATGAACAGCATTGCAATTAAAAAAATACAAATAACCGATGCGATCTCAACAGGAAAAATACAGCCATTCATACAGCCAATAGTTAATATAAACAAAAAGTTAGTTGGATTCGAGGTCCTTTCTCGATGGATTGTATCAGAACACGAAATACGCTTACCCCTACAATTTATACCGATAATAAAAGATGATCAGCAACTGTCGGAAAGCTTAACCATTAGCCTATTGCATCAGTTAATTACACGTTTCACATCAGATAAAAATAATGCTTTATTTATATCTATAAATATATATAGCCATAGTCTAACAACCTCAGTGATCTATTTACTGACTGAATTGAATAAATTTATCAATGTTGTTATTGAAATATTAGAAAATGATGACATCACGAATATCAATCACTTTAAAATGACATTACATCATCTAAAAATGAAAGGTATAAAAATAGCACTTGATGATTTTGGTTGTGGTAAAAACATCAACGACCGATTATTTGACTATCCTTTTGATTATGTAAAACTTGATAAGTTGTTTATTGATGATATTGATACTGATCTTGATAAACTAAAATCACTGCAATTAATGATAGAGTTAATACGTTACTTTAACTTACCCATCATAGCTGAAGGTGTAGAAAATGAACGTATTTTTAACATCTTAACAACGCTAAATATAGAAATGTATCAAGGGTATCTATTTTCTAAACCCGTCACTTTAGACAAAATGCTATACCAACTGACACCTCTAACAAGTAATAATTTCGAAAATAAATAACATTTAATCAATTACGGTGCTTTAATCCACTTAAACATAATCATTAACAACAAAGCACCGCCAATCCAAAATCAAATATATTGCACATAAAGAATACTCAACAAGAATATTAAGTGGGCTTTTATTTGCCACAGATCAATAGCAAGCTTATTGTACATATTATTGATTCTGCATAATGTATAAATAAAACTTTTATCTTCCATAATAAAATACGATTCATTCATTTGAAGATATGGAAATCTGTACATTAGCAAACAACAATTACCGTAGTTCAATACTCTTATTAAACTCTCTTAAGTAAGTCTTAAGTTACACTATAGATAATAACGTCATTCATTAGCTGAAAAAGAATAAACAATGCGTAATATTTTCCATTTAAAAATGACCAGCTTCATTGTCTGGCTATCTCTCTATTTCACCTTTTGCTTTAACTTTCCTACATTAGCGAAAATATTTTCGTTAAGTCATACTGTATCTAATCCGATTTTTCCCTATACAGCGCCCATTGTTTTAATCGCTGCCTTTATCATTATATTTAGTTGCTTATGTTGGCCCTATATCTTCAAAGCCATTATGATTTTTTTAACAATAACATCGGCAATGGCATTATTTGCTGAGGTTAATTTCCATACATTATTTGATAATGCAATTATTGAGAGTATCTTCCAAACACGCTCTGATGAAGCACTGTCTTATGTTAACTTGCATTCTATAACCTATATTGTTGTGTTTGGTTTAGTACCGAGTATTTGGATTGCTTGCGTTAAAATCACCAAACGCGAAACATTTTTAAAAGAAATTATCGCTCGTATTGTTCTTATTGGTATAGCCACAACCGCCCTACTTATTATCGCACTGACTAATTATAAAAGTTATGCAGCCGTTGGTCGTAATAACCATTATTTAAACAGAATGATTATTCCAGGTCATGTATACGCTGGCGGTAAATACTTATACAAAGAATTTATTTACAAACCTCTGCCTTACAAAAAACAAGGCTTAGATGCAACGCTACCTGCGACAAAAAACAATAAACCTACATTATTTGTAATGGTATTGGGTGAAACAGCGCGTACTTATGATTACGCTTATAACGGCTATAAACGAGATACCAACCCGTATACTAAAAATGAAGGGATAATTTCATTTAGAAATGTTCAATCTTGCGGTACTTACACAGCATTATCAGTACCTTGTATGTTCTCTAACCTAACCCGCGCTCATTACAACCAAAATCGGGCTTATACTCAAGACAATGCCGTTGATATTATTCACCGTGCTGGCGCTGAAGTGTTATGGATCGATAATGACGGTGGTTCAAAAGGCGTTGCTGATAGAGTGCCTTATGTTGCTACAGATACCTCAAAACATAACCAATATTGTGACGGTACGAGTTGTTATGATGGTGTCATGCTAAATAAAGCCGCAGCCTTTATTAATAAAGATGATAAAAATAAACTCTTGGTTTTACACTTAATAGGTAGCCATGGTCCAACGTATTTTCAACGTTATCCAAAACAGTTTGATCGATTCAAACCATCTTGTAATCGTAGTGATATTGAAAACTGCACTGACCAAGAAATTAAAAATGTGTATGACAATACTATTCTCTATACCGACTATGTTGACGAACAAGTTATTAAGCTCTTGAAGAAAAACGAAAATAAATACAATGTTGCAATGCTATATATGTCTGACCACGGTGAGTCACTTGGCGAAAATGGGTTTTATCTTCACGGAGCACCTTATCCAATCGCACCTAAAGAACAAAAACATGTGCCGTGGCTCTTATGGATCCCAACCCAATATGCTCAACAAAAAGGGATTAACCTTAGTTGCTTAAAAGCTAAAGAGAATATTGGTCATTTATCTCAAGATAATTTATTCCATAGTTTATTAGGGCTTTATGGTGTGCAATCTAAAATTATCAATCCTGCACTTGATATTAGTGCTAGTTGCCGAGTTAAACCGTAAACAGCTAAGATAACACAATGATTTAATGTATACTTGTACATCCCATATAAGTATACATTTTCAATTTGAGTTTATAATGAAGCTATTGATCATCGAAGATTCATCCGCATTGCGTCGCAGTTTAACTGTTGGATTCAATAATTTAGGAATAACAACCGATGAAGCTGATAATGGCACAGATGGACTCAATTTAGCACTCAATAATCCATACGATCTTATTATTTTAGATCTAATGCTACCTGGTATTGATGGCATAGATATTCTCAAGCAATTAAGAAAGTCTGCGATACAGACACGAATTATTATTCTTTCAGCCAACAATCAAAGCCAAGATCGTATTGATGC
Organism: uncultured Photobacterium sp.; assembly: GCA_947039005.1. Taxonomy (GTDB): domain Bacteria; phylum Pseudomonadota; class Gammaproteobacteria; order Enterobacterales; family Vibrionaceae; genus Photobacterium. The sequence goes on from CAMQXY010000007.1 coordinate 43,808, forward strand.
CCTACTCCAAGGCGCTGATGATTATCTCACCAAGCCTTTTTCTTTTGATGAATTACATGCCAGAGTACTTGCTATCTCACGACGAGGTTTAATTAGTAACTTTAGTAACACCATTAATATTAATGGCTTTATCTTAGATTCAAATAAGATGACACTATGTTATGAAATAACCGATATAGAATTAACACCGAATGAATTTAAAATTGTTGAATATATTTTTAATCATAAAAATCAAATAATTAACACATCAATGATCAGTGATAATATTGCTAATAATTTTAATTATATTTCCAAAAACACCATCGAAGCCCATATATCCACTATCCGTAAAAAAATAAAATCAAAATCTATAAATACAATTTTCCCACTTAAAAACAAACGTGGTTTTGGATATTATATTGAGGGCTAATCAATGATAAAAACACACTCAATAAAAAGAAATCTAATCAATTCTATTTCAGCCATTTTTGGTTTGTTTATTATTATTGTCTTTACCTTTGTTGATATAAGTGTTGATGACTGGGCTCAGCAACAATTCACATTAGATCTACAAGAAAAAACAAGCCAAATAAAAAACATCACTCATAATGACATCGCACCAATAACAGATGATTCTAGCAGCCATTATGTTTATCAAATATGGAAAAATAATCAAACAATCAAACGTTCAGCTTCTCTTCGTTCTTATCCTGAATTAGATTTACTTCATACCAATATTCCTATTAATTCACACAAACTCGTTAATGTCACAATGCCAGATAATGAACAAGGACAAGCACTCTTATCGTCATACATTCAAAGACATAAAGATGGTTCAAGTGACTATATGTATATTACGGTATCAGCATCAACAAAGCGCCTTGATCATGTTACAGAAATATTAGACATTTTGCTTATTGGCAGCTTTTTATTATCTATGATCATCATGCGCGTCGTTGCAAAAAAAATCGTTCTCCAAGGTTTATCGCCTTTAGAATCATTAAATAAACAAATTAAAACATTCAATAATAATAATGGTTCAAATAATAATTTTATTTTTAATGATTCTACACCTTGTTATGAGATAGATTTAATAATAAAAGAATTAAATAATTTCCTGACGATCAACTGTAATAGCATTGAAAATGAAAAAAGAATAACATCAGATATTGCACACGAAATAAAAACACCGATTTCAGAGTTAATCACACTTACCGAAGTCCACCAGCGCTTCCCCGATGATGAACGATTAGCCAAAACATTTACTAATGATATTTTACAGATTTCAAATAGACTACGGTTAATTGTCGAAAATTTATTATTACTACAACGTACATCATCAACCATTGAACTCTATAAAGAACCACTTGATATCGTTATGCTATTAGATAACATCCAACAAACATTAACCTTTAAATATCCTGACATTACAAATAGAATCGCTATCAATATCCAACTTGAGTCAATAATTATTGCTGATGAATTTAGTATAAAAACAATCCTAACAAATCTAATTGATAATGCTTTATTTTATAGTTTACCCACTGAACATATTAAAATTAATGTACTAAACTCTCAGCAAAATATCATTATAGAAGTAATAAACATGGCAACCGTGATCTACTCAGAAATAGAGATTGAAAAGTTAATTCAACCACTTTATCAATACGATAGATCAAGGTCGAGTGATAGCCGTTATGGTTTAGGGTTATCAATTGTCAATAATATTTGTACCATTAATCAATATCTATTATCCATTACCCAAGCAACTACTGGTAATTTTACAGTTACGGTATATATATCAAAATAACATTGTGATAATAACAATACAGCTTAATAAAATATCTACATCATGACTACTGTCGATTATATTTAGTACATTTTTATATGATCATCATTTTGATCTATTCCTATCATTTGTTGGATCCCTATCGTCATTATTTCGATAAATAACCGCAATCTTTTAGCGTAATAATTTGAATATGGGTAAACAAAATAAACAGGCAATGGATCTGCTTGCCAATTCTCAGCAATATGGACAAGTTGACCAGTGAGTAAATAAGGTTTGACTAGCCATGAAGAAATCGCTCCTATACCTAAACCACCGTTAATACATTCAAGCGCTGAATAAAGATTATCAGTCGATAAAATAGGATCTAACGCTAAGCTGCATGTCGTATTTAACACTGTATTTTTTAGTGTTAACTCATGATTATAAAATGTGCTCACGGCAATCCAAGGCCATTGTTGTAGTTCAGTAATATGATTAATATCACCGAATTTAGTGATGACTTCAGGCGCAGCAACAACAATACGAGGCACATAGCCAATCAATTTAGCGACAACATTAGGATTGGTAATAACACCCACATGAATTGCGCAATCTATATTATCGGCAAGAAAGTCAGGAGAAGTATCATTTAACAACCAATCAATACGCATTTCAGGATACATCGTTAAATATTTCATTAACGGTTTGATTAATTGTTGTTGTCCAAAAGCATGTGGTGCTCTTACTCTCAATCGACCTTTAATTATAGATGTATCATTCCCTACCGTATCTTCTAATATCGACCATTGATCTAATAACTGCTTAGCATACTGATAGCAGGTATCCCCTTCATCGGTTAATTTTAATTGGTGCGTAGTACGTAGCATTAACTTGCACTTAAATATCTGTTCTAACAACTGTAAACGCCGACTCACCGTAGGCTGGGTGGTGTTTAATTGTTTAGCCGCAGCACTTAAACTTCCCGCTTCAACAATTCTCACCCACGTTGTTAGTAACAAAATTCGGTCTGTATTTTTAGGGTTATTTATATTCATACGCTGAGTGTATAACAATATTACGGTAATGCCCTCTACAAAATAACATCCTGTTCAGGCATATTCCTATCAAAGATTTTTAGTTCACGGACACAAAGATGACACTCAAGGCTCACACGCTGATACGCAATGAAACATTACCACTTAAACAATTATTTGGTCTATCTGTTGGGGCTGGATTTAGTGTCGCTTCAATCTACTATAATCAACCTATTATTGGTTTATTATCACATGCATTTCAGCTCAAAGTCAGTGAAGTCGGACTTGTCCCAATGCTCACTCAAATCGGTTATGCACTAGGGATTTTATTTCTCGTACCATTAGGGGATATGATCAATCGCAAAAAACTGATCATTACTAAATTAACCCTTCTTTGTAGCGCACTATGGTTATGCAGCTTTGCCTCTACTTTTCCCTACTTATTAATTATAAGTCTACTCATCGGGATTTTAGCCACAGCAGCACAAGATATCGTTCTTGCCAGTGCAGCAATCGCACCACCAAATCAAAGAGGTAAATCAGTCGGGATCGTAATGACAGGCTTATTCTCCGGAATACTCTTATCCCGTGTCTTTAGCGGTATTATTGGTCAGTTTGGAGGTTGGGAAATGATATTTCAACTCGCAGCGGCTTCTATTCTGCTCTTAATGATATATTTTTGGTTTTCATTACCATCAATGCCATCCCAAAACACACTGACCTATAAACAAATAATGGGTTCGTTAAAACCGCTATGGCAGCAATATCCTCAGTTAAGACAATCAGTGATCGCCCAAGGATTACTGTCAATTGCATTTAGCGCATTTTGGACCACCCTTGCCGTCTTTTTATCTCATAATTATGGATTAGGCAGTGCAACAGCTGGTGCGTTTGGATTAGCTGGTGCGGCAGGTGCGATCTCGGCACCATTAGCGGGCGGATTATCAGATCGTATCGGGGCTAATAAAATACTATTAGTCAGTATTAGCGTTGTTATTTTGTCGTTTATTGCCATGCTATTTATTCCACTACTCGCAGTACACTTTCAAATTGCGTTTCTAGTGCTGTGTGTCATCTGTTTTGACTTTGGTATTAACTCATCATTAGTCTCACATCAAACGATTGTGTATAGCCTCAAACCAGAAGCCAGAGGACGCCTTAATTCAATTTTATTTACATTTGTATTTATTGGTATGGCAATAGGCTCTGCAGCAGGTGGTTATCTTTATCAACATGTAGGATGGAATGGTGTTTTGGTGTTGGCTATCGTTAGTCCTTTAATAGCATTAATTATTAGAATAAAACCAGCAACACCAACGAATTTAGCTTAGCTTCACCTATAATTAATATAAGCCATAATACCCTTATCATCTTGCCCTGATTCAAGGTGTTATGACTTATATAATTTCATTATCTATTTTGATATTTGTATAAAGAATGCGATTATGCTCGAAAATTATAACGTCATCTTAAAGCGAACAATCAAATGCAAACTAAAATACATAATGTGATGGCGTGGCGTCAGGATATTTTTGCGGGATTATCCGTCGCTGCCATTGCGTTACCCGCCCAAATGGCAACAGCACATTTAGCCGGCTTTCCCGTCATTTATGGTTTATACGTTTTTGTTGTATCCAGTATTGGTTTTTTCCTTTTTGGCAGCAATCGTTATTTATCTTGTGGTGCAGATTCAACTATCGCGCCTATTTTCGCAGTGAGCCTTGCAGGTTATGCTGCCTTGTTCAGCGCCCAATATATGGCACTTGCTTCCTTATTGGCATTATTGGTTGGTGGGATTTTACTCGCGGTATATGTGTTTAAATTAGGTTGGGTAGCCAATTTACTGTCTTATCCGGTGACATTAGGCTTTTTAGCGGGTGTATCGATTCATATTATAGTCAGTCAATTACCTTCGATTTTAGGCTTACCACACGATTCAGCATCACCGTTTCAAGCCCTTTATCATTTAATACTGAATATTGGACAGCTAAATATCATTACCACCTTAATTGGTGGTGGTGTGTTTGCCTTTATCTTTTGGTTTAGTCGTCAATATAAACGCTTCCCTGCTGCACTTGTTGCCTTAGCAGTAAGTATCACGATTGAAATGGTGTTAAATGCCAACAATATTCATATTCCAACCTTATCAAATCCTGCTGGGTTTGAACTACATTGGGCGTTTATTGGCTTACCGTGGCAACAAGCATTAACTATTTTTCCATTAGCGTTATTGATCGCAATGATTTGTATTGTTCAAACATCAGCGGTTTCTAATACCATTAAAGATCGTAATACCACCCCTAATTTTAACCGTGATTTTGCTGGCATAGGTTTAGGTTCAGTGTTATCTGGCTTGATTGGTGGTTTCCCCGGTAATGCAAGTCCCCCACGCAGTATGTTGATCCAACAAGGTGGAGCGCACTCAAAATGGGCGGCATTATTTTCAGCGGCAGTGATTTGTCTAGTGCTGCTCTATGCTCAAAATGTGTTTCATTTAATCCCGAAAGCAACCTTAGCGGGGATCTTAATGTATGTCGGCTTGAGTATATTTAAGTGGACTGAGATTAAGCGGATCTACCAACAAAACCGTCAAGAGTTTTACCTGTGCCTAACAACCATCTTAATGATTGTTACGTTCAGAATTGATATTGGAGTAATGTTTGGTGTTTTATTATCATTGCTACACAGTGTGTTTATTATCACCCGTCCGAACTGTGAAGAATTGTTCCGTGAGCCTAACTGCGATCACTGGGGACACCGTTCTCGTTTAAACCCAGAAGATAATTTATCTAACGAAGAAGATGTTGCCGTACTTCACTTTTCAGCACCATTATATTTTACGACTTTTTCATACTTTGAAGAGCGTATTTTAAATTTAGCCAATACCCGCCCTTTACTACGCTTAGTCATTATTGATGCCAGTAGTATCAGTGATATGGATTTAACCGCGGTTGATAAAATTGAAGTGCTAAGCCAAAAATTAGCTCACCGAAACGTGACGTTAATCTTTGTTAATATTGAACATCCACGGTTTCGTCGCTTAGTTGAAACGACCAACTTACTGACGATTTTAGGTCAAAAAACTGAATATACCAGTATTGAGGTCGCCATTACCGATTATCGTTAAGCATAAAAAACAAACAAAAAGATCAAAATAAAAGATATAAAAGATAGGACAGCCATAACTTACGCTTAATAAAAGTATGACCAATTTGGATACAAAACAATTGGTTATCGCAAAATAGCGGTCTTATGGGTGTCCTGTTTTTATACTGCGAACAATGACATAAGCTGTTGCGGCTTATCTATAATATGATCAGGGTTTTTATCGATCAGCGCCTTTCGATTGTTATACCCCCATGAAACAGCAATACTTTTAATATTTATTTTTTTAGCCGCTTCAATATCACGGGTTTCATCACCAATGTAATAAACATCATCAGCAATAAACTTATTTTTATTGATGATCTTTTTTATGATCCTTGATTTACCAAAGATACTCGACTTAGAAAAGACAGCATCAAACTGAGTAATATTATTTAAGCGTAGAAATATATTAATATTTTCTTCTGAATTAGAGCTTAATATAAAGAGTTTATGCCCTTCTTGTTTTAAGCCTTCAAGAACAGAATCAAACCCAGTAAATATTTTTTGTTCTGTCATTCGTTTAGTAAAATCACCACGAATTCGATGCGCAATAATGGGTATTTGCAACGGCGATATACCGAGATATTGAATTATCTCTTTGGCGGTCATCGCTCGACATAATTCAATATCATCGTCATCAATATATTTGAAATTATATTCATGGTGGATCTTTCTCATTACATCAATATACAACTTAAATGTATCAGCAATTGTTCCATCAAAATCAAAAATCAATACCATTAATAACAACCACTTAGTGTAAACACACACCCATAAATATCACAATAAGATTTAGGATACGTGCCAATATTTCGGCACATATCCAACTTAATAATTAGTGCTCGTTCTTTGCTTGTTCTTGCAACGCCTTTTCAGCATTCACTAAATCAGCAAAAGTCCAACCAGCTGCTTCCGTTTTACGCATTAATTCACAGATGTCAGAAGTTTGAAATACATCCTCTGAATTATCACTGTAAGTCACGACTAATTGTTGACCTTTCATATCCCAAGCTTCGGGATCTTTTTCACCAATAAGCCCGTCTAAATAATCACCTAAGCAGCAATGTACGATTAAGAAATTTTGCATTTGCACGTCTGAAACACCCAAAATTTTGGCAGCTTCAACATAGTCATACATATACGTTGCTGATTCAGTATCAATGAAAAACTTGGTGATTTCTGCATCCCAATACTCAAAGTCTGCAACTTGAGACGATACATAAGACTCAATCGCTTCAACAACAACACAGTAATCACTAACCACTGATTCATATTTTTTAGACATAACAACCCTTTAAATGCTACTTGTATACATGGTGTTGTAGTAACACATGCACACGCTTTAATTATCTCGCAATTATACTCAATACCAAGAGTGTTGATAGCATCATAAATAAAATAGTTTGATAAAACTTATTAACATACCCTTGCTTTATAACGTAATCTTATAAAAAACAGTCTAAAATTAAAATATCTTATTTATAAATACATATATCAATGAAATAAACATAGATATACGCTCAATACATTCTCACTTGATATTTGTCATACAATACATCTCACACTTCACTTATATTGCGGGAGGTTTATATCATCACATAAAGAACAATCACTATGAACAACAATAAGCTTGGCCTACTTTATAGTAGCATTACACTTTTATTCTGGGGAATATTGCCTATTGCATTAAAACTGTCGGAAAAATTCATTGATGCAACATCACTGAGTTGGTTTCGTTTTTTTATCGCTTTTATTATTATTTTTGCTATTCAATTAACATCTAAAAACCTACAACAGTTTCGCAAAATAACAAAAGTTGAAGTCATTAAACTCTTTTTTGCTGGTGTTTTTTTAACACTTAACTATGTGACTTTTGTATTAACCTTAAAATACTTATCACCAGGGGAAGCACAACTAAACTTTCAAGTTGCTCCTTTTTTCCTTGCCTTTGGTAGTCTGTTATTTTTTAAAGAGCGTTTAAGTGCGATTCAACTCTCTTGTTTGTTTACTTTAGCTATCGGCATCATTCTTTTCTTTTATCCCAATATTAGTGGACATGTTCACACCGGAAATAAAGTCTTAATTGGGGTTATTATTATTGAGTTTTCAGCACTCTCTTGGGCGTGTTATACCCTACTACAAAAATCACTAATAGCGACATTATCAACCTCTAATGTTTTACTGTGTGTGTTTGGCATTGGCATGGTTTTACTTACACCATTAACTGACTTTACTCACTTCTCAACATTAACAGGCTTTGATTGGAGTATTGCTTTATTTTGTGCTTTCAATACATTAATTGCTTATAGCGCATTAGCAAAAGCATTGGTTTATTGGCCTGCCGCTCAAGTCAGTGCCGTTGTTGCTGTAGCCCCTGTGATCAGCTTTATGTCAACTGCGTATGTTGTCGTTATGGGATGGTGGCCAAATATTATAAAAGCACACCCTTTAAGTTCATTATCAATCATCGGTATTATTGTCATTGTTGGCTCGGTTGCCACTATGCAATTATTACCGCATTTATTGACAAAAAATAAACAGATCAAGCAATTTAATTAATACATTGCTGGCTTAAAATTTTAGAGTGAGATATGTATCGATGATAGGTCGATGCATATCTTTTTTACTTATTGAA
>CAMQXY010000008.1 GCA_947039005.1 uncultured Photobacterium sp.
GCGATTGATTGTGATGAAAATCGTCTTAAACGTGTTCATGAAAACTTAGAGCGTTTAAACCTTACTGCCCAAGTTTTATGTGCTGATGCGCGTTACCCTGAACAATGGTGGGATGGCGAAAAGTTTGATCGCATTTTACTTGATGCGCCTTGTTCAGCGACAGGGGTTATTCGTCGTCACCCTGACATTAAGTGGTTACGCCGTGGCGAAGATATCGCTGCGCTGGCATTGCTACAGGCTGAGATTTTTGATGCGATGTGGTTACAACTAAAACCAGGGGGAACTTTGGTTTATGCGACTTGCTCAATCACACCGCAAGAAAACTGTGATCAAGTCACCGCATTTTTAAACCGTACTGCTGACGCCACCTTAATCGATAGCGATCCAGCCTCGCCGGGACGCCAGATTTTACCCGGTGAAGATGCTATGGACGGTTTCTACTATGCGGTCTTAACCAAAGCAAACTAAGATAAATCACTAACAAGAGCGGAACTTGGCTTCAAGATTCCGCTTTTTAGTCTCTTTTATATGCCACTCACTGTCGATTTTATGGCACAGTGACTGTTGGTTGGCATTACTCATCAGGCATAGGCTATGAAAATCATCATTCTCGGTGCTGGACAAGTTGGCGGTACTCTTGCTGAAAACCTTGTTGGCGAGAATAACGATATAACTATCGTTGATAAGAACCCAGACCGTCTTCGTGAACTGCAAGATAAATACGACCTTCGGGTTGTGCAAGGTTTCGCGAGTCACCCGCAAACATTACGTGATGCTGGGGCGCAAGATGCCGATATGTTAGTTGCTGTCACCAACTCTGACGAAACAAACATGATCGCGTGTCAAATTGCGTTCTCATTATTTAACACCCCTAATCGTGTTGCTCGTATTCGTTCGCCAGAATACTTACGCGAAAAAGATCAATTATTCCAATCAGATGCTGTGCCCGTTGATCACCTTATTGCACCAGAAGAATTGGTTACCGATTACATTGAACGTTTAATCGAATACCCAGGCGCATTACAGGTAGTCAGTTTTGCTGAAGAAAAAGTCGGTTTAGTGGCAGTAAAAGCCTATTATGGTGGTCCTCTAGTCGGTAACGCATTGTCAGCACTGCGCGAACACATGCCACACATTGATACTCGCGTAGCAGCAATATTCCGCCAAGGTCAGCCAATTCGCCCCCAAGGCACCACCATTATTGAAGCCGATGATGAAGTATTCTTTGTTGCCGCCAGTAATCATATTCGGTCAGTAATGAGCGAGTTACAACGACTAGAAAAACCGTATAAGCGGTTAATGATTGTCGGTGGTGGTAATGTCGGCGCAGGTTTAGCTCGCCGGTTAGAAAAAAATTACAGCGTTAAACTAATCGAGCACAATCAACAACGTGCTGAGAATTTATCAGAAATGCTCCAAGACACCATCGTCTTTTGTGGTGACGCCTCAGATCAAGAATTACTCAGTGAAGAACACATCGAACAAATTGATGTGTTTATTGCGGTAACCAATGATGATGAAGCCAATATCATGTCGGCAATGCTGGCTAAACGCTTAGGCGCCAAAAAAGTAATGGTGCTGATCCAACGGGGTGCGTATGTCGATTTGGTCCAAGGTGGCACCATTGATATTGCAATTTCACCCCAGCAAGCGACAATCTCAGCGTTGTTAACCCATGTTCGTAAAGCTGATATCGTTAACGTATCATCACTACGCCGTGGTGCAGCAGAAGCGATTGAAGCCATTGCTCATGGTGATGCCAGCACCTCTAAAGTCGTTGGTCGCGCCATCAGTGAGATCAAACTGCCTCCAGGCACCACTATTGGTGCTGTTGTACGAGGAGAAGAAGTGCTTATTGCGCACGATCGCACCATGATTGAACAAAATGATCATGTGGTTATGTTCTTAGTTGATAAGAAATATATTCCTGACGTTGAACGTCTTTTCCAACCGAGTCCCTTCTTTTTATAACTGCTTATGGTTAATTTACGTCCAATATTATTTGTACTCGGACTGGTGCTATCTAAAATAGCCCTGTTTATGTATGTACCCACTTTAGTGGCCTTTTTTACTGGCACCGAAGGTTTCATGGATTTTGCAGCGGCAGTGGTTATCACCCACTCCGTAGCATTCTTGTTACTTTCTTACGGTAAAACCGATGAGTTTAAGCTCAGTGTGCGGGATATGTTCCTGATCACGACATTAGTGTGGACTGTTGCCAGTGCCTTTGCGGCGTTGCCGTTTGTGTTTATTAATCACATCAGTTTTACCGATGCGTATTTTGAAACCATGTCAGGCATCACTACCACCGGTTCGACGGTATTAAGCGGTCTCGATCAAATGGCACCGAGTATTCTACTGTGGCGCTCCACCTTACAATGGCTCGGCGGGGTCGGCTTTATTGTGATGGGGGTGGCTATTTTACCGATGCTCAATGTCGGCGGAATGCGGCTGTTCCAAACAGAATCGTCAGACTGGTCAGATAAAAGTTCACCGCGAACCAAAAGCGTTGCCAAAAATATCATCAACGTCTATTTGATTTTAACCGTGCTATGTATCATTGCGTTTATGCTGGCAGGCATGAATACCTTTGATGCGATTAACCACGCTTTTACAACCCTTTCAACCGGTGGTTATTCAACTTCTGACGGCTCAATGAATCACTTTTCACACAGCGCACAATGGGTAGCAACTTTCTTTATGTTTGCTGGTGGACTGCCATTCTTATTATTTGTCCAAGCACTAAAAAAACGCCATCCTCGCACCTTGTTTGGTGACGCTCAAGTGAAGGGCTATACCTTATTTGTGGTGACGGCGAGTTTAATTGTTGCGGCCTGTTTGATCTTTAATAAAGGTTATTCAGTACTTGATGCGATGCGGTTGTCATTTTTTAATATTATCTCAGTGGTGACCACTACCGGCTTTGGTCTTGGTGACTTTACCGCTTGGGGGCCATTACCAACCATTATTTTTGCATTCACATTACTGGTCGGTGCTTGTTCTGGTTCAACCAGCGGTGGTATTAAAATCTTCCGCTTCCAAATAGCTTTTGCGCTATTACGTAAGCACATCATGCAATCTATTCATCCGTCAGCACTGTTCATTCAACGCTATAACGGCCGCCCCGTAACCGATGACATCGTCCGTTCTGTGGTAGCACTGGTGTTTACTTTTATCATGACCATTATTGTGATTGCTTCAGTGTTAGCGTTACAAGGTTTAGATCCGATCACCAGTATTACAGGTGCGGTCACTGCGGTGGCTAACGTCGGTCCGGGAATGGGAACCATTATTGGCCCCACAGGTAACTTTGCTAGCTTGCCAGATCTATCAAAATGGACGTTAAGTTTAGGGATGCTAATGGGCCGCTTGGAAATATTAACCGTGTTAGTGGTTTTTGCTCCAGCCTTTTGGCGTGATTGATGCCAAGTTAATTTAAACAATACAAACAACAAGAGAGCGCATTGCGCTCTCTTTTTTTATTCAATTATTACCGAAAGTTATAGGGGCTTAATATAAAAATAAATCGCACAAAAATGACAAATTGAACCACCTAAAACAAACAAATGCCAAATCGCATGGTTATAGGGAATGCGCTTATTGACGTAAAACACCACTCCGAGCGAATAGATCACCCCGCCGAGAGCCAATAACACTAATCCACCAGGCGCTAAAGACATCGCTAATTGGTAAATCACAATCACTGATGACCAACCCATCGCTAAATAAGTAAATAATGACAATTTCTTAAAACGATGGATAAAAACAATTTTAGCGACAATACCTATCAGGGCTAAACCCCATAATATCGCCATTAATCCCAGTGCCAATCGCGTCCGTAAAGCGATCAGTAAAAACGGGGTATAGGTGCCGGCGATTAATAAATAAATCGCACAATGATCAAAGATTTTTAACGGCTTTTTAGCCGTCACACTTGGAATAGCATGGTATAACGTTGAGGCGAGATACAATAAAATCATACTCACGCCATAAACAAAATAACTAATAATACTTAACGTATCTGCATGTAAAGCGAAGGCTTTATCTAACAGTAAGTACAGACCAAAGACTGAAAATAATAATCCAAGCCCATGACTGACACTGTTCGCGACTTCTTCCGCCGTTGAATAACCTAATTCACTCTTCATTACATTATTCATGGTTTATATACCCCAAAAGACACTTAATTTAACAAATGTTATTTTTGAGATTACACTTGTAAGCTTAAATTAAGCAACCTTTTGTTAGTCAATTTATAACACTATTATTGTTGATAAAAAAAGGAGCCATCTGGCTCCGTCATTCGGTATCTATTGTAATAATTCTAATGTTGCTTGCCGCGCAGCATCTGGATCATAATTTAAAATACCATCAACAATCTGCTGATGAACGTCAAGTTGCATCACTTGCTCTCGAGTAACGACGCGAAAATAATTTTCAAACACTGCTTTAAACAAATTACCAAACGGACTAATAAAATGATTTCCAGAAGAAAAATAGACTAATTGATGGAAACGGGTATCAATTTCAACCCAACGATCCTGATCAAAATTATCTTTCATCTGGTGCATTTGCAGCATCAGTTGTTCGAACTCAAGTCGATCTTCTGCTGTCGCATGTACAGCCGCTAATGCAGCCGCTTCTGGCTCGAGGGTTAAACGTACTTTTTGATACTCAACAATCAATTGTGAATCAGCATCAAAATCTAACCAAGCTAACAAATCTTGATCAAGATAATTCCAATTTTTCTTCGGCATGACCCGTGTACCAATGCGCGGACGTGGCAATACCATGCCTTTAGCCGCAAGCATTTTTATCGCCTCACGGACAGCGGTACGACTTACGCCATACATTTCACCTAACTCAACTTCGCCCGGTAAAATTTCGCCAGGTGCAGGATCGCCAATTAAAATACGGCGACCAATAGACTCTGCTAATCGGTAAGACAAATTACGATTGGCAACAATACGTTGCTGCTCCTGATCCATAGATCCTCTCCCAAGGCCTCTGTTGTTCTACTGGCTAGGCTAACTAGTGTAATGCCTAAATATCGATAATTTTTGGTGCCTTTATCTATAAAGGCCAAACGACACGGTGCATCAAGGGGGTAATTATTGCAATAGTTACGATAGAAACAGCGTAATAATTAAATATTAGCATTTTATTGCTTATTTTCTGCTCGACTTTTAATAATCAGATTGCTATCCTTTGCGCAAATTGGTTAACAACCAAGCGATATTCTGATGGATGGGGTTATACCCAGTAGGGAATTTTCCCTTCAGAGATATTTTTAAATTTTTTGGCCATGGATGAGCCTGACAATAGGTGAAATATGCGCCCAGCATCCCCCGTCAGGTATGCAAGTACCCCACGTAGTCCTTCACGTTTACGTGCAACCTCCCACGCTCCCCATTTTAAAGTTAACGCTAAAAAAGCAACAATAACTGAGATCCATCTAACCAGTGAAGATGCGCAATTAAAGTCGCAACAGATTGTGCCTGAACTCAACCTCAGCCAACAACAACAGCGTTAACTGTTATCTTAAGCAGCCTAGGCTGCTTTTTTATTAACCTGCTGTTTGCACCAGACATACATTGTAACCGAGCTGGGTTTGTTATAATTTATCAGCACTAAAATAATGATAATACAATCGTATAACGATTGATTCAGCCCAAGCAACGGAGTTAATAATGAAAACCCATCGCGTTAATGAACTGATTGAATTACTGCATCCCGAGTGGAAAAAAGATCCCGACCTTAACTTAATCGAATTCTTACTAAAATTAGCCGCAGAAGCAAAATACCAAGGTCCACTCGAATCATTGACTGATGATGTCTTAATTTATCATTTAAAAATGCGTAATAGTGACAAAGACGCCATGATCCCCGGCCTTGCTAAAGATTGTGAAGACGACTTTAAAACTGCCATTTTACGTGCACGCGGTATTATTAAATAACAATCGAACTTTTTTACTGAAGCCAGTTATTGATAACTGGCTTTTTTTTGCCTAAAAATCCTGATAGCGAATAATGGTTAGCCACTAATGTTTGATTTGTTTTAATTCAATTCGCGGTTAAGCTAAGTCACTCTCCCAAGCCAGATTCAGGATCCCGTCATGGAAAAACAAAGTTTTAGTTTTGCAGATCTCAGCCCCGATGTACTGCTTGATGCGTTAGACAGCGTTGAGGTTCATGCTGAGTCCGGTTTATTAGCACTCAATAGTTATGAAAATCGCGTCTATCAATTTAAAGCTGAAGATGGTCAACGGTATGTGACTAAGTTCTATCGTCCTGCTCGTTGGAGTGATGAGCAGATCAATGAAGAGCACCAATTCACGCTGGAGCTTGAACAACAAGATATTCCCGTTGCCGCGCCTATCGCCATCAATGGCACCACATTACACCATTATAATGGTTATCGATTTGCGGTATTTCCAAGCGTCGGTGGGCGTCAATTTGAAGTTGATAACTTTGATCAATTAGAATGGGTTGGGCGTTTTTTAGGGCGTATTCACCAAGTCGGTCAACGCCAACCGTTTGTGCATCGCCCAACATTAGGCTTAGAAGAATACGTTTATCAACCACGCCAAGTACTCGCCAATAGCGATTTTATCCCTGATTACCTTAAAAAAACATTTTTTGCCGATCTCGATCGCTTAATCACTGAAATTGAATCACATTGGTCAACAGATTGGCCCGCTTTACGCCTTCATGGCGATTGTCATCCTGGCAATATTTTATGGCGCGATGGCCCGATGTTTGTCGATTTAGATGATGCCCGTAACGGCCCTGCCATCCAAGATTTATGGATGATGCTCAATGGCGAACGTCACGACCAGCTAGCGCAACTCGATACTATTTTAGAAGCCTACAATGAATTTGCAGATTTTGATCCTCGCCAACTGAAATTGATTGAACCATTACGGGCCCTAAGAATGGTTCACTATATGGCATGGCTCGCAAAGCGTTGGCAAGATCCAGCATTTCCACGCGCATTTCCGTGGTTTGGCGATGCAAAATACTGGGAAGGTCAAGTTTTAGCCTTTAAAGAGCAAATATTTACTTTAAATGAAGCACCATTGCAGCTAATGCCACAATGGTAATGTAATATAAAATAACATGTTAATTACTATACCGAGCTAATATCTAGCTAACGACACGGATAATCAGGAATATCTATAAATGATGAAGAATTTACTTGCACTCGTCAGTGCTGCTTTATTGTCTTTTTCTGTTCATGCTGCCAAATTTACGGAAGGCGACTACTACAAAGTATTAGATCAACCACAATCAAGCACCCCGATTGTGACTGAGTTCTTTTCAATTTACTGCCCGCATTGTTTTCAATTTGAACCTATGATTCAACAATTGAAAACCAAGCTTCCAGACAATGCCAAACTGCAAAAAATGCACGTGTCATTTATGGGTGGTCCAATGGGTAAAGTGATGAGTAAAGCGTTTGCAACGGCCGTCGTGCTTAATGTAAATGACAAAATGCTACCGGTGTTATTTAACCGCATTCACACGCTCAACCAACCACCACGTGATGAAGCTGAAGTACGTCAAATCTTCATTGATGAAGGTATTCCCGCGGCAGAGTTTGATGGCGCTTTCAATAGCTTTGCCGTTAACTCAATGGTCAGTCGTTATGATAAAGCCTTTAACGATGCCGGCTTAACGGGTGTACCTGCGGTGGTGGTTAATAATAAATATTTAGTAAAAACAGGCAAAATTAAATCTGCTGATGAATATTTTGAGTTAGTTAATTTTTTACTCAAAAAATAATATTACACGATCAGCAAAGATGACCATTATAAAAGAGAGGCTCTAATCAGCCTCTTTTTTAATATGCCTAAATCATCTGACAACTAAGTTGTTTCAATAATCGATCCATCGCTCGATATCCTAATGCTTCAGCTAAATGAGCCCGCTGAATCTGATCCTGCTCGGCTAAATCAGCAATCGTACGCGCCACTTTAATAATCCGATGATAAGCCCGCACCGATAATCCAAGTTGATGCAGCGCATTTTCTAAAAACTCAGCATCTTTAAACGATAACCCACAGTATTTATCCAATTCACGGGTCGACAATAAGGCATTCACTTTGCCACTGCGAGCCAACATCCGTTCTCGAGCACAATCGACTCTCGCCTTAATTACCGCACTCGGTTCACCGCGATCACCGCCAGTGGTCAGTGTACCGCGAGGCAAAGCAGGAATTTCTAATGACATATCAAACCGATCTAACAATGGCCCCGATAAGCGGCTTAGATAACGTAAAATAGCCTGCGGATTAGTACGCGATTGATTGCCTTCGTAATAACCCGTCGGACTTGGATTTAAAGCACCAATCAATTGAAATCGGGCAGGAAAGGTGGTTTTAGCCGTCGCGCGTGAGATCACAATTTGCCCTGACTCCAATGGCTCACGCAGTGAATCTAATACCTTACGTTCAAACTCAGGCATTTCATCTAAAAATAATAATCCATTGTGTGCCAAAGAAATCTCACCCGGTTTCGGCACCGAGCCACCGCCCACTAAAGCCGCCATTGAACTGGAATGATGCGGAGTACGAAAAGGGCGATTAAGCCAATTTCCGTGGTGTAATGATTGCTGAGTCAGTGAAGCAACTGCCGCGGTTTCAATCGCTTCTTGATGGGTCATGGGCGGCAACAGATCTCGTAAGCGAGATGCCAACATGGTTTTTCCGGTTCCAGGGGGACCAAGTAATAATAAATTATGGCTGCCCGCGGCGGCAATTTCTAACGCCCGTTTACCTTGTTGCTGACCAATAATATCCTGCATATCACGATCATCATTAACCACTGCTGATGTATCTGTTAAACGGGGTTGAAGATGGAGCTGTAACTGTTGTTGACCACATAAAAAGCCACAGACCGCTAATAGCGTTGGGGCTGATTTATGCTGTTTCTGCGCGACTAACGCCACTTGATCACCATTTTGATCAGGCACAATTAAACACCGCTTGGCTTTTAATGCCGCTAAAGCCGCAGGTAATGCCCCTTTCGCTGGGCGTAAATCGCCCGATAATGCCAATTCACCAATAAACTCATGCTGAGCTAATCGATCAGAGGGAATTTGCCCAGAAGCCGCCAAAATGCCAAGAGCAATCGGTAAATCAAATCGTCCCCCTTCTTTGGGTAAATCGGCGGGGGCTAAATTAACCGTGATCCGTCGCGACGGAAATTCAAATTGGGCATTAATAATTGCACTCCGCACCCGATCTTTAGCCTCTTTTACGGTGGTTTCGGGCAAACCAACTAAGGTAAAACTTGGCATCCCATTACTTAAATGTACCTCAACCGTTACCGGTGGGGCTTCAACGCCCACACAAGCTCGACTATGAACAATCGCAAGTGTCATGATGACTCCACATTGACTGGCAACTCACACCATGGGGTTAATGAAATTTATCGAAGGTGTTACATCAAAGCCCCATTAATGCTGCGAATTTGCCAATAAAACCAAATTTTTTTCTTGTCATGTGACACAGATCTGTGTTACCACTTAGATATAGCAACAACTAAACAATAAAAATTGGACAATTATGCGCATAACTGCAACATTCCTAACACTCATTATTAATGTCATCGTGGTGATTATGTCACCGCGGAGGGAATTTGCAGGCGTAAGTTAACGCTACCAGAAACAGCAAAGCCCCCGCACTGAGAAGTACGGGGGCTTTTTTAAATCAGTAAATTTAAATATTCAAGCAGGATTGATTTTCATTTTAGCCACACACGCAAGGAGCAGCGATGACAGGGGCAGAGTTAGTCGTACAAGCGCTGCAGCAGCAGGGGATAAAAACTATTTTTGGCTATCCAGGTGGGGCGATCATGCCTATCTACGATGCGCTTTATGATGGGGGGGTTGAACATATTTTATGTCGCCATGAACAAGGTGCAGCCATGGCGGCGATTGGCATGGCACGCGCAACCCAAAGTGTCGCTGTCTGCATGGCAACATCTGGCCCTGGCGCCACCAATTTAGTCACCGGATTGGCTGATGCCTTAATGGATTCGGTGCCATTAGTTGCCATAACAGGCCAAGTGGCGAGCTCGCACATTGGCACCGATGCGTTTCAAGAAATGGATGTAATTGGAATGTCATTGTCGTGCACCAAGCACAGCTACTTAGTCACTGACATCAACGATCTTGCCCCAACATTAGCCGAAGCCTTTGTGGTGGCTCAAAGTGGTCGTCCCGGACCGGTTATTGTTGATATTGCCAAAGATGTGCAGTTAGCCACCGCCCCCACAACACAATTGCCCATCATTACGCCACCGCCATTACCGCAGGCAACTGCAACTGCCATTGCTTGTGCCCAACAATTATTGACTCAATGTCAGCGTCCAGTGTTGTATGTCGGTGGTGGTGTTCAAATTGCCAAAGCAACCCTAACCTTGCGCCAATTTCTGACCAATAACCCAATGCCATCAGTCAGCACCCTCAAAGGCTTAGGCTCAGTGGCTCGTCATGATCCACATTACTTGGGGATGCTCGGCATGCATGGCACCAAAGCCGCGAACCTTATTGTGCAAGAAGCCGATTTATTGATTGTGGTCGGAGCCCGATTTGATGATCGAGTGACGGGTAAACTCGATACCTTTGCGCCGCATGCTAAAGTGATCCACCTTGATATTGATGCTGCTGAATTTAATAAACTCCGTCATGCTAACGCACCTTTACGCGGTGACATTAATGTCATTCTACCGCAACTAAAATTAAACCAAGATATCAGCCGTTGGCTAACCCATAGCGAACATTTACGCAAAATTGGTAAATGGCGTTATGACCATCCCGGCGAGTTAATTTATGCGCCATTACTACTAAAACAACTGTCTGACATGATGCCAGATAACAGCATGGTTTCTACCGATGTCGGCCAGCACCAAATGTGGGCCGCGCAACATATTCAACCGCGTGAACCCCAAAATTACATTACCTCAGCTGGGCTTGGCACCATGGGTTTCGGTTTACCCGCCGCGATGGGTGCCAGCGTTGCTCGTCCTGATTCTCAATCAATCTTAATCTCCGGTGACGGCTCATTTATGATGAATGTGCAGGAACTTGGCACCCTTAAACGCCGCCAAATTCCAGTCAAAATGGTACTGATTAATAACCACCGCTTAGGCATGGTGCGTCAGTGGCAATCGCTGTTTTTTGATGGTCGCCATAGCGAGACGATTTTAGATGATAACCCTGATTTTGTGATGCTGGCGCGGGCGTTTGATATTCCCGGTAAAACCATCACTCGCAAAGAGGAAGTTGCGCCAGCACTGGCTGAAATGCTTGCCAGCGACAGTGCCTATTTATTACATGTGGTGATTGATGAAGAGCAAAACGTATGGCCATTAGTGCCACCGGGTGCAGCCAATCAAGATATGTTGGAGAATACCTGATCATGGAAAGATATTTACTCGCTATTAAAGCCAACGATAAACCGGTATTACTTGAACGTATTTTACGGGTTATTCGTCACCGTGGATTTGTGATCAAGAAAGTGGATGCAACCCAAAACCACCATAGCAATATCGCCACTATAGCCATCATTGTCGATAGTGATCGTCCGATTAGCATTCTGATCAATCAAATAGAAAAACTCTGGGATGTAACCACGGTTACCACCTCACAAATCAATAATCTGGATTAAATTGAAGAAAGGAACTCATCATGGCAAACACAGCTGATTATATTTGGTTCAACGGTAATATCGTCCCTTGGGCGGAAGCCAATGTTCACGTTCTTACCCATGCAATGCACTACGGCACTTCTGTTTTTGAGGGAATTCGTTGTTATAACACCCCCAAAGGACCAGCAGTTTTTCGTCATCCAGAGCATATGCAGCGGTTACTTAATTCGGCCAAAATTTATCGTTTTCCGATCCCCTATAGCTGCGATCAACTCATGGAAATTTGCCGTGAAACCATTCGCGTCAATAAACTTGATTCGGCGTATATTCGCCCATTAGGCTATGTGGGTAATGTCGGTTTAGGTGTCTGCCCGCCGGTTGATACTCAGATGGATTTAATCGTTGCAGCCTTCCCATGGGGCTCATATTTAGGCGAAGAAGCATTAGAAAATGGCGTTGATGCAATGGTTTCAAGTTGGAACCGCGCTGCACCCAACACCATACCAACAGCGGCTAAAGCTGGCGGTAACTACCTATCATCTTTACTGGTAGGCAGTGAAGCCCGTCGTCATGGTTATGCAGAAGGCATCGCTTTAAGCGTCGATGGTTATCTTTCAGAAGGCGCAGGCGAAAATATTTTCATTGTCCGTAACGGCATCCTTTCAACGCCACCGACTACCAGTGCTATTTTACCCGGCATTACTCGAGATACCATCATCACCTTAACCAAAGAACGTGGCTATGAAGTCCGTGAAGAAAACATTGCTCGTGAAGCGCTCTACCTTGCCGATGAAGTTTTTATGACAGGCACCGCGGCTGAGATTGTACCGGTACGTAGCGTTGATCAAATCACGGTAGGTGAGGGCAAGCGCGGCCCAATTACTCAACAATTACAGACTGATTACTTTGGTCTATTTAACGGCGAAACTGACGACAAATGGGGCTGGCTAGACTACGTATACCCAGCAAAGTAACGGCTGCCGATTACATTAATTAATGACTTCAGCCATCTACCATCTAGTAAGGTGGCTGAACTAAAAAGGATTTTATTGTTATGCCTAAGTACCGTTCAGCAACTACTACCCATGGCCGAAATATGGCAGGCGCGCGCGCATTATGGCGGGCAACTGGCGTTAAAGATGAAGATTTTGGTAAACCGATTATTGCGGTAGTGAACTCATTTACTCAATTTGTACCCGGCCACGTCCACTTAAAAGATCTCGGTCAATTGGTTGCCGCACAAATAGAGCAAGCAGGCGGGATCGCCAAAGAATTTAATACCATTGCGGTTGATGATGGTATTGCCATGGGCCATGGCGGCATGCTGTATTCATTACCTTCTCGTGAATTGATTGCCGACTCGGTTGAATACATGGTCAACGCCCATTGTGCCGATGCAATGGTGTGTATCTCCAACTGCGACAAAATCACCCCTGGAATGTTAATGGCATCACTGCGATTAAACATTCCGGTCATTTTCGTTTCAGGTGGACCAATGGAAGCGGGAAAAACTAAACTTTCAGATCAAGTGATCAAACTCGATTTGGTGGATGCAATGATCCAAGGTGCGGATCCTTCCGTTTCTGACGCGCAAAGTGAACAGATCGAACGATCCGCCTGCCCAACCTGTGGTTCCTGTTCGGGGATGTTTACCGCCAACTCAATGAACTGTTTAACCGAAGCCTTAGGTTTAAGCCAACCGGGTAACGGTTCAATGCTAGCAACGCACGCTGATCGAGAGCAGCTATTCATTAATGCCGGTAAACGCATTGTTGCGCTGACTAAACGTTATTACGAACAAGATGATGCCACCGCATTACCGCGTAATATTGCCAACAAATTAGCTTTTGAAAATGCGATGGCACTCGATATCGCAATGGGCGGTTCAAGCAATACCGTATTGCACTTATTAGCAGCGGCTCAAGAAGGTGAGATTGATTTCACCATGGCTGATATTGATCAAATGTCACGCCGAGTACCACAACTGTGTAAAGTGGCACCATCAACGCCGAAATACCATATGGAAGATGTTCACCGAGCAGGTGGGGTGTACAGTATTTTAGGTGAACTTGATCGCGCCGGACTGTTCCACAACCAATGTCATAATATTTTAGGCGAGACGTTTGCAGAAAGCCTGCGCCATTACGATATCGTCCAAACTAAATCCCAAGCAGTCAAAGATTTCTTCCGTGCAGGCCCTGCAGGTATTCGTACCACTAAAGCATTTTCACAAAATTGCCGCTGGGATACCTTGGATGATGATCGTCAACATGGTTGTATTCGTAGCCAAGAATTTGCCTTTAGCGACGAAGGAGGACTGGCAGTATTATCCGGCAATATGGCACTTGATGGCTGTATTGTTAAAACGGCGGGGGTTGATGAAAGCTGCTTAACCTTTACCGGACCCGCGGTCGTCTTTGAAAGCCAAGACACGGCTGTCGAAGGTATTCTTGGCGGTAAAGTCAAAGCGGGGGATGTGGTTGTGATCCGCTATGAAGGCCCGAAAGGGGGTCCTGGCATGCAAGAAATGCTCTATCCGACTACCTATTTAAAATCCATGGGACTCGGTAAAGAATGTGCGTTGATCACTGATGGGCGTTTCTCTGGTGGAACCTCAGGATTATCAATTGGTCACGTCTCCCCAGAAGCTGCCAGTGGTGGCACGATTGGCTTAATCAACAATGGCGATATGGTAGCAATTGATATTCCCAATCGCAGTATCGAGTTATTAGTCGATGATGCCATCCTTGCAAGTCGTCGTACTGATACCGAACAACGGGGTTGGAAACCTGTCGATCGCGTACGTCAGGTGTCATTAGCACTTAAAGCTTATGCCCTGCTTGCAACTAGCGCAGATAAAGGCGCAGTACGTGATAAATCAAAGCTAGAAGGATAATCTGATGGCCGATGTCAAACTTGCTAACGACCAATATTTACTTAGCGGCGCAGACTACCTGCGCAATATTTTACGCGCACCAGTGTATGAAGTTGCGCAAGTCACCCCTTTGCAAAGCATGACGCGACTTAGTGCTCGCATCGGCAATCATGTCCAACTAAAACGTGAAGATCGCCAACCCGTGCATTCATTTAAACTGCGCGGTGCCTATAACATGATGACCCAACTGACAGAATCTCAGCGTCAAGCGGGGGTAATTGCTGCATCAGCGGGAAATCATGCGCAGGGGTTAGCATTATCAAGCCAAAAACTCGGGGTCAGTGCCACTATCGTCATGCCGCGTACTACGCCTGACATTAAGGTCGATGCAGTACGAGGGTTTGGCGGCAACGTGATCCTGCATGGTAATAATTTTGATGAAGCTAAAATCCATGCCGAAATGCTTGCCCAGCAACATGGCTATACCTTTATTCCACCGTTTGATCATCCGGCAATTATTGCCGGACAAGGCACAATTGGAATTGAATTGGTGCAACAAAATGGGCATCTTGAATATGTGTTTGTGCCTGTGGGCGGTGGCGGTTTAGCGGCTGGCGTTTCGGTATTGTTAAAACAACTGCTCCCCGAAATTAAAGTGATTGGCGTTGAAGCTGAAGACTCTGCCTGTTTAAAAGCGGCTCTTGATGCTGGACAACCCGTCACTTTAGATCAAGTCGGCATGTTTGCTGATGGGGTGGCAGTAAAACGGATCGGCAATGAAACCTTTCGCTTATGTGAACAATATCTTGATGATGTGATCACCGTTAGCAGCGATGAAATTTGTTCCGCAGTGAAAGATATTTTTGAAGATACGCGCGCAATTGCCGAACCTTCAGGGGCATTATCTCTCGCGGGTTTAAAAAAATATGCCGAGCAACACCAATTACAACAACGTCACTTAGCGGCTATTTTATCTGGCGCTAATCTTAATTTTCATGGCCTGCGTTATGTCTCAGAGCGGTGTGAATTAGGTGAAAAACGGGAAGGGTTGTTAGCGGTTACGATTCCTGAACGTCCAGGGGCCTTTCTGGAATTTTGTCATCTGATTGGTGGTCGTGCCGTCACCGAATTTAACTACCGCTATAACAACGCTAAACTGGCAAATGTGTTTGTTGGGGTACGGTTAATTCAAGGCCAGGCAGAATTAGATCAAATCATTATCGATCTACGTCAAGGTGGTTATCCGGTGATGGATTTATCCGATGATGAAATGGCTAAGGTCCATGTACGCTATATGATCGGTGGTCGACCATCAAAACCATTACAAGAGCGATTATATAGCTTTGAATTTCCTGAATACCCCGGTGCATTAGTAAAATTCTTATCAACATTAGGTGACCAATGGAATATTAGCTTGTTTAACTACCGTAATCACGGTGCTGATTATGGACGGGTATTATGTGGATTTGAGTTAGCTGATCATGATCTGTTATCGTTTACTTGTCACCTAAGAAAACTTGGTTATCATTGGCACGACGAAACCGATAACCCAGCTTATAAGTTTTTTCTCGCTCAATAATACTCTCAACACCTGCTCTATATCAAGCAGCCTTAGTGCTGCTTTTTTATATCATATCAACGACGATGAGTGATATTACGGGTATATTCCGCCATAAATTGGGCTAATTGAATACTCTGCTGTAAAATAATTTGTCGTGCCGAATGCGGTAAACAACCAAAACACTGCACTAATTTGTCGATCTCTTCTTTATATTCACTTTCAATGATATCCAGCCCTAAATCGCCATAAATAAACCAGGTTAATGGTCTTTCTGTGAGCTCAGATATTTCAATTAATAATCGTACTTTAGGCTCAGTTTTACCGGTTTCTAAATCTAAATAGGTTTGGCGTGCCACTTTCAACTGCTGTGCCATATAGACTTGCGTTAAGCCTTTCCATTCGCGAGCTTCTTTGATCCGCGCTGCCATCTCTTGTTTACGATCCGCCATCATTTACTCCACAAAATCGTTGTCAGCATTAGTACTACAACCCCTTGCAGATGACACGCCAAGTTTTTTAGCCCGCCACCACGCTTAAATCAGACAATTACCTTTTACTGGTGACATTTTTTTTTATTTTGAATTGCAGTTCGTCACTTTTAGCCACGCTATTTCTATTTCGCAAAAAAGCGTTATCGATGCCAATATAACTAGACGTAGGGCGCAGATCGTAATCACACCAAAAAAGGTGCCATTAATGGCACCTTCATTATGAGATCAATCATCATTTAAAATATGTTAAAAAAGGTTTTATTCAACCGTTACTGCTTTGGCAAGATTACGCGGTTGATCAACATCAGTACCTTTAATTAATGCGACGTGATAGGCCAATAACTGCATTGGAATGGTGTAAAAAATCGGGGCGATGATCTCATCGACTTTTGGCATCGTAATAATCTTCATCCCATCACAATCATCAAAACCAGCTTCGTTATCGGCAAATACATACAACAACCCGCCGCGGGCACGCACTTCTTCAATATTTGACTTGAGCTTTTCAAGTAAATCATTGGTTGGAGCAACCACAATCACTGGCATTTCAGCATCGACTAACGCCAGTGGGCCATGTTTAAGCTCCCCAGCGGCATACGCTTCAGCATGAATGTAAGAAATTTCTTTAAGTTTTAATGATGCTTCAACCGCAATCGGATAAAACTCCCCGCGACCTAAAAATAGCGCATGCTGTTTATCAGCAAAATCTTCCGCTAAAGCTTCAATCGGTTTATCAAACGCTAACGCTTTTTCAATTTGAGTCGGCAATTGCTGCAACGCAGTCACGATCTGTTGTTCTTGAGCCCGATCAATACGGCCTTGCTGTTTACCAAGTGCGGTCACTAACATCAATAATGCCACCAACTGCGTAGTAAAGGCTTTAGTCGAGGCAACCCCAATTTCAGCACCGGCACGGGTCATAAAGGCTAAATCAGACTCACGCACTAACGATGAACCGGCGACATTACAAATCGTCATCGCTGCCATATAGCCTTTTTGTTTGGCTAAGCGCAACGCGGCCAAGGTATCTGCGGTTTCACCTGATTGAGACAGGGTGATCAACAAACTATTCGGACGAGTGACAAATTTACGGTAACGGAACTCTGAAGCTATCTCAACATCACAACTGACACCAGCAAGCGATTCAAACCAATACCGTGCCACCATGCCAGCATTATACGAAGTGCCACAAGCAATGATCTGAATATGTTCTACTTTATCGAGGATCGCAGTGGCATCACTACCAATACTCTCAACGATCACATGATCATTGCTGATTCGACCTTCCATTGTGTTGATCAATGCACTTGGCTGTTCAAAGATCTCTTTTTGCATATAGTGTCGATATTGGCCTTTATCAGCCGCATCATGCTCTACTGTTGATTCATTTACCGTCCGCTCAACCGCTTGACCATCAGTATCAAATACTGAAATTGTACGGCGCATCACTTCAGCCACATCACCTTCTTCTAAGAACATAAAGCGGCGGGTAACGTTTAATAATGCCAATTGATCTGAGGCGATAAAGTTTTCTCCCACCCCAAGTCCAATCACTAATGGACTACCAGAGCGCGCAACAACAATTCGTTCCGGATCGCGACTATCCATCACTACAGTGCCATATGCGCCTTGTAACTGCAGCACGGTTTTTTGAACCGCTTCAAGCAGACTTGCAGCAGAACGTAATTCCCAATCGACTAAATGAGCAATCACTTCGGTATCCGTTTGCGAGCTAAACACATAGCCACGCTCACGCAATAACTCACGTAATTGGCGATGATTTTCAATAATACCATTGTGCACTAAAGCAATGTGTTGACCAGATATATGGGGATGGGCATTGGCTTCTGATGGCTCACCATGGGTTGCCCAACGCGTATGAGCAATACCAGTGCCACCATTTAGAGACATACTATCCACCGCATCAGCTAACTCTTGGACCTTGCCTAATCGGCGCACACGCTGGAGCTCATTATTGGTATCTACAACCGCAATTCCAGCTGAGTCATAACCGCGATACTCTAAGCGGTGTAAGCCTTCAATTAGAATTTCAGCCACATCACGTTGTGCTACTGCACCCACTATCCCACACATAATAGTTCCTTTTCCACTGCTTTGATTATTCTAAGGTTATGCTTTAACCGCGGCACGAATAACTCGTACCCCATGTTGCTCTATACTGATTTTATCGCTATCACTTAAGCCATCATCGGTGATAAAAGTACTAATGCCTTGCCACGCGAGTTCAAGGTTAGGGATCTTGCGACCCAACTTATTCGATTCAACCATTACCACCACTTCACGTGACACTTCCGCCATTACTCGACTCAAGCCCATAAGTTCATTAAAAGTGGTAGTACCGCGGGCAACATCAATCCCATCAGCCCCAATAAAGAGCTGATCAAAGTCATACGAACGTAAAACTGACTCGGCGACTTGGCCTTGAAATGATTCAGAATGAGGGTCCCACGTACCTCCGGTCATTAATAACGTCGGTTCGTTTTCAAGCGCATTGAGAGCATTGGCAACATGCAAGGCGTTGGTCATTACAATCAAGCCTTGTTTACTGCTTAACAACGGGATCAACGCCGCGGTTGTGCTGCCACTATCAATAATGATGCGATGATGATCGCGAATTTGTTCAGCCGCTGCTTGAGCAATAGCTAACTTACACACTGAAACTTGCTCAGTTTGCTCGGTCGTAACAATGTCAGTTGGCATTGCAATCGCACCACCATAACGGCGCAATAATGAACCCGTGATCTCTAATGCAGCGAGATCTTTACGAATAGTGACTTCGGAAGTGGAAAAATGATGCGCTAAAACATCAACGCTAACCTCACCTTGCTCACTGACCATAACGGCAATAGCATGGCGACGTTGCTGAGTATTACGTTTCGACATGAAGGCTAAACAACACAATAAGTTTCGATTTGAAACTAGTATAGCGTCAGTAAAAAGGATCCTGCAATACCCTTGCAATAATTTTCGTCACAAAATAATACAGCCAAGGGATAACATTATTGGGGCTAAATGGCGGGAAAAAGCTAAAAATAAACCAAAAAAAAGCAGAGCTTACGCTCTGCTTAATCATTTTTAAGGCTTTAAACTGACATTTTTTCAGTTACAGAATAAGCCTATTTTTTAGTTGGGCGTTTCCAACCTTTGATCGTACGTGCTGGGGTACGAGTGATCACAAGTTCATCTTCACCGATATTACGGTTAATGGTTGAACCGGCACCAATGGTTGCGCCAGCAGCGACTTTAACCGGAGCGATTAACTGGGTATCTGAACCAACAAATACATCGTCCCCAATTTCAGTTTTAAACTTATTTGCGCCATCATAGTTACAGGTAATAGTACCTGCACCAATATTTACGTTAGCACCAATATCAGCATCACCTAAATAACTAAGATGACCCGCTTTAGAGCCTAGACCTAAACGCGCTTGCTTCATTTCAACGAAATTACCAACATGTGCACCCGTCAGTAATTCAGTACCAGGACGTAAACGTGCAAATGGACCTACAGTACATGCTTCACCCACAGTTGCACCTTCGATGACACTGTAAGGGCTAATGATACTGTTATCATCAATTTCACAGTTTTTTAGCACACAACCCGCACCGATAATCACGTTATCACCAATACTGACGCTACCTTCAATAATAACGTTAACATCGATTTCAACATCGGTTCCGCACTGTAGTGAACCACGTAAATCAAATCGCGCCGGATCACGTAGCATCACGCCTTGCTCTAATAAACGCTCAGCTTGCATACCTTGGAATGCTCGCTCAAGACGCGCTAATTGAACGCGGTTATTCACCCCTTCCACTTCAATTGCTAACGCTGGGTGTACAGCTTCAACTGCGCGACCTTCGTTATGAGCAATTTCAATAATATCAGTGAGGTAATATTCACCTTGAGCGTTTTCATTTTTAAGTGACGCTAACCAACGTTTAAGATCACCACCGTTAGCGACCATAACGCCAGTGTTGATTTCTTTAATTAACTTTTGCTCTTCCGTAGCATCTTTTTCTTCAACAATCGCCACTACCGGACCATTGCGACGTACAATACGGCCATAACCCATTGGGTTCTCAAGTACTACTGTTAATAGTGCAATACCACCACTTGGCTGAGCATCAAGTAAGTTCTCTAACGTTTGGGCGCTAATTAATGGTACATCACCGTACAGGATTAATGCTTTCTCATCATCGGCAAGGTTTGGCACTGCTTGATTAACCGCATGTCCCGTTCCTAATTGCTCTGCTTGTAGTACCCAATTAACATTTTCTTTGGCCAAGACTTGTTGCATGGTATCGCCACCATGACCATAAACAAGATTGATGCTGCTTGAACCAATATCATTACAGGTATCAATGACATGTTTAACCATTGGCTTACCCGCAAGGGTATGAAGTACCTTGGGTAAGTTAGAGTACATACGGGTGCCTTTTCCCGCAGCAAGAATCACAGCACTAAAGCTCATGATGATTATTCCTCTGAATGCATATAAAGTTTGTATGTTCCTATTGTACCTGTAGATGCACATAGGTTTAAGATGAACTGCACATTTTAACTAAAAAATAACCAAGCAAAAAACTCGTTATAAATAAGATTTTCTTATATGTGGTCAAAAATCGACCTTTGTTCTTACCCTTCGTCGGTTACGATTATCGATAAAATAAAAAATATAGTTCAATCATAAAAAAAGCGACCTTAAGGTCGCTTTTTATGGTGCAGTTATTAAATGATTAACGAGTACGTTTGGTCAATTCAATAACGCGTAGCTGAGCAATTGCTTTTGCTAGATCACTGGCTGCTTGGGCAAAATCGATATCGCCATGCTGATTATGAATTCTTTCTTCAGCTTGACGTTTTGCTTCTTCAGCTTTCGCAGTATCTAAATCAATACCACGAATAGCGGTGTCAGCAAGTACGGTCACGATACCAGGCTGTACTTCAAGCATGCCGCCAGAAAGATAAATAACCTCTTCTGTGCCACCTTGCTTAATAATACGTACCATGCCTGGAGTAATCGCACTCAACAACGGCGTGTGACCGGCATGAATACCGAGTTCACCTTCGCTACCTGTTACCTGAATACTTTCAGCACGACCAGAAAACAAGCGTTTCTCAGCACTGACTACATCCAGATGAAAGGTTATCGCTGCCATATTGCCTCCTCATTAGCTTACAGTTTTTTGGCGTTTTCTAGTACGTCTTCAATCGCGCCACAGTACATAAATGCCTGCTCTGGGATATCGTCGTATTCACCGCCTAAAATACCTTTAAAGCTACGTAACGTATCTTTAAGCGATACGTAAATACCAGGTGAACCGGTAAATACTTCTGCTACGTGGTAAGGCTGTGTTAGGAAACGTTCAATCTTACGCGCACGAGATACAGCTTGCTTATCTACTTCAGATAGCTCATCCATACCTAGAATTGCGATGATGTCTTTCAGCTCTTTATAGCGCTGTAGTAAACTTTGAACGCCACGCGCGATGTCGTAATGCTCTTGACCTACTACCAATGGATCAAGCATACGAGATGTTGAATCCAATGGATCGATCGCAGGGTATAGACCTAGCGATGCGATTTGACGCGAAAGTACAACCGTTGCATCTAAGTGAGCAAAGGTTGTTGCTGGTGATGGGTCAGTCAAGTCATCGGCAGGTACATATACCGCCTGCACAGAGGTGATAGAGCCTGACTTGGTTGAAGTGATACGCTCTTGCAGCACACCCATCTCTTCAGCAAGTGTTGGCTGGTAACCTACCGCAGAAGGCATACGACCCAATAGTGCCGATACTTCGGTTCCCGCTAGGGTGTAACGGTAAATGTTATCGATAAATAACAGTACGTCACGACCTTCATCACGGAAACGCTCAGCCATTGTCAAACCCGTCAAAGCAACACGTAGACGGTTACCTGGAGGCTCGTTCATCTGACCGTAAACCATTGCTACTTTTGATTCTTCAGGCTTCTCAAGGTTAACAACCCCAGCTTCCTGCATTTCAAAGTAGAAATCGTTACCTTCACGAGTACGCTCACCCACACCAGCAAATACTGATAGGCCTGAGTGTTGTAGGGCGATGTTGTTGATAAGCTCCATCATGTTAACGGTCTTACCTACACCCGCACCACCAAATAGACCGATTTTACCACCCTTAGCAAACGGACAAATAAGGTCGATAACCTTAACGCCAGTCTCTAACAGTTCGGTTGCATTTGATTGTTCTTCGTAGCTTGGCGCTGGACGGTGAATAGCGTAACGCTCTTGTTCACCGATTTCACCACACTCATCAATGGGTTGACCTAGAACGTTCATGATACGTCCTAGTGTTGCCGTACCCACTGGTACTTCAATAGGGCGGCCTGTATTTTCTACAGACAAACCACGACGTAAGCCATCAGAAGTACCCATTGCGATACCACGCACAACACCGCCACCAAGTTGCTGCTGAACTTCCAGTACTAACGTACCTTTTTCTTTCGCATCAACATGTAGGGCATCATATACTTTGGGTACAGAGTCCTGTGGAAACTCTACGTCGACTACTGCACCAATGATCTGGACGATCTTACCTGTAGCCATCGTTAATCCTCTAAACTTATTAATTCTTTGCCTTAAACAGCAGATGCACCAGAAACGATTTCTGATAATTCTTGTGTGATCGCCGCCTGACGGGCTTTGTTGTACACAAGTTGCAAGTCATCAATTAGATCACCGGCGTTATCGGTTGCAGCTTTCATTGCGACCATTCGTGCCGCTTGCTCACTGGCAAGGTTCTCAACCACACCTTGATACACTTGTGATTCAACATAACGAATCAATAAGGCATCAAGTAACGGTTTCGGCTCGGGCTCATAAATATAATCCCAAGAATGATTGCGCTGCATCTCTTCGTCTTCTGACTTAGGCAAAGGCAACAATTGATCAATCACCGATTCTTGCACCATGGTATTTACAAACTTGTTGTATACCAGGTACAAACGATCTAATTGACCTTCATCATATTTCTTCAGCATTACGCCAACAGTACCGATCAGCTCATCAACCGTTGGTGAATCACCAAGGCCTGAAACTTGCGCCATTACGTTGCCGCCGTAGTTATTAAAAAAGGCCGTTGCTTTCGCGCCAATTAACGCGAGATCAACCTCTGCACCTTTTTCAGTCCACGTTTGAACATCGTTGATGGCTTTTTTAAACAAGTTAATGTTCAAGCCACCACATAGACCACGATCTGTAGAAACAATGATGTAACCGACGCGCTTGGCTTCACGCTCTTCGAGATAAGGATGTTTATACTCAAGGCTACCAAGGGCGAGGTGACCGATCACTTTGCGCATAGTTTGTGCATATGGACGTGATGACTCCATGGCTTCTTGCGTTTTACGCATTTTAGAAGCTGCCACCATTTCCATCGCTTTGGTGATCTTCTGTGTATTTTGAACACTGCCGATCTTATTACGAATCTCTTTTGCGCTGGCCATCGTCACTCTCCGTTAGAAGGTGATCGCTACGCGATCACCAACCAATTACCAAGTTTGGGTCGCTTTAAAATCTTGCAGCAGTTTCGCAAACTGCGCTTCGATCTCATCGTTGTAAGCACCCGTTTCATCAATTTGAGCTACTAACTCAGCAAATTGACCTTTGGCAAATGAAAGCAACGCAGCTTCGAAATCAGCTAACTTGGCAATTTCAACATCGCTCAAGTAACCTTTTTCGGCAGCAAAAATAACAATAGCTTGCTCAAATACAGACATTGGCGAGTATTGCTTTTGCTTCATCAACTCAGTCACTTTTTGGCCGTGATCAAGCTGCTTCTTAGTTGCATCATCAAGGTCTGACGAGAACTGAGCAAACGCTGCTAGTTCACGGTACTGTGCTAGGGCAGTACGAATACCACCTGAAAGCTTCTTGATAACTTTAGTTTGGGCAGCACCACCTACACGCGATACAGAGATACCTGGATCAACCGCAGGACGAATACCCGCGTTGAACAGTTCTGTTTGTAGGAAGATTTGACCATCGGTGATAGAGATAACGTTAGTCGGTACGAATGCC
This sequence comes from uncultured Photobacterium sp., assembly GCA_947039005.1. Taxonomy (GTDB): domain Bacteria; phylum Pseudomonadota; class Gammaproteobacteria; order Enterobacterales; family Vibrionaceae; genus Photobacterium. The sequence goes on from CAMQXY010000008.1 coordinate 24,663, forward strand.
GATACGTCACCAGCTTGAGTTTCAATGATAGGTAATGCAGTTAAAGAACCTGTTTTACCTGTCACTTCACCGTTCGTAAATTTCTCAACATAGTGCACACTAACACGTGATGCACGCTCAAGAAGACGAGAGTGAAGGTAGAAAACATCACCAGGGAATGCTTCACGACCCGGTGGGCGTTTTAGCAATAGTGAGATTTGACGATAAGCAACGGCTTGTTTAGACAAGTCATCGTATACGATCAGTGCATCTTCGCCACGGTCACGGAAATATTCACCCATTGCACAACCTGAGTAGGGTGCAAGGTATTGTAACGCCGCAGCTTCAGATGCTGATGCAACCACAACAATGGTGTTTTCCAATGCGCCGTGCTCTTCAAGTTTACGAACCACGTTCGCAATCGTTGAAGCTTTCTGGCCAATAGCCACATACACAGAATAGATACCAGAATGTTTCTGGTTAATGATGGCATCGATAGCCATCGCGGTTTTACCCGTTTGACGGTCACCGATAATCAACTCACGCTGACCACGACCGATAGGGATCATCGCATCGACTGCTTTGTAACCCGTTTGAATAGGTTGATCAACAGATTTACGATCGATTACACCAGGAGCAATGACTTCAACAGGAGAGAATGTCTCTGTTTCAATTGAACCTTTACCATCGATAGGCTGACCTAGAGTGTTAACAACACGCCCAAGCAGTGCCGGACCAACAGGGACTTCAAGAATACGTCCCGTACCGATTACCTTCATGCCTTCTTGTAAAGAAGCATAAGGGCCCATCACTACCGCACCTACAGAGTCACGCTCAAGGTTAAGTGCTAAGGCAAACAAGCCGCCTGGTAGTTCAATCATTTCACCTTGCATTACGTCAGCAAGGCCATGGATTCGAATAATACCGTCGCTTACAGAAACGATAGTACCTTCGTTACGCGCTTCACTTACAACGTTGAAGTTTTCAATACGTTGTTTGATCAGTGCGCTAATTTCCGTGGAATTAAGTTGCATGCTCCAATTCCCCAAATCAAGACAGCAAAGTATCGCTCAGACGGTTCAATTTTCCCCGTACAGAGTTATCGATAACAAGGTCTCCAGCTCTAATTACGACCCCAGCAATCAGGGTCTCGTCTACACTGCAGGTCAACATCACTTTACGTGAGAAACGCTGCTCAAGTTTGGCGCTGATCGCGTCTAGCTGGTGCTCATCGAGTGCAATGGCAGAAATCACCATGGCTTCGATGGTTTTATCATGCTCATGTTTCATCAGCATAAATTCACCACAGACAGCAGGTAGCGCCTTGAGGCGTCCATTTTCAGCCATAACCTTAATCAGGTTATGACCAAATTCGTCGAGTTGCTCACCACACACAGAGATAAAAATCTCCGTGAGCTTGTGTGCTGCAAAGCCACTATCAAGAATGTCTTTCATAGTGTCATTGTTAACAACAGCCCCAGCAAAAGTCAGCATTTCTGCCCACTGTGCTAGTGCGTCTTTCTCGACCGCAAAGTCAAATGCTGCTTTAGCGTAGGGGCGTGCGATAGTAGTCATATCCGACATGTGCTTGCCCCTTTAATTACAGTTCTGCAGTGAGTTTGTTAAGAATATCAGTTTGCGCTTCCATATCGATGGAGCGCCCAATGATCTTCTCAGCACCAATCACAGCTAGAGTTGCAACTTGTTTTCTTAACTCATCACGAGCACGATTACGTTCAGCTTCAATTTCAGCCATACCTTGAGCAAGAATTTTCTCACGCTCAGCTTGGGCTTCAACTTTAGCTTCATCGACAATTTGAGCTTTACGCTTATTCGCCTGTTCAATCAACTCACTCGCGGCGCGTTTCGCTGCTTTCAATTGATCAGCAGCATTAGCTTGTGCAAGGTTCAGGTCTTTGGCAGCACGATCTGCTGCTGCCAAACCGTCAGCAATTTTTTTCTGACGTTCTTCAATCGCTTCCATAATTGGCGGCCATACATATTTCATGCAGAACACGACAAACAAGAAAAAAGCGATAGCCTGACCCAGCAAAGTTGCATTCATATTCACAACGCATCTCCTTAAAAAGGGTTGCTAGGGTCCATTACTCTGGAGTCAGCCTTTATCAAAAGGCTGATCACAGCAGTTTATTAGCCAGCTAGTTGGCCAACAAATGGGTTTGCGAATGTGAATAGCAACGCGATTACGATACCGATCATTGGAACTGCATCCAATAGACCTGCGATGATGAACATCTTAACTTGCAGCATTGGTGCCATTTCAGGTTGGCGTGCAGCGCCTTCAAGGAATTTACCGCCTAGAATTGCGAAGCCGATCGCTGTACCAAGGGAAGCAAGACCTACAATAATGCCCACGGCAATTGCAGAAAAGCTTAGTAAAGTTTCCATCACTATCTCCAGTTTATAGTTGTCGGCTAAAGTGCCAATAAAAAATATAAAAGTTACAAATAATCGTTAATGATTGTCTTCATGTGCCTGAGACAGATACACAATAGTTAACATCATGAATACGAATGCTTGAATTGTAATGACCAGGATGTGGAAAATAGCCCACGGTACCGCACCTAGCCATTGAGCCCACCACGGCATCAACGCCGCGATAAGAATAAACACCACTTCACCAGCAAACATGTTACCGAATAAACGCATTCCTAATGAAATTGGCTTCGCAATAAGCGATACCACTTCTAGGAGCAAGTTAAACGGGATCATAATGGGGTGATTGAACGGGTGAAGAGCCAGTTCTTTAGCAAAGCCCATAAGACCTTTCACTTTGATGCTGTAGTAAATCATCAACGCGAATACGCCTAACGCCATTGCCATAGTGATGTTAACGTCAGCACTTGGAACCACTTTAAAATACGGGATCCCAACACTTTGTGCGGCATACGGAATGAAATCAATGGGCACAAGGTCCATGATGTTCATCAGTAATATCCAACAAAAAATGGTTAGTGCTAACGGAGCAACAAGTGGATTGCGACCATGGAAAGTATCTTTAACGTTGGTATCAACGAATTCAACCACCATTTCAACAAAACATTGTAACTTACTTGGAACTCCTGATGACGCCTGTTTTGCTACCTTACGAAATACCCATAAAAAGAATAATCCGGTTAAGACAGAAAAAATAAGGCTGTCGATATTTACCGTCCAGAAACTACCCTCACTCACTAAACCGAGCTTATCTGTCGACAAGTTCGTTAAGTGGTGGGTGATGTAGCTTGACGGCGTTAGCGCTTCACCTGGCGCAGCCATAACTTATCCTATTTGTTGTTAATGAATAAAACCGGTCCAAAAATACTAATATTAAGAACCAGCAAATAGGTTAGTAAGAGGGGAACAAGTTCCACCCCTTTATACAGGTAAGCTGCGGCAAAAAGGATGACTGTAATGAGGATTTTGAGCACTTCTCCGCTATAAAATGACGCCATGACTAATCGTGCCTTCCTGGCACCACTATACATAAACGCACACATAGCAAAAACGGTATTGGCAATTATAAAAATACCACCACCGATAAGTGCAGAGATTCCCCAGTCAACATTGACAGCGAAGACTGCCGTTAATGCCGTAACTACTACGACGCCAGATTGTAGTAACAGCAACCGTTTTGCCAATTGACGTCCCGGTTTCACTAGCGCCGATACCATGTATTCGTTCCTCGAGTCCATTCCACGACACATAGTGCAGGGAAATACAGCGAAAATTATACGACTGAATAGATTGAATGCAATCTTATTGCCGTAAAAAAAAATTATATTTTACAACAAAATAACCTAACAATTTGCGGGGAATTTTTGAATTAAAAATTACCGCGAGCAGATCACAGTTCATGACCTAACATTGCAAGAATTTGCGCTAATTTATCTTGTTGATCGAAATTAATAACAATTTTACCTTTACCATTTTTATTTTGGTTGACGGCAACTTTAGTACCAAAACGCTCACTCAAACTTAACTGTAATGCGACAGTTTGTGGTTGTGGTGCTGACTTAACAGGCGTCTCGGTCGGATTTAATAGGGTTTTAACTAGCTTTTCAGCCTCACGCACAGTTAACAACTTATTGACGATAATTTGTGCTGTAGCTAACTGTTGCTGCTCATCCAAAGCCAATAAAGCCCTTGCATGACCCATTTCGAGCTGTTTTTGCTCAACCAATTGCTTCACTGCATCAGGCAATTGATTAAGACGCAATAAGTTCGACACCGCGGCACGAGATTTACCGACAGCATCAGCAACTTGCTGATGAGTTAATGAAAACTCTTGCTGCAAACGCTCTAAAGCGCGCGCTTCTTCTATCGCATTCAGATCTTCACGTTGAATATTCTCAATCAACGCAATCGCAACAGTGGCACGATCATCAACATTTTTAATGATACAAGGTACAACCTGTAACCCAGCTTGACGGGCGGCTTGCCAACGGCGTTCACCCGCGATAATTTCATAATGTTGACTGTCGATACGACGCACAACAATCGGTTGAATCACACCTTGAGCACGGATCGAGTCAGCTAACTCAGTCAGAGCATCAGCAGCCATGGTTTTACGTGGCTGATATTGACCTGATTTAAGGGCTGTAACTGCAATTTGACGTAATTCACCATCAATGGCAGCTTGTTGAGATGCGTGTTCATCATTTTGTTGTTTTTTAGCTTGAGCAACACTACTGGTAGCTAATAGGGCATCAAGGCCTTTGCCCAAGCCTCGTTTATTGAAATTCATGGAAACCCTTACGCTTCAACCTGAGTGGCTTGCAGTGCTAATTCATCACGGCGAATCATCTCACCGGCCAGCGCTAAATACGCCTTAGCACCACTGGAATATTTGTCATAATACATTGCTGGGCGACCATGACTTGGTGCTTCAGCAAGACGCACGTTGCGTGGAATAACAGTACGGTATACTTTATCACCAAAATGCTTTTTAAGCTGCTGTGATACTTCATTCGAAAGTCGGTTACGGGGATCAAACATGGTTCGTAACAAACCTTCAATTTTAAGATCACTATTAACCACAGCGGTTAATTTACTGATGGTATCCATCAATGCGGTTAAGCCTTCAAGGGCAAAATATTCGCACTGCATTGGCACTAAAACCGAGTCAGCAGCGGTCATTGCATTGATTGTTAATAAGTTTAAAGACGGCGGACAATCGATAAAAATATAATCGTAATTGTCACGAACGGGTGCAAGTGCATTGCGTAATCGCGTTTCTCGTGCAAATACTTCCATCAATTTAATTTCAGCCGCGGTCACATCACCATTGGCCGCTATCAAATGATAGCCACCCGTGGTTTCATGGATCACAACCTGATTAAATGGGGTTTCATCAACTAAAAGATCATAAGCGGTGGATTCGACTTGATACTTGTCGACCCCACTGCCCATGGTAGCATTGCCTTGAGGATCAAGATCGACCACTAATACTTTACGTTGAGTCGCAGCCAATGAAGCAGCCAGATTGACACACGATGTTGTTTTACCAACCCCACCTTTCTGATTTGCGACAGCTATGATTCTTCCCACAAAAAAACCTCAACAATTAATCTTTTGCTGTTAAAACAACTAAATGACGTTCACCATCAAGCTCAGGTACTTGTAAAGATTTAACCTCAACGACAGTACACCACTCAGGAAGCTCAGCAGCTTCATCCTGATGATACTGGCCTTTAAGTGCGAAAAATTGACCGCCTGGTTTCGGTAGATGGTGGCACCAATTGACCATGTCTGACATTGAAGCAAACGCACGGCTCAATACCGCATCAAACCCTTCGCCGGGATCAAAGTCTTCAACCCGACTTTGAACGGCAGTAACATTGGTAATTTTGAGTTCGTGGATCACCTGACGAATAAATCGAATCCGTTTGCCTAAACTATCAAGCAGCGTAAATGATTTATTCGGGCACATAATCGCTAATGGGATCCCGGGTAATCCCGGTCCCGTACCCACATCAATGTAACGCTCACCGTCTAAATATTGGCTTACCACAATACTATCCATAATGTGTTTAACTAACATTTCATTGGGATCGCGCACCGATGTTAAATTATACGCTTTATTCCATTTGTGCAGCAGTTGCACATAACCGATCAGTTGATCAAGTTGTTGTTCTGTGACCTGTAATTCAGTTTGAGCGATAAGTTGTATTAAACGTTGTTTCATTATCTAGCCCTTATTCGCCTTTTTTAAGCAAACCGTGTTTTTTCAAATAAACCAATAGCAATGAGATCGCTGCTGGTGTAATACCTGAAATACGTGATGCCATACCCACTGATTCAGGTTTGGCGTCATTGAGTTTAATTACCACTTCATTCGACAACCCTTTTACTAAGCTGTAATCAAGATCAAACGGTAATTTAGTGGTCTCATGACGTAATGATTTTTCAACTTCATCACGCTGGCGATCAATATAACCTTGGTATTTAATCTGCGTTTCAACTTGCTCACGCGCTTCAATGTCTTCGTGTGCAGGAGCAAACATCTCAATAGTGGTTAATTGCTGGTAAGTTACTTCTGGACGACGAAGAAGATCTTCACCATTAGCTTCACGTACGATCGGTGACTTAAGGATCTTATTTAAACTCTCAATGTGATCAGAATTTGGGTTAACCCAAATATCTTTCAAACGTTGACGTTCTTGTTCCATATTTTCTAGTTTCTGATTGAAACGCGCCCAACGCTCATCATCAACAAGACCTAATTCACGTCCCATAGGGGTCAAACGTAAGTCAGCATTGTCTTCACGCAATAACAAACGGTATTCAGCGCGAGAAGTAAACATACGGTAAGGTTCTTTAGTACCGATGGTAGATAGATCATCAATCAATACCCCCATGTACGCTTGATCACGACGTGGGCTCCAACCTTCTTTGTCTTGGGTTTGCAAAGCAGCATTCATACCCGCCATTAAGCCTTGAGCTGCTGCTTCTTCGTAACCGGTAGTACCGTTAATTTGTCCCGCAAAGAACAGACCATCAATGTATTTGTTTTCAAAAGTTTGTTTAAGGTCGCGCGGATCAAAGAAATCATACTCAATCGCATAGCCTGGACGCATAATGGTTGCGTTTTCAAAACCTTTCATTGAACGAACAATTTGAATTTGGACATCAAACGGTAAGCTTGTAGAAATACCATTTGGATACAGTTCATTGGTGGTTAAGCCTTCTGGCTCAATGAAAATTTGGTGACTATTTTTATCAGCGAACCGCATCACTTTATCTTCAATTGATGGGCAATAACGGGGGCCAATACCTTCAATCACACCAGCATACATTGGGCTCCGATCAAGGTTATTACGAATAACCTCATGGGTACGCTCATTGGTGTAAGTGATAAAACATGGAATTTGACGGGGATGATCCGATTTTTTACCCATAAACGAGAACGTTGGGGTTGGATTATCACCATGCTGGGTTTCAAGCACACTAAAATCAACCGTGCGTGCATCAATACGCGGTGGCGTGCCTGTTTTTAAGCGATCAACCCGTAATGGCAGTTCACGTAAACGATCCGCTAATGCATTTGATGCTGGATCACCAGTACGACCACCACTGTAGTTTTCTAAACCAATATGGATCTTACCGCCAAGGAATGTACCGACGGTCAATACCACTGCTTTGGCGTGGAATTTTAATCCCATTTCAGTAACCACGCCGGTTGCGCGATTATTTTCAACAATGAGATCGATGACTGCCTGTTGGAAAATCATTAAATTTGGTTGGTTTTCCAATACGTTACGTACTGCTGCTTTGTACAATGCACGATCTGCTTGCGCACGTGTTGCCCGTACTGCTGGGCCTTTGGAAGAGTTGAGCGTGCGGAACTGAATGCCGCCTTTGTCGATGGCATGTGCCATCAAGCCACCAAGGGCATCAACTTCTTTAACCAGGTGTCCTTTCCCGATCCCGCCGATAGCTGGGTTACACGACATTTGGCCCAACGTATCGATATTATGGGTCAATAGTAAGGTTTTTTGTCCCATTCGGGCTGCTGCCAGTGCCGCTTCAGTACCGGCATGACCGCCACCCACAACGATGACATCAAATTTTTCCTGGTAAAACATGAAACTTCCTCAGGTATTTAAATAGCCAGTGAGTTAACTCGAGCAAAGGGCGGACATTCTATCCTGTTTCTGGGCAAGAGAGAATCTTTCATCAAGATCATTTGATCAGCGAATTGTGGTTCTTAAATATATATAAGATCTTTTTAAAGAGATCTTCTATTAGATCTATTATTAGGATCCACTGATCGTGTGGATAACCGCTAAATGATCCTTATGATCATGCGTTTAATGAAGATCATTTGCTGTGGAATAGCTTGGATCTTCCAGAGGATAGGCTGGGATCAAAATGGCTACTTATGCACAGGGGCTTGCGTGCCTATAAGTTATTAAAAGGATAACTATGGGTTGATCACCGTTTAGTTCTATAGTTATCCACAGAGAAAAGTGTTAAATAGGGTTATTAATTGAGTAACTATTGACCGTTTTTTAACCATTAAGGTAACGTTGCCAATCTTCAAACCATATTTCAGCAGCCTCTTCAGGCACAGGCGTCATCGAGACATCAATATCCAGTCGTTCGCCAACTTGAGTTGCTCCTAATTGGGTTAATAGCGCCTCTATATTCTTAGCTGCAGCACAAAAGGTGTCGTAGTTGCTATCACCAAGCCCAATAACAGCAAATTTTAGCTTATCAAGACATGGTTTTTGATCGGTAAGCGCATTGGCAAAGGTCAAAAAATTATCAGGATAATCACCAGCACCATGTGTTGAGCAAATAATTAGCCAAAGAGTGTCTTGGTTTAGCTGTGCAAGTTCAGGCTGGTTGATGATATTAGCGTGATGACCTTGTGCTGCTAAGAGTTCAGCTAAATGATCGGCGACATATTCAGCACCACCAAGGGTACTGCCTGTGATCAGAGTAAGAGTTGACATAATTGTCCTTAGATTAGCGTTGGATGGGATCATTGCTATAAAGCGGTGAATATCAAGATGAGATTGTACTGAGATTAGGCTCTAGAAAGATAGCCTTTATGGTATAAGTGGGCCGTTTTATTCACTGATAGGGTATTTTTTTATCCACGAGCCAAGGCTGGGGATGGAATCGGGAAAATATGTGGGTATTTATTACTAAAAATGAGGGTTTAGAGTGGTTAATAGGATCATAGTGATACTTAGCTTTAAGATGACGTTAGCATTAAAGAATGATCTTACCCACATGATCCCCATATTATTTGCACAGACTTATGATCCTGGTTTGTTGCGATCCTAAAATTGATCGCAACGGTTAAATGATCCGCTGCCGTTGCGGTAAAATAATTAAATTTTGATTATCAGGGTGGTGACTAACACTGACGTGATGCTGGTAGAGGGCGGTGATTTGTTGCGGCGTTAATACTTTTTGGGGGGTATCAAACGCGATTTGTTTTCCCTGCTCTAGTAATAACAAACGGTCGCAAAAAGTGATTGCAGTATTGAGGTTATGGATCGCAATCAGCGCACTTTTCCCGTGCTGACAATGATGACTCAGAATATTGAGTAATAGTGATTCATGACCAATATCGAGACTCGCAGTAGGCTCATCAAGCAACATGATCGCTGCATTTTGAATTAATAAGCGTGCAAAATGCACCCGTTGTTGTTCTCCCCCCGAGAGCTGATTAAGGGGGCGATTTAAGAGGGTTTCTATATCTAACTGATTAATAATAGTATTTATTTCTTGAGCTGATGCTGCTGATGATTGGCGGTAGCCATAATAAATAATGTCTTTAACCAGAAATCCAAATGCAGGCTCGGTATGTTGAGGTAAATAACTTAAATACTGCGCCCGTTGTTGATGGCTATAACTGTTGAGTGGCTGTTGAAATAAACTGATACTGCCATGGCTAGGCGTGATAAAGCCACTAAGACATTTAAGTAACGTGCTTTTACCTGCACCGTTAGGACCAATAATACCAACAAGCTCACCAGGATTAATCGCAAAATTAATATTTTGTAGTAGTGGCTGTGATCCTTGGTGATAACTTAATTGGTTGATCACAAACGACGGGATCATGACTGTAATCCTTTATATTGGCTGCGTATTAAGAGGGCTATAAAATAGATCCCACCAATAATGGCGGTGATGATCCCGGTTTTTAATTCATTCGGTGCAATAACGGTACGGGCAATAAGATCACATCCTAAGAGAAACATGGCACCAAAGAGGGCTGAAAAAGGCAATAAGATACGATTATTTGGACCTACCAGTAACCGTGCTAAGTGCGGCACAATTAAACCAATAAAGCCAATTGGACCTGCTATCGCAATAGCCATCGCGGTGAGAAGGGTACTTAACAGTAATAATAGTCGTCGACTGCGACGAACGTTGATCCCCATGCCATGGGCATTTTGTTCACCGAGAGCGAGTAAATTTAAGGTCTGACCGTGACGTAATAATATCCAAGCAGTAATTATAATAATTGGGGTCGGCCATAATAATTGCTGCCATGTGCGTGCATCGAGACCGCCCATGGTCCAGAACACAAATTCACTGATCTCATATTGCTGAGCGGTTAGCAGTACCCCCATCGTTAATCCACCGAGTAAACTCGACACCGCTAATCCTGCGAGAATAATAAATAATCCATGCTGTTGAGTTTGACGTGCAATCAAATACACAATCGTAGCGGTGGTTAATGCACCTATTGCGGTAACAAGGGGCAATAATGCGGGGCTGACCACGGTTAAGCCACTGACAATCGCCACTACTGCGGCAAAACTACTGCCAGCACTGATGCCTAGTATATCTGGGCTAGCAAGGGGATTTCGAAATAAACCTTGGCTGCAAGCCCCAGCTAATGCTAATGCACCACCGGCTAATATTGCCGCACAAGCCCGTGGTAAACGGATCTGTAATATGATGGCCGAGGCTAATGGATACTGCTGTTGTGCTAATGTTTCGCCACCATGAATATAACTGGCTAGCATCGCAAAAATATCATGAATAGGGATGGCGACCGAGCCCAAGCTAAGATAAATCATTAGCAGTACCAGTAATGCGGTTACTGCTAACAATCCTTGGGTGGGTTTAATGTATTGATGAACTGTCATGGGGTTGATAAACCTTATGATTAAGGTAGACGATAGCATTAGCGATGTATTGGCTATCGGTTGAACGCAATGCGTGCGGCAAACTAATGACACGTTGATGACGAATAGCGGTTAATGTTTGTAGGGCGGGATCATGGAGTAATTGTTGTTTAAAACCATCACTATCTATCCCTGGAATAATAATAATATCAGGATTAAGCGCTAATAATTGTTCTTTAGCGATAGGTACTTGACCAAATTTGTCACCGCTATTATACGCAATCACATTGTTGAGTTGTGCTTGGCTGATGATGGTATTAATGGTGGAGTTATGATTACTGGATGCGCCCCATGAGGTATATTCAATTGCTGTAAGTTTTTTTTCTGGAATAATAAGCTGCTGTTTAAGTGTCTCTTTCATGGTCTTCACTAGCGCAATCGCCGCCGCATTTTTATTTACCAGCTTTCCTATCAATAAAATATTCTTTTCAATATTGTCGAGGCTATAAACCGTTTTAATCACAAATACCTTGATACCTGCGGCGCGTAATTGGGCTATTTTGGGGCCATCACTCCAACTCGCGACTAGAACTAAATCGGGGCGTTCGGCAATAATGCGTTCAACATTAAGATCGCGTAGGGGTAAGGTCGCTGGGATTTGGTTGGCAATAATCGAATAAGTAGCATCCTTACTTAAGCGGCTTAAACTGGTAATGTTTTTCAGTGGTAATAGCGCCATTAACACTTGATCACTGAACATGCTTTTTGAATCAACCCGGGTTGGTGTTTGGGTTAATGTCAGTGGGTGCTGACTGGCATCAATGATCGTGATTGGATACGCTGTTTCAGCGCCAAAACTAATCGCACTATTGATTAGACAGCTGATAAAAATGAGATTTCGAAGTAATAGGGACATGATTTTCTATCTGCAGCACGTTGGGCTTGCATCATCCTGAGCAAGCAAAATTTGCGCACATAGTTAGTGATTTTTTTGGCGCTGTCAATTGAAGACTTCTGTTAAAATTACGCTTATTTAGTAAGGACGAATAAAGCAATGGTATTAAAATTTTCTGGCGATATTGACGAGCTCGCTTATCCGTTTATTTTTGAAGATTCACCCTTGTGCGATTTTGAGATCCTAACGGATGAATTATGTACTTATGTGGGGTTGGTGATTTCACAATTAGAGGATGGTGAGGCACTGCAATCATTAGTATGGTTGCAACCGCGTATTTTTCATTTAAACGGCTCTATTCGTGGTAAGTGCGGTATTTTTGAAGCGGATATTATAAAGCTTAAAACTGATTATCATTATTTTCGAAATCAAGTAACGGATAACAATAAGCGCTTTGTGTTACCGCGTGGGGTTGGGGCGGTGGTGCAATTACACCAATGTCGAAGCTTAACCAAAAAAGTAGTGCGGCAATTAGTTAAAGTCGATGCCGTGGGTAAAAAAGTGCCTGAAACATTACCGCGATTCAGTAATTTATTGGTGAATTACTTTTTTGCGTTAACGCGGGTACTTAATCAGCAGGCGGGTATTGAAGAGCCAGAATATATCAGTATTAATTATCCCAAACCAGAGCATAAAAAATAATAAAAAACGCCACATATCAATACTATGTGGCGTTTTTTTGATAATGAGTTGCAAGGTTAGTAGTTACTTACCAATACAGAACGAAGTAAAGATCCGACCCAGTAAATCATCCGATGTAAACTCACCGGTGATTTCACTTAAGTGCTGTTGAGCTAAACGTAATTCTTCAGCCAGAATCTCGCCCGCCATAAAGCCTTCCAATTGCTCTTTACCGATCTCTAAATGTTCGGCGGCACGTTCAAGGGCATCTAAGTGACGACGACGCGCCATAAAGCCTCCCTCGGTGGTACCAGAGAAACCCATACATTGCTTTAGATGCTCACGTAAATCATCCACACCGTCGCCTGTGCGCGCTGAAAGACGGATTATTGTTGAGTTGTTTATCTCACAGCTTCCCGCAGCCTCACCGGTTAGTTCAGCTTTATTGCGTATAACGGTTAAGCCCATGTTAGCAGGTAAGCGTTCAATAAAGTCCGGCCAAATGTCTTTAGGATCGGTGGCGTCAGTGGTGGTGCTATCTACCATGAACAACACCCGATCGGCATGCTCAATTTCAGCCCACGCACGTTCAATACCAATCCGTTCTACTTCATCAGTTGCTTCACGTAAACCGGCGGTATCAATGATGTGTAACGGCATCCCATCGATGTGGATGTGTTCACGCAATACATCACGAGTGGTGCCCGCGATATCGGTCACAATCGCGCTGTCTTTGCCTGATAAGGCGTTTAACAAGCTTGATTTACCCGCATTAGGACGACCAGCAATCACCACTTTCATGCCTTCACGCATGATCGCACCTTGGTTGGCTTGTTTACGTACTTCTGCAAGATGATCCATGATGCGATTGAGATCACCACTGACTTTACCGTCAGACAGAAAATCTATTTCTTCTTCAGGGAAGTCAATCGCGGCTTCAACATAGATACGTAAATGAATTAATGCTTCGACTAATTCATTGACCTTGTTTGAGAATACGCCTTGCAGTGATTTAAAAGCACTTTTAGCGGCTTCTTCAGAGCTGGCATCGATTAAGTCAGCAATGGCTTCTGCTTGGGCTAAATCAAGTTTGTCGTTCATAAAGGCGCGTTCAGAGAACTCACCTGGACGAGCAGGACGAATACCTTCAATGGTGAGAATACGACGGATCATCATGTCCATCAATACGGGGCCACCGTGGCCTTGTAGTTCTAATACATCTTCGCCCGTGAACGAGTTTGGACCTTTGAAAAATAGTGCGATACCTTGATCAAGCGCGGTACCATCTTCATTTTTAAATGGCAGGTATTCAGCGTAACGGGTTTTTAATTCACGACCAGCAACGGCAAGGGCTACTTCTTTCGCTTTAGGACCTGAAACGCGAATGATGCCGACGCCGCCACGGCCCGGTGGTGTTGCTTGTGCAACGATAGTATCGATATGTTGATTCATAACCTTGGCTTTGCTTAAAAATGACTTGATGATTGTAAACCACAGAGCAGGTTTACGCCTAATTGGCCCCATAAAAAAGGCGACCCTAAGGTCGCCTTTTATTCACAGGGTGAGCTTATTTAGCTTTGCTGTGTAAACCTTTCTTTTCCAACGCGCGGAAAATAATGGTTTGTTGAATCAGGGTCACAACGTTTGATACTAGCCAGTAAAGCACTAGACCAGAAGGGAACCATAGGAAGAAGAAAGTAAACATAACCGGCATAAAGGTCATGATCTTCTGCTGCATTGGATCCGTTACTGTTGATGGGCTGTTCTTCTGGATAAGGAACATTGATACACCCATTAGAACAGGGAGGATGTAGTACGGGTCTTGTGCAGATAAATCCGTGATCCAACCGAAGAATGGCGCATGACGCAATTCAACAGATCCCATTAGTGCCCAGTACAGTGCAATGAAAATTGGCATCTGTAGCATGATAGGTAAACAACCACCGAGTGGGTTTACTTTCTCTTTTTTGTACAGTTCCATCATTTCTTGGCTTTGACGTTGACGGTCATCACCTAAACGCTCACGCATTGCCTGAATCTTAGGCTGTAGCATGCGCATTTTCGCCATTGAGGTGTACTGCGCTTTTGTTAGTGGGTACATCGCACCACGAACAATTAGCGTTAGGATGATGATTGCTACACCCCAGTTACCTACAATACCGTGAATGAAAGAAAGTAATTTATGCAGTGGGCTTGCAATGAACCATAACCAGCCGTAATCAACGGTTAGGTTTAGGTTAGTTGCGGTTGCTGCCATTTCTTTTTGCAACTTAGGACCAAGCCATAGTGTTGCTTTAATTTCTTTTGTTTGACCTGGCGCAACTGTCTCTAACGGCATACGAACGCCGATGTAACCTACACCATTGTTATCACTGCTGTAGACTTGAGATGTTTGGTCTGTACCATCGCGAGGGATCCATGCTGATACGAAGTAGTTCTCCATAATAGCAACCCAGCCGTTATTTGCTGACTGGTTAAGATTATTCTCTTCGATGTCTTTAAAGCTGTATTTTTTATATTTAGTATCGTTAGCTGAGTATGCTGCACCATTGTAGGTGTGCATTGCCATGCCTTTAATACCGCCGCCTGTTTTGCTTTCTAGACGGTGACGAAGCTGCGCGTACATTTGTACTGTCGCTGGCTTGTCGGTTTTGTTGTCGACAGTGTAATCAACATTAACCGCATAATCGTTGCGTTTGAAAACGAATGTTTTGATGTAGCTAATGCCATCTTTGGTAAATGTCATTGGTACACGCAGTTCGTTTTGATCTGCTGCCATCACAAAGCTTTTTGCGGTCACAGCGTATTGTGCGCGGCCATGTGTTGGAGAGTCTGAACCATTCGTTCCAATTAAGCCTGATTGCGCGACATAATCACGGCCATCAGTATCACTTAATAAAACAAACGGGTCTTTAGAATCGAGGGTGTTGTCGTATTTAAGTAGTTTTGCATTGATTACATCACCACCAAGCGTGTCGACGGTTAATTCCAGTACATCCGTTTTAATGGTAATTAAGTTAGTTGAAGTTTTCTGGTCAGTCAGTGGCTGATTATCACTTGAATGTGATGGAATACCACTATTGTTATTGACTTGTTGCGCTACACCCGGCTTCGTTGGTTGCGGGTTCTTGTCGCCATGCCATTGCTGAAACAGCAAGAATGAGACAAACAGTAGGGCAATTAACAGAATATTACGTTGGGAACCCATGGTTAATGTTCTCTGTCGTTATGCTTGGTTGGCGGAACGGGGTCGTAACCACCGTCATTTAAAGGATGACATCTTAATAGACGTTTCGCCGCTAACCAACAACCTTTTCGCGCTCCATGCGTTTTTACAGCTTCGATCGCATATTGAGAACATGTAGGGGTGAACCGACAGCGTGGTCCAAGAAGCGGACTAATTGCCAGTTGGTAAAAGCGGACTAGTCTTACGACTAGCCACGCGACGGGCGAGACAGGCGATGCCATAACTTATCTAACAACGTAAATAGTTCTTCGTTACTCAAATCATTGGCTGATTTCTTGGCGATGACAACAAAGTCACAAGCTGGAAGCTGATGTTGTTTTAAACGGAAACTTTCGCGGACAACGCGTTTGAAGCGGTTTCTGTCGACAGCAGTTTTAATCTGTTTTTTAGGAACAGCCAGACCGAGACGAGGGTGGTCAAGTTCGTTAGAACGGGCAAGAATAGTCAAGTGAGGAGAGCCAGCACGATGAGCTTGCTGGAAGACAGTTTTATAATGTTCGGGAGTTAACAAACGTAACTCCCGAGAAAAAGCGAACTTATTCAAAATAATCGTCGATGATTACTTAGAAAGACGCTTACGGCCTTTAGCGCGACGTGCATTGATTGTTGCACGACCGTTCTTAGTTGCCATACGAGCACGGAAGCCGTGACTACGCTTACGCTTAAGAACAGAAGGTTGGAATGTGCGTTTCATGGTTTTACCTTAAATTAACTGATCAGTTTTTAAGTTTGTTAGATGTAATTGGCCATAATTGGACAATTACCACGAACAAAGAGGCGGAATTGTAATCACTGACCAACAAAGAGTCAATAATTATACCCACATCTAATGACGGGCGCTGCATTATACGTTTTATAGCGCGAAGTTCAAGGATCCTTATTGGATCCCTATTTGAGTTAAAAAAGCCTTTAGTCGCGGATCGTTAGGTTGAGTAAAGATCTGCTCTGGTGGCCCTTGCTCTACAAATTGACCATCAGCCATAAAGATCACTCTATCGGCGACTTCGCGCGCAAATTGTAATTCATGGGTGACGATCAACATTGTTTGTTGTTGTTTTGCCAATTGCTTGATCAAGTTAAGTACTTCATTGACCCACAACGGATCGAGGGCTGACGTCGGTTCATCAAGCAATAATAATTCAGCGTCTAATGCCATTGCACGACCAATACCCACCCGTTGTTGTTGACCACCAGAAAGTGCAGCGGGGTAGGTGTTGGCTTTATCGGCTAAACCGATATCATTCAGAATGTTAAGGGCTCGTTGTTGCGCTAGTTGCTTATCGAGTCCTTTAACAATCCGTAAGCCTTCACTGATATTTTGTTGGGCTGTTAGGTGATTAAATAAGGCGTAATTTTGAAACACGAATCCAGTCTGGCGGCGAAGCGCTAAAATATCGCTTTTTTTCGGCTGTAGACAGTCAACTTCTACATTATTGATGCTAATAGTGCCACTATTGGCACTATCAAGGTAGTTTAGGCAACGTAAAAAGGTTGATTTCCCTGTTCCTGATGGACCAATAATGGCCACAATTTCACCTTTATTGATGGTGAGATCAAGATCGCTAAAAATAGTCTGCTCGCCAAAACGTTTCGTGAGTTTTTTTATGTTAATCATCGTACGTAAGCCCTGTCTAAGCGTGTTTCAGCAAGTTGTTGTATGCGAGTAAGCACTATCACTACAGCCCAATATATAAAAGCAACCGCAAGGAATGCTTCAAAAAATTTAAAACTGGAAGAGGCTTCCATTTGGGCTTTTGCCATGATTTCAGGGACACCTAACGTAAAGGCCAGTGATGTCGATTTGATCATATCAATGAAATAATTCATTAACGAAGGTAAAGCTATTCGGCTTGCTTGTGGCAAAATAATCCGCCACATGGTTTGCGCTTCTGTCATGCCTATCGCAAGACTTGCTTCACGTTGACTACGATCAACGCCAGTAATGGCTGCACGAATACTTTCTGCCATGTAAGCAGCAAAGTGGAGGCTAAGACCGATCACCGCGGCACTGAAAGCATCTAAGCCAACTAAACTTGGCATCACTTGCGGTAAACCGTAATACAGTAAAAATAGCTGTACCAATAACGGTGTGCCACGAAAGAAACTGATATACAGTTGAGTTAATGCGTTCAGCACTGGCAACTGATAAATACGAATTAAGGCGAGCAGTAAGCCCAGTATCAGTGCAAAAACAGCCCCGATAGCCGCCATTGATAATGTCGTTGGCAAATATTTCAACAAAATAGGCATCAACGACAGCATATAATTAAAATCAAAACCCATAATGGTGATCCGGTGTAGTGGCTACGCAAGCGAGGCAAATAAATTCATCATCGTCATTGATAACGATGATGAAACGTTAATTATTGAGTAATGTCGCTCTTGAACCATTTGGTTGATATTGCAGCCAGTGTGCCGTCTTTACGCATAGCAGCTAAAGCTTGATTCACTTGTTGCTGTAATAACGTCCCTTTGGCGTTGTTTAAAAATGGCCATGCACTTTCAATGGTCGCAAACGGTTTACCCGCCAGTTGTAAGGGTAATGGCTTGTCATTGATAACCGCGACTGACGATAAACGATCCATCACAAACGCATCAGTACGTCCTAACGCCACATCTTGTTCGATACCACTGTCATAGGTTTTGATATTAATCTTATCGGCATTAGGGAGCTTACGGAGCAGTTGCTCATAGTTTGAACCGAGATTTACCCCCACCGTTTTACCGTCTAAGTCAGCCGTTGAATGAATAGTGCTATTGCCTTTACGAACGACTAATTGTGCCCCATCAATCACATAAGGTTGGCTAAATAAAAATTTTGCTTGGCGGGCTGGGGTAATGGCAATTTGATTGGAAATAGTATCAATCCGTCCTGTTTCTAATTGGCCAAATAAACCAGAAAAGCTCGCGGTAACAAATTCGACGTTATAGTCATTACGTTTACCGATCGCATTCCAAAGGTCAACTTCAAACCCTTGCAGTTTATCTTTACTCACAAAAGTAAACGGGAAATAACGACCAGACATCCCCACTTTCACCGTTGTGGCCGCCATAACACTGGTGGTTGTACAAGCAAGTAATGTGCTTGCAATCACAAAAGGTTTTATCCAGTTTTTCATTCGGTATTTTCCTTACCTTTATTGAGCTTTATTTGGCGAAGCCATCCTACCTCGGTATTTAATGATAAAGATAATAATTAACAGTTATTTGAAATAACCATTTGTTTGGCTAATGACATATAGCTGCTTAATAAAATGCTTTTTACGGCATATAAAAAGGGGGTGATTGTTATAAAAGGTTACCCACAGCCAGAGGTTTTCCCTGTGGATGATAATGGCTGATGATAAAATGGCCATTATTGAGTAAAAACAGCATTAAACGGGGAATGAAAGACTTATCTTTGTGGTAGCTGTGTTAATATAGCTGTGGGTAAAGGTAGGTTAAAGTGTGCTGATCTTGCATTTTATTGTGGGATCTATGTGCATAAGTTCGATCTTATTCACTGGATCTGCGATCTCTTTACTGGTGATCCTTGTTCAGCGCGTATAAAATTATCTTCCTTTTATGTTTTGTTTATTCAGTGTGGAGTCTACCTTGTCATCTTCGCTATGGTTGCAGTGCCTTCAACGCCTTCAGGAAGAACTCCCTGCGATAGAATTCAGTATGTGGCTGCGTCCGCTTCAGGCTGAGTTAAATGATCATACATTGACATTATTTGCCCCTAATCGGTTTGTTCTTGATTGGGTTCGTGATAAATACCTCAATAATATCAATCGCCTACTTAATGAGTTTTGTGGAGCCGACGCGCCAAGTCTCTGTTTTGACGTTGGTAACAAGCCCGTTGTTGTTTCTCCTCAACCGGTTGCTCCTCCTATTTTTACGTTGCCACAATCAAGACCGCGTATTGAGCCAGAACCAATGCGTTATGAGCCGGCACCATCACCGGTGCAATCTGAGTCGCCAGGTGGCTATCGTTCAAATGTTAATCCTAAACATAATTTTAATAATTTTGTGGAAGGTAAATCAAACCAACTTGGATTAGCAGCATGTCGTCAAGTGTCTGACAATCCAGGGGCAGCTTATAATCCATTATTTTTATATGGCGGTACTGGTTTAGGTAAAACCCACTTATTGCATGCGGTTGGTAATGCAATTGCTAAGCGAAAGCCAAACGCGAAAGTGGTTTATATGCATTCAGAACGTTTTGTGCAAGATATGGTGAAAGCACTGCAAAATAATGCGATTGAAGAATTTAAGCGTTATTACCGCAGTGTTGATGCATTATTGATTGATGACATCCAATTTTTTGCCAATAAAGAACGTTCTCAAGAAGAATTTTTTCATACCTTCAATGCACTATTAGAAGGTAATCAGCAAATTATTTTAACGTCCGATCGCTACCCTCGTGAAATCAACGGGGTTGAAGATCGTTTAAAATCGCGCTTTGGTTGGGGATTAACGGTTGCTATTGAACCGCCTGAACTGGAAACACGCGTTGCTATTTTAATGAAGAAAGCCGAAGATCATAATATTCGTCTTGCTGATGAAGTGGCATTCTTTATTGCGAAACGGTTACGCTCTAATGTGCGTGAGTTAGAAGGGGCGTTGAATCGTGTGATTGCCAATGCTAATTTTACTGGCCGCGCGATCACGATTGATTTTGTCCGTGAAGCATTACGTGATTTATTGGCACTGCAAGAAAAGTTAGTGACGATTGATAATATTCAGAAGACGGTTGCTGAGTATTATAAAATAAAGATGGCAGATATGCTGTCTAAGCGTCGTTCTCGCAGTGTTGCCCGTCCACGTCAAATGGCGATGGCATTGGCGAAAGAGCTGACAAACCACAGTCTTCCTGAGATTGGCGATGCCTTTGGCGGTCGCGATCATACTACCGTGCTCCATGCTTGTCGTAAGATTGAGCAGTTACGTGAAGAAAGCCACGATATTAAAGAAGATTATTCAAACCTAATTAGAACGTTGTCGTCTTAATATGAAATTTACTGTTGAACGTGAACATTTATTAAAACCTTTGCAGCAGGTAACTGGTGCTTTAGGTGGTCGTCCGTCATTACCTATTTTAGGCAATATTTTGCTGCAAGTTGAAGATGGCTGCTTGTCGATGACAGGTACAGATCTTGAAGTGGAATTGATTGCTAAAATCGCACTAGATGGCGATTTTGAAGCCGGTGCAGTGACGGTACCGTCACGTAAATTTTTAGATATTTGCCGTGGTTTGCCCGATAGTGCAAATATTGCGGTTATCTATGAAGGTGATCGCGTTTTAATTCGCTCGGGTCGGAGTCGTTATACGTTAACTACGTTACCTGCCGCCGATTTTCCAAATATTGAAGATTGGCAAAGTGAGGTTGAGTTTACCCTTGAGCAAGGGCGAATGCGTCAACTGATCGACAGTACCCAGTTTTCAATGGCAAACCAAGATGTGCGTTACTATCTTAATGGGATGTTATTTGAAACCGATGGTCAACATTTACGTTCTGTTGCTACCGATGGTCACCGGATGGCTGTCTGTGCGATTAATACCGGTCATGATTTACCGACCAAACAAATTATTGTACCGCGTAAAGGGGTATTAGAATTAGTACGTTTGTTTGATAACCCAGACGCATTGGTTAACATTCAAATTGGTCATTCTAATCTACGTGCGACAGTGGGTAATTTTGTCTTTACGTCAAAGTTAGTCGATGGTCGTTTTCCAGATTATCGTCGTGTAATGCCACAAAATAGCACCAAGTTTGTTGAAGCCAATTGTGATGAATTGCGTAAAGCATTCGCACGTGCCGCTATTTTGTCAAATGAGAAGTTTCGTGGCGTAAGAGTTACGTTATCCAATGGCGAAATGCGCATTACCGCCAACAACCCTGAGCAAGAAGAAGCGGAAGAGTTCCTTGATGTTGATTATCAAGGTGATGGCTTAGAAATTGGTTTTAATGTCAGTTATGTACTTGATGTATTAAATACGTTGAAGTGTGATCAAGTGCGGTTGTCATTATCGGATGCAAATGCACCATCATTAATTGAAGATGCGACCAATGATGAAGCCATGTATGTGGTAATGCCAATTAGACTGTAATTATGGCTCTTACTCGGTTATTGGTGCAGGATTTTCGTAATATTGCTAAGTGCGATATTGCGTTAGCCAGTGGATTTAATTTTTTAGTGGGTGCCAATGGCAGCGGCAAGACCAGTGTTCTTGAAGCGATTCATTATTTAGGGCACGGGCGTTCGTTTCGTAGTCATTTAACCAGTCGTGTTATTCGTCATGAACAACCGCAGTTATTTATTCATGGTCGAGTCACTGATAATAATGATCTTACTTTACCGTTAGGCATTAGTAAGCAGCGCGATGGTACTACTGAAGTTAAAATTGGTGGTGAAAGCAATCAAAAGCTCGCTCAATTAGCACAGATCTTACCGTTACAGTTAATTACCCCAGAAGGGTTTGATTTAGTTATCGGTGGACCTAAATTTCGGCGGGCTTTTATTGATTGGGGTGTGTTTCATGTTGAGCCAAAGTTCTATAATGCATGGAGCCGCTTTAAACGACTGACTAAACAGCGTAATGCATTATTAAAGCAAGCTCGTAGTTACCGTGAACTCAGTTATTGGGATCAAGAATTAGCGTTACTTGCTGAACAAATGAGTGTGTGGCGCCAACAGTACATTAATGCCGTCAAGATCAAAGCGGCTGAAATATGTCAGGTGTTCCTACCTGAATTTGATATCCAGCTCGGTTTTTATCGTGGCTGGGAAAAAGAGACACCGTATGCTGAGCTGCTACAACGTAATTTTGAACGTGACTGCCAGCTTGGCTATACCGTAAGTGGGCCCCATAAGGCTGATTTACGGATCAAAGTTGCTGGAATACCGGTTGAGGACGTATTGTCCCGCGGTCAGCTAAAGTTAATGGTGTGTGCGTTGCGTTTAGCGCAAGGTTTACATCTGACAGAGGCCACCGGCAAACAGTGTATTTACCTAATTGATGATTTTGCTTCCGAATTGGATAGCCATAGGCGAACGTTGCTTGCGCAGCGATTAAAGGAAACTAACGCCCAAGTGTTCATTAGTGCTATTAGTCGCGAACAAGTGGCTGATATGCTTGATGAAAACGGTAAGTTGTTCATGGTTGAACACGGCAAGATAACACAGGATAATTAAAGCGAGAGTAACTCAATGTCCAACAATTACGATTCATCAAGCATTAAGGTGCTTAAAGGCCTCGATGCGGTACGTAAGCGCCCAGGAATGTACATCGGTGATACTGATGATGGTACTGGCTTGCACCACATGGTTTTTGAGGTTGTCGATAACTCTATCGATGAGGCTCTTGCTGGTCACTGTGAAGATATCATTGTTACGATTCACGAAGATGGTTCGGTTTCTGTAAGCGATGACGGTCGTGGTATTCCGACTGAACTTCACGAAGAAGAAGGTGTGTCTGCGGCGGAAGTTATCATGACCGTCCTTCACGCCGGTGGTAAATTCGATGATAATTCTTACAAAGTGTCTGGCGGCCTCCATGGCGTAGGTGTTTCGGTTGTAAACGCCTTGTCTGAAAAAGTTGAGCTAACCATTAATCGTAATGGTCATATTTATCAGCAAACTTATTGTCATGGTGTACCTCAAGCACCATTGGCTGAGGTTGGTGATAGTGATAAAACCGGTACCCGTTTACGTTTTTGGCCAAGCGAAGAAACCTTTACTAATAATCTTGAATTTCATTACGAAATATTAGCGAAACGTTTACGTGAATTGTCATTCTTGAATTCTGGCATCTCAATTCGATTGATCGATGAACGCGAAGAAGGCAAGCAAGACCACTTTACCTATGAAGGTGGTATTCGTGCGTTTGTAGAGCACTTAAACCGTAATAAAACCCCGATTCACCAGAAGGTTTTTCACTTTGATAGTGAGCGTGAAGATGGCATTACTGTTGAAGTGGCGATGCAGTGGAATGACGGTTTCCAAGAAGGCGTTTACTGTTTTACCAATAACATCCCTCAACGTGATGGCGGTACCCACTTAGCAGGTTTCCGTGGCGCATTAACCCGTACTTTAAATACCTTCATGGATAAAGAAGGTTATTCAAAGAAAGCCAAAGCGGCAACATCTGGTGATGATGCACGTGAAGGCTTGGTCGCGGTTGTTTCGGTTAAAGTCCCTGATCCTAAGTTCTCAAGCCAAACGAAAGATAAGCTAGTATCAAGCGAAGTGAAAACTGCGGTTGAATCAGCAATGAATGAGAAGTTTGCCGAGTTCTTATTAGAAAGCCCAGCAGATGCTAAAATCATTTGTGGCAAGATCATTGATGCTTCACGCGCCCGTGAAGCGGCACGTAAAGCCCGTGAAATGACTCGTCGTAAAGGCGCATTAGATTTAGCCGGTCTTCCAGGTAAACTTGCCGATTGTCAGGAAAAAGATCCTGCATTGTCTGAACTTTACATTGTGGAAGGGGACTCTGCTGGCGGTTCAGCCAAGCAGGGACGTAACCGTAAAAATCAGGCAATCCTACCGCTTAAAGGTAAGATCCTAAACGTTGAAAAAGCCCGTTTTGATAAGATGTTATCTTCTCAAGAAGTGGCAACCCTGATCACAGCAATGGGCTGTGGTATTGGTCGTGACGAGTACAACCCAGACAAATTGCGTTACCACAATATTATCATCATGACCGATGCCGATGTCGATGGTTCGCACATTCGTACGTTGCTATTGACCTTCTTCTACCGTCAAATGCCAGAGCTTATTGAGCGTGGTCATATCTATATTGCCCAGCCACCACTTTACAAAGTGAAGAAAGGTAAGCAAGAGCAATACATCAAAGATGATGAAGAGATGAACCAATACCAAACATCATTGGCATTGGATAATGCATCACTGTTTGCTAATGATGGTGCGCCTGCAATGACAGGTACCGCACTTGAAGGTTTAGTGACTCAGTACAATGGCGGCATGAAATTGATTGAGCGCATGAGCCGTCGTTACCCAACATTAATGCTGAATGAGTTGGTTTACCAACCCCGTCTAAGTACTGAAATGCTAGCGGATAGCGCACAAGTTGAAGCATGGTTAACGCAGTTGATTGCGGCATTAAATGCCAAGCAATCAGGTGAAAGCCAATTTACGTTTGAAATTTTACGTGATGAAGACAACAACGTCTTCTTGCCTAAAGTTGTGGTTCGTACTCACGGTGTTGATCACGAGCATTTATTAAGCTTTGATTTACTTAATTCAAAAGAGTACGCCAAACTTGCGGATCTTTCTGAAGCGCTAGATGGTTTATTAGATGAGACTGCCTTTGTTCAACGCGGTGAGCGTAAGCAACCAATTGACAGTTTTAAAGAAGCATTAGCGTGGTTGAATAAAGAATCACGTCGTGGTCTTTCTTTACAACGCTATAAAGGTCTGGGTGAGATGAACCCGAACCAGTTGTGGGAAACCACGATGGATCCTGAAGTTCGTCGTATGCTACAAGTTACGATTAATGATGCTGTTGCGGCGGATGAGCTGTTTACCTGTTTGATGGGTGATCAAGTTGAACCGCGTCGTAACTTCATTGAAGAGAACGCATTAAAAGTAGCTAACCTTGACGTCTAGTTTGTTGTTAGGTTAACACTTATAAAAACGCCGCTATTACTAGCGGCGTTTTTTTTATGGGCGGTTATTGATTATCAGGCTAAGAGGGCAGGGCATTTGTTAGCCTTCGGCATAAGCGCGAGTGATTTCTTCGGCAATCACTTTAATCCCTTGCTCCATCAATTCATCATTTTGAACATAGTTCATCCGTAAGCATTGCTGACTGTGTTGCCATGGTTGCGCTAAGCCAATAAAGAAATATTCCCCCGGAACAATTAACACCCCGCGCGCTTTTAAGCGTCGATAAAGTTCTTTGGTAGTGATCGGTAATGCATCGCACCACAGCCATAAGAATATCGCCCCTTCAGGTTTATGGATTCGAAACCGTGGATCAGTAATATAGTGCTGTAATCGACTTACGGCATACTGTGCTTTACGGTAATAAAAAGGGCGAATGATGTCATGGCTTAAACGTAATAAGTCATTGCGAGCGATAACGTTATCGGCAATTGCGGGACCTAAGCTACCTGGCGCTAGATTGATAATGCCGTTGATATTGGTTAGCGCCGTAATAATCTCTTCATTGGCAATCACAATTCCGCAGCGAATACCCGGCAAGCCCAGTTTGGAAAGGCTCATGCATAATATAGTATTGCTGTTCCAAAACGGGGTTACATCGGCAAAGATAATATCAGGGAAAGGCATGCCGTAAGCATTGTCGATAATCAATGGGATATTATGGTGTTGTGCGAGTGTATCAAGTTGCTTAACTTCATCATCAGTCAGCACATTACCGGTCGGATTGGTGGGGCGTGATGCACAAATTGCCCCAATACTGTCATCGATAACCAATTTACTAAAATCAATATGGTATTTAAATAAACCATTATCTAACAAGCTGATTGTTGGCTGGTAAGAGATAAACATATCATTATCGAGTCCAGCATCGGCATAGCCAATATATTCTGGCGATAGCGGTAAGAGGATCTTTTTATGGGAGCCATCTTGGCATTTACCGGCTAATAAATTAAATAAATTAAAGAAAGCACTTTGACTACCGTTGGTGAGGGTGATGTTTTTACTGCTGATGTCCCAACCATAATGTTGCTTAAGTAAGGTCGCGAGGGCGCTAATAAAACGGTCTTTTCCTTGGGGACCATCGTAGTTGGTGATGGCGGCGGTTAATTCACCCGTGGCAGCCATTTCAACTAGCAGTTGATTAAAATAATCGACCATCGCGGGGATTTGAGCTGGATTACCACCACCAAGCATAATCGCATCTGGATTGGTTAAACCATCATTTAAATCGTGCATTAATTGGGTAATGCCAGAATCGCCAGCGAACTTATCGCCAAAGTCAGAAAATTCCATGGTGCTATCGACCTCTATATCAGTGCAGTT
>CAMQXY010000009.1 GCA_947039005.1 uncultured Photobacterium sp.
TAAGCAGTAAGCAGTAAGCAGTAAAAGAATAACGGCAATCACCTCAAATGATTGCCGTTGTTATTCACAGAGATATTATTTATACGAAATTACGCTTTCCCCTGAATAATGCGAGTTAGTTTAGGTGCAATAAGTAATGTAAACACTGCAATAGCCGCTGTCACATAGCCTATTTCACCAAACACCTCGGCATAAAGCATCAGCGTTTGGTTTGAATCAACGATCCCTACTGGTGCCGCAGTTAAACTTGCAACCCAACCCGCTAAAATTGCTGCCGTCGCTGACGTTAAAAACCACATGCCCATCGCAAATCCCATCATTCGTTGTGGCACTAACTGGGCAATCATGGCTAATCCTAAACCTGATACTAATAACTCCCCTAACGACTGCAATAAATAGCTAACCACCAACCAGTTTGAATTGATGATGCCCTCTGCATTCGCAAATCCCGTAGCAAATTTTAAAATCAAGAACGCTAAACTACATAACACCATCCCAAATGCAAACTTAAATGGCATTGCAAATCGATCACCAAGTTTATTATAAATAATGGCTAATAATGGACTGGCTATCATGATCCAAAATGGATTTAACGCTTGAAATTGTTCTGGTTCAACTTGAAAGCCTAATAAATCATGGCTGACATTATGAATAGCGAAAAAGTTAAGTGAGGTTGGCATTTGAAAATATAAGGCAAAAAATACAATACCTTGCAACATTAAAATAAAAGCGACAAACATCTTCGCCCTTTCAAGTCCGTGGGTTTTAAATGCCTCTTTAAAATAAATCACCACAATGGTTACCCCAATCACAACTAAAATAGCATGGGCATAAAACAAGTGTTGTAGTAATAAAGCACTCAAGAAACTCAATCCGATGGTTGCAATCACGACCGCCAGATAGTAGCGTTTATTAACAGGTAACATATCAGCTTTAGAACCAATGTGTTTGACGATATGCCCCATCACCATAAAGTTAACCATAGTGATTAATAAGCCAATCGCACTTACACCAAATGCCATACCATAGCCCATTTTGTCTGCTATCCAAGGGCTTAATAACATAGAAAAGAATGAGCCTAAATTAATCGCCATGTAATACATGGTAAATGCGCCATCAAGACGAGGATCATGTTTCTCATAAGATTTTGCAAGTAGGCTTGAAGGGTTAGCTTTAAATAAACCATTACCCATGGTGATAAAGCCCATTGCGATATAAATAAGCTCTTTACCTCCAAATTCTCCTGCGGCTGATACTCCCAATAATGCGTAACCAATCGTCAATATAAATGCACCAAGCGTAATTGTCCGTTTGGTACCAAGAACTTTGTCCCCAACCCAACCACCAATCGCCACTGAACCAAAAATTAATGCCGAAAAAGCACCAAATAATGTAAATGACTCAGCTTCCGACATGCCAAGAATGTTAACCATGTATACAGTAAGGATGGCCTGCATACCGTAGAAACCAAATCGCTCCCAAAACTCAACCGAAAAGATGAGATAAAACGGTTTAGGTTGTTTAAATACATTTACATCGGACATACAGTCTGCCTTTAATCAGTCGCAATTGTTTTAATAGTAGTCGCTATCACTAAAAATCGACCAATACGACGTATTCAAAACTGGCTGTAATCCTATATAAGATAATCCCCTTTTTATTCTGATGACCATCTACTGATGGAATACTTCTTTATTCTCAACAATGAAAAACATGTCAGTGATGAATAACTACAATTTTTTACTAAAGATTGTTTAATCATTCAGGTCAAAGTAATGAAAATATACTCACTCATGGTTGTTATATCCTCACTGTTATTTTTAGGGTGTGGCGGTGATAGTAATGACGACACTAATACTACGGTGGAAACACCTAGCGATGCAGCAGAAGATCCCCAAACAACACCACAGCTCGAACCAATATTTAAAATAGATGATATATCAGGTGGTTATTACGGATTACTTTATGATGCTGGTGGCAAGGCACTAACCATAGACAAAGATCAGGTTCTATTAATGCAAGATGTCTTAATCGATGAGCTAAATAAAAATCTAACTGGGGAGCAACAAACACAATTTAAAGAATTAAAATCAATATTTACTGATGTAAAACAACCATCTGATGTTGAAAAAGTCCTTTTCCAAAACGTTTTACTCGATGCTATGATCAGTAATGTAAAACCACAGCTACAAGAGAAATACTTCCCTTCTTTTCGTTTATTTCGTCATCATACACATCGCCTATTCCCTATTCCTCGCTTAACTGATTACCAATGGATCCTTGATTTACTTAAACAACGATCGTTACTTAGTCATTTAGTGTTAATTCCCCCACAAGAAACTGACGATTACATTGAAACATGTCGTGAAAATGATGTACCCATTCCGCCAGCTTGGGGATCAGATCTATGGATTCATCAAGGAACAGCGACAACAGATTTTTTAGACAGTGATAGAACTGAAGTTTATGCCTATAAAAATCCCACAGTACCTGGTGCTTGTATGGCGTTACCTCGTTGGAAAGTCAACGATACAACGGGTGATGAATATATCCAATTTCTTGGCATTATTTGTCAAAGTAAAACAACGGGTAAAGCCTGTTTTTGGGATAACATAAGTAATGAAACAGGAGCAAGAATAACGGGCGGTGATGATTTAGTCTTGAATCTTACTGATATTCAGAATGGTAATACACTTGCAGAAGACTGTACTGGCTGCCATAGAGGTAAAAATGTTTTCTTAATTCATCCAGGTACAGCTATTGATATCTCCGCAGATCACGATATTGATCCGAATGTTCGCTATCAGCCTGTTTCTTCTCAAGGATGGGTAAATCCTCCGGCTTATGCAGAACGTGGGGATGGTGCTTGTGCGGGTTGCCATGAAATTGGCGAACTGTCATTCAATTATTGCACGGTACTATTGAAAAATGCGGCCAATAAAACGATGCCTAGTAGTGCCGACCCTGCGAATTGGGTTGGTGATGGAACCTTCTATGGTACACATATTCAAGCAATGATCGAGGAACGTTGCCCAGAATAGAAATAAAAAATCAGGCAGTAACGTTAACGCTACTGCCTGATTATACTGTTCGATGATAATGAATCACTAAGACTCTATTTTATTAATCAACCGCCAGCTAATTTAACCGTATGACCTTTCTTTTCAAGGTGCGCTTTTATTACATCACGCTTATCACCTTGAATTTCAATTTTTCCATCTTTTACTGAACCACCACAGCCACAGACTTTTTTTAACTCAGCAGCAATCAGTTTCAATTGGGTATCTTCGACATCAAGACCAGAAACAATACAAACACCTTTGCCTTTACGACCTTTTGTTTCGCGTTGAATACGAACAATGCCATCACCTTGTGGGCGTACAGGTTGTACTTTTTCTTCTTTGATTCGACCGGTTTCCGTTGAGAAAACTAAACGACTATTATCACTCATTGTGCAATCTATCTCATTTGGTTGCTTGATTATGTGAATACCATTAAAAGTTAGCACATCAATCTTGCGAAATGCTCATGAAGCAATACTATCAATAAATGGTACTCTAACGGAACATCTTATGATTCGTAATGTGATTTTTGATTTTGGCGCGGTATTGTTTGAGTGGGATCCGCTCAAAATTGTCAATAGTTTCACAGCATCACAACCAGAAAGAGAAATATTACTGCATGATGTACTTCAGCATCCTGATTGGCTATCACTTGATCGTGGTACGATGCTCATTGCCGAAGTGATCCCGAAATTTTCAGCGCGTACACAAATTCCATCACAACGTATGGAAGAGTTTATCAACCATATTCAACACAGCCTGACAAAAATACAACAAACAGAAACTTTGTTTCATCAGCTAACTCAACAACCCTACTCACTTTATTACCTAACTAATATGTGCAGTGCTTTTTTTGATACGCTCTATGAAAAGCACCATTTTATTTCATTTTTTGATGGTGGCTTAGTCTCAGGTAAAGAATTGGTGATGAAGCCAGAGCAAGAAATTTTCTTACGTCTGTGTGAGCGTTATCAATTAACCCCACAAGAAAGCCTTTTTATTGATGATAATTACGAAAATATCCAAATTGCATCAAGGTTAGGTTTTAACACTATTCAATTTAATCAAACCCAAACTTGCTTTCAGCAGATAGAAAAACAACTATTCTTTCACTAAATAGTTCTATTTCAAGAAATTTTACATAAAATTGAACATTCTCACTAATATCCAGTCTATTATCTATGTTAAAGAGTTAATAATATCAGGAGTTTATGTGAAAAAAGTTTTTATTTCTGCCATGTTCATTGCTGCGGCAACAGTGTCAACAATGAGTTATGCTGCTAACGAATGCAGCGGGAAATACATTGTTGGTCCTGTTGAAACCATTCATATTAAAGATCTTAATATGGATTTTAAAGCACGTATCGATACGGGAGCAAATACGACTTCTATCAATGCTTATGATTTGCATGTTATTGACGGTAATAATAAGCCTGCAAATAATAAAGAAAGCTGGAATGAAAATCTGGGTAAGATGATCAGTTTCAAAACAGCTAACGCACAAGGACAAGAAGAAACATATACTGGAAAAATAATTAAAATCAGTAAGATACGGAATGCTCAAGGTGTGGAACGCCGTTATGCTGTTGTTATGGATTTAATTTGGAACGGTAAGAGTCATGCGATTCCAGTTAACCTCCGTGATCGTAAAAAACTAGAGTATAAATTACTGATCGGCCGCAATTGGCTTGATGGTAAATATCTCGTAGATGTGTCAAAAAGCGACGAAAATGATTAATAACAAAAAATAAAATAAGCTAATTATGAGCAGTGCCTGTGACAAATAGGCACTGTTTTTTAATACGTCATCACTTTATCTAAATACTTTTTAATAGAAATAACATCACCTTTAAGTAACTGGCCTCGTACAATCGCATACCATTCATTCGCTTTGCCACTATCATTTTTAAGTACAATACCGCGATAATGTTCTGTTGTTGCAATTGATAATAATGCTGCTGTCTGTTTTGCGGTATTAAACTTTTCAGGTGGCATAAAAGCTTTAGTATCACACCACCAATTCACACTCTTCTTGATATTACTCAGCATCCCTTGAATCGCCTGCCCATTAATAATGGTCTTCCAATCTGACGTTAATCCTGTGCTATTTTCAATAATATAACCACGGTGAAAGAGGCGCTTTTTCATTATTTGATTCCCTATCTAATTTAAGCAATTCAATGTGTTAATAATAATCATGTTATTCACCACATCATAATAATACTGCTTAAACTAAGCTATGTTTTTATTATATTTCTTTCGTTTTTCGATGAACGTTGCTATTCTTACAATATATAAAGTTATAGTGCATTAGGTGTTATGATGGCAAAGAAAATACCCATTATTGAGAACGAAACCGTTTGTAACGCAAGTATTACTGATTTTTCATCCGTTGCTGAAAACATTACTCTTTGGGAGCAATTAACACATCAGCAATATGCTAAAAACACACTGGTCGCCTTTAAAAATGATTGGAATAGCTTTTTACTTTTTTGTGTGCAGAATAATGCCTCACCGTTACCCGCATCTGCGGAAATTGTGCATCGCTATATTGAAAAAATGGCGCTAACCCGAAAATTAGCCAGCCTTAAACGTTACATTGTCACTATTAGTTTGGTCCATCGCTGCCATGCCTTACCTAACCCCTGTTTAAGCAATGAAATAAAACTCGCCATGCATAAACAACGTCTTGATAAACATGATGATTATACCAATGCTTATGGCTTTCGCGATAATCACTTACATGAACTACTCGATTCATTTATGCGCTCGACGAAAGCAAAAGATGTACGTGATATGGCTATTTGGGCGATGACCTTTGAAGCGATGCTAAAACGTTCTGAAGTGACAGCATTGACGATCAATGATGTTGAAGTCACAGCCGATGGATTAATTACCCTTTCGGTCAATGATAATTTAATCGCATTAAGTGATGTTGCTTCTGATGCGGTAAACCGTTGGTTAACCTTAGCGATGATCGATAGCGGGTTTGTTTTTCGCCGCATAGATAGACATAACAACATTGGTGATAACCCTCTCGATCATTCTTCTATCTACCGGATTTTTAGACGTGCAAGCCAAGAGCTTGAACTGCCGACGGATGTGATATTTTCAGGTCAATCCCCACGCGTTGGTGCTAGCCAAGATTTAGCCGAAGCGGGGCTTTCTGTTCATCAAATTCAGCACCAAGGTCGATGGCGCAGCCCTGCTATGCCAGCACAATATATAGGTCAACGTGCTAAGCGTGATAGCACGCTAAAGAAATTTGCTGAAAAAAATAGCAACAATAATAAATAAATTGGACATAAGAGGCAGGAAATATAAAAAAGCCAACCTGCAACGGTTGGCTTAATAATCAATAAATGAGTAATATTTATTTAACCGCGTTTTTAATCGCAAGTTCAATAAAATCAGTAAAGCTATGGCCATAGTTCTCTAACATTTTAGGGAACATTGAAATTGGCGTCATTCCAGGGAATGTATTGATCTCATTTAATAAGATCTCGTTATCTTCACTCAAAAAGAAATCAATTCGAGATAAATCTTTAAGCTTCATTTGTTCAAACGCTTTACGTGCATAATGTTGAATTGCTTCAACTTGCTCTGGCGTTAAATTGCGGGCTTCAACTTGAGTCGTTGATAAACTATCAGTGCTGTATTTTTCTTCGTAACTATAAAACTTATCATCCGGACACGATACTTCACCGGGTTTGGTAATAATAAGTTGATCACCAAATTGATAAGCAGCAACTTCAAGCTCACGCGGCTTAATGGTTTTTTCAATTAACACTTGGTTTGAATAACCAAACGCATTATCAACCGCAACACGTAATTGTTGTGGATCAACCACACTGTAACAACCCACTGATGAGCCTTGACACGCCGCCTTAACGAATACCTTGCCCCACTTACTTAATGCAGCCAACGCTTGCTGATGGGCTTCTTCAGTGTTCTCACTAAGGAAAACATAAGGCGTGTTCGGAATGTTTAGCGCATCGAACCATAACTTGGTGGTGATTTTATTGAAGCAATTTGTACTCGCTTCAGCACCACAACCTAAATAAGGCAAACCCGCTAAATCAAATAATGACTGTAAATCACCTGTTTCACCGGGAAAACCATGCACACAAGGGATCACATAATCAACTGTGATACGTTGCTCACCAACAACGGACAATGTTTTATCCAAATTCAATTCGCAAGGATGTTGGTTTGCATCTAACCAACCCTCATTTTTAGTCATTTCTACGCGTGTATAGCTAACACCATCGATGGCTTTTAATTGCTGCTCAATGAAATTTGCAGAAACGAGAGAAACTTCATGCTCAGCGCTGCCGCCGCCGCATAATAATAAAACATGGATAGAACTCATTATCGTTCCTTAATTATACCAATCACAATACAATGCAGATCACAAAAGCCTTGATACAGTACCAAGGTCTAAAATAGTAAGGCATTCACTGCCGAATATAGTAATCAAAAAAGTAAGGTTAATGCACCCTCTACCTCATCATATTGTGATTTTTTTTCAAATCCTGCGAAGTTTGTGCTGTAAATGTCTATTTAACCACCGCTTATATGCTGTTGGCGACTGAATTACTGTAACCGCTTTAATTGTGGTGAGCCTGTATGCTCAATATCATAGAAGTTACGTACAAATGCCCCGTTTTGTTGTACCGCTTGAGGCAATAATGCTAAAGCAGCTTTAGCTTGATCATAATCAGTATAATGACCAACTAGTAATGTGTAGGCTTGACTACCATTGAGCATTTTTTTATTGAGCCAAGCGGGTTGTTGACTCGCTAATGACGATAACAACGTTATTAATGATTGCTCATCTCTTGATGCAGTTATTTGAAGGCTATAACCATGCATATCTACTGTTTTGTAGCTATCATCGGTTATCTGAGGTACTTCGACAATAGGGGCATCTGCCGTAGCTGCGACTTCTAATGCTGGATCGGTCATCTCGATTTGATTAGTTTCAGTATCTGTCGCTTCAACCTCAGCTGTTGGCTCTGTTATCACGGTTTCATTGATCACAGCTTTAGGTTCGGTGATCGCTTGCTCACTCACCGCTATCGAATCAATTGATTGATAAAGAGGATCTGTTTTAACTGATGAATCTAATTCAGCGACAATAACAGGCTCAACAAATGCATCCGTTGCCTTTGTCGTATTAATAGTGTCAATAGGCGTTTGTAATGGTGTTGTAGCAGGCATCAATTGAGCGCAACCCGCTAAGCTCGATAACAAACTTAATGCGATTATTTTTTTCATCTTATTCTCTCTTATTTTTCAACCGCACATTCAGAGTGCCTAATCATAAAAACAATTAAATGACAAATAGTTAGCAATAGTTTGCCGTAGCTTTTGATTACGATCAAACAGTTCATAACGATAGATCAATCGAAAGACAATTATGTTACCCTGATCACAATACATATTGTTTTTCTTACAATAATATGACTCACATTGTTTATTATTTTTTCTATCGCTATCTAGGAGCTTCAATGGCTGATCCACACATTAAATGCGATCTTGATATACTTGATAAATTAACCGTTATCTTATATCGCTCAGCATTCACTCTCGCTGCTGTTATTATGGCTATTATTGGTTCTGAAACGAATACTGCGACACCTTTCCTTGTTATCGTCGCTTTATTAGCATCAACAACAGTTCACATTTATGACAAACGTTTTCGGTGGTTAATTCAAGGGGCAGGATTATTTGCTGCAATTTGGTTTATGGCTGGATTATGGCAACCATTAGCATTAGGAGCCGCTTTATTTGTCTTTAGTGCGCTTTCAATAAAAGAATACTTTTGTTTCAAAGTAAAAGCATTATTACTGACCCCAATTGTTTTAGCGGGCTTTTGGTTCTGCTTAGTCTTTAATCTTATCAGTATTGCGATTGGGTTTGCGGTAGTCGGGGCGGCACTGCTTGCATTTGCTGCCTTTAGTAAATGGCGTATGCCACTGCATTTTGATATCGGTGATAAAAGCCGTTACCAAGTGTAATTGCCTATTCTTATCTAAGCCACCAGCTTATAGTCCACCAGCAAAAAAAGAGATCATTTGATCTCTTTTTTCTTTACTGCTTACGGGCATATTTTTGTAGATACATCGCTTTATCTGCTTTATTCAAGGCACTATCGATGCCATCTCCCATATCAACAATCCCATAAGAAAAACTTAAATGTAATTGTTTAACTAAAAAATAGGCTTCAATATGACTTCTAATCGTCTCTATTCGCTGTCGCACCACCATTGGTGAGGTGCTATCGAGTAATAAAACAAACTCATCACCACCAAAACGTACAACCGCATCACAATCTCTCAGCATATATTTTAGTGTTTTTGCGAAATCACGTAAAACCTCATCACCCTTACTGTGCCCATAAACATCATTAATCAATTTAAAGCCATCTAAATCAATGAACACTAACGTTTGATAAACACGAGCATAAGTCGTATCTAAATAACTTTTTTGATAGCAACCAGTGAGATCATCAATATGGATACTATCGTTAGCTTCATACACACTACAAATAATAAATGATTGATTAAAATGTGTTATTTTCTGACGATAAGTCTGATAAAGCTGCTTACCATGTTCAGTTTCTACAGTTTCATTCGACACAATAAAACAGGTATCGCTGTTAAGTAATTCTTTATCTAAATCAAGACAAGTACGATAATCAGGAAACTGTTCACAAACTTGTGCTGACGTATAATCAACAAGATCCATATTTAAGTATTTAATATGCCTATCATTATTATAAATAGCCTGACCCTCACTATCACGAATAATGACCAGTGCATCACATGTACTGATTAATGAAGACACTAACAAAAAATGTGGATTACTCTTTTTTTCAAGTAATTCATTATAATTTTTATTTATTCGTTGTTGCTCATTATATACATCAAAAAAATTTGGACTAACACCGATAATATTATACTTATCTAGCTGAGTAATATGCGTAATTGCCGCTTTAATCGACTGAGAATTCTGAGCACGATTCATATCATAAATAGCACGTTCAAGCTGATCACAAAATGACTGAGACTTTCTTGTAGTGTTATACGAACAAGATTTGGTTGGTTTTACGTTATCGACAGTTAATGGCTTTGAAAAATAAAAACCTTGATAAGTCATATCACCAAATTGCTTCAGTAAATTCAATTGCTCAAATGTTTCTACACCTTCAACAATAATATGTTTACCAAGTACTTTAGCAATTTTTTCATACATCGTTTTAACTAATGAATAAGCTATATAGTTCTGATCAATATTCTTAATCAATTTTCTATCTAACTTAACATACTCAATATCAAGATGAAGGAATAACTCACTATTAACATAACCTTTACCGTAATCATCAAGTGCAAATAAAACATCTGTTGTTTTTAGGTCTTTTATCGCTTGTTGAATGCCATCAAAATCATCAGTTACATCATGCCGAGTTAATTCTAAAACAATATTTTTTTCATGTTCAAAGATAACCTTACATGCTTCAATAAATGACTCATTCAGTAAACTTGCAATCGAGATATTAATCGATAATTGTATCTTTTCTGGATTGGGTAATTGTGAACGCTGATTGATAACAAACCTAATAATAGATAAGTCAAAAACAACATGATCCGCGATATTTTCTATATAAACTTCAATATCAGGTTCAGCGGTTCTCAGTAGTGCTTCATAGGCAGAGATCTCCCCATTATAATAGCGAGGCTGGAAATAAAAATAACAATTTGATAGCATAAATTTATTCTTTTTATAATTTTTTTGGAGAATAATCGAAAATGTCATTAATCCCTAATGGAATTTATAATTAATTGATACATATACCAAAAGGGAATTTTCAAGATCTTTAAAGGTATTATTCTCCTTTATTTTTCACTTTTCCTCATAAAAATTACGTTATTTCATGCCAACACTTTCATAACATACAACGTTAGAAACATACTGACAATCCACTAACAAATCACTCACAATACGAGCCGAAGTATCTCTTCCTTAATCCTTTTTATTACCGATATATGCCCCCGCTTGTTGAATAACAACTCAACGCAATCTTCATCCGATGATGTTCTTTTAGATCACATTATGCTTATAAAAAAAACGGTTTCACCCACTTTAGATATAAAGTATCAATAAGACAAATAGAGATGATTATCTTATGAGTAGTATTACAGCTTTTTTAAAACCAACCAGTATTGCGGTTATTGGCGCTTCAAACAATCCACAACGAACAGGCTATGTTGTAGTACGTAATTTATTATCCGGCTGTTTTAATGGTCCAATTATTCCCGTCACGCCAAAGTATGCCGCAGTTGCTGGGATCCTGGCTTATCGCAGTATAGAAGCAATGCCAATTACTCCAGATATTGCGATTGTTTGTACCCGCGCAGAGCTTAACCCTGACATTATTACTCGACTCGGAGAAAAAGGCGTTAAAGCCGTGATTGTTATTGCCGCAGGAATGACGCCTACCGCAAACAATAAAGACATCATTAACTATCAGCAACCAATGTTAGCCAATGCCCAACGTTATAATATGCGTATTGTCGGCCCTAATAGTATGGGGATCATATTACCTTGGCTTAACCTAAATGCGTCAGTGTCTCCTATTCAAGCCAATAAAGGTAATATCGCGTTTATTTCACAATCAGCTGCAGTCTGTACCACTATTCTTGATTGGGCGCAGAATAAGCACATAGGCTTCTCTACGTTTATCTCTTTAGGTGATGCTTGTGACATTAATTTTGCTGAGCTATTGGATGTTTTAAGCCAAGATACAAAAACAGATGCTATCTTACTCTATATCGACACCATTAAAGATGCGCGACGGTTTATGTCAGCCGCCCGCGCCGCTGCCCGTAATCGACGTATCTTAGTCTTAAAAAGTGGGCGCACATCAGCTGGACGTTCAGCCGCATTATTACATAGCCCAAGTGAAAACGGACTTGATGAAGTTTACGATGCCGCTATTCGTCGTTCTGGAATGTTGCGGGTTCATACAACCCATGATCTATTTTCAGCCGTTGAAACATTAGCACATTCGGTTCCATTACGTGGCGAACGACTGGCTATTCTCACCAATGGTGGTGGACCTGCAATTATGGCGGTCGACGCATTAGCTGATCGTGGTGGAAAATTAGCAATATTAAGCCCTGAAACTATTGCAGCATTATCTCAAGTCTTACCGCCTTATTGGTCACAAGCTAACCCTATTGATATTATGGGAGATGCAAATAACGACCGTTACCAGCAAGTGATTAATATCTTACTCGATAGTGATGACTTTGATGCGCTGCTTATCATGCACAGCCCTTCCGCTATCGCCAATAGTACTCATACAGCCAAGATAGTCGTTGATACCCTCCACCAGCATTCACGGAGTCAACGGTTTAATATCTTAACCAATTGGTCAGGCGAAAATGAAGCTGCGGATGCTCGGTCTATATTTACTCAAGCTCGATTACCTACCTACCGTACCCCTGAAAGTGCAATCTCGGCTTTCATGCATTTAGTCGAATACCGCCGTAACCAACGTCAATTGATGGAAACCCCAATCTCCATTGGTGAAATGGCAATAGATCCTCAGTATGTTCGTAATGAAATACAGCGTTTGCTCCAACAAAACATTTATCATCTTGAAACCCATGAGATACGACCATTACTTAAAAGCTATGGTTTTACAACACTTCCTACATGGATTGCCTCCGATGCTGCTGAAGCGGTACATATCGCAGAACAAATTGGTTATCCCGTCGCAGTGAAATTACGATCATCTGATATTCGTCATAAATCTGATATTCATGGCGTGGTGTTATACCTCCGTGATGCCAATGAAGTAGCAAATGCTGCTGATGCCATTCTGTCTCGTGTTGCACTGCATTATCCGAGTGCACGTATTGATGGCTTATTGATCCAACGTATGGCTGATCGCTCAGGCGCACAGGAATTACGAATTGGTGTACATAACGATCCTGTCTTTGGCCCTGTGATCATGCTTGGTGAAGAAACCATTCATTGGGATATTGAACGTGATGCCGTGGTCGCGTTACCGCCGCTGAATATGGCGTTAGCCCGTTATATGGTGATTAATGCCTTAAAACGTCAAAAAATCAAACAACGTAGTAGTTTAGAGAAAATATCTATTCCTGCTTTATGCCAATTATTAGTCACAATTTCACAAATGATCATTGATTGCCCTGAAATTAGTGCATTTGATATTCATCCTTTGCTTGTCTCTGGAGATGAGCTAACAATTATTGATGCCTCTATGGATATTGCGGCTTTTAACGGTGATATTCAGCAACGATTAGCGATTCGTCCTTACCCTAAAGAATATGAGCAACAGTGCCAACTCAAAGACGGTAAACACATATTGCTCCGTCCTATCTTGCCTGAGGATGAACCTGCCCATAAAACCTTTATCAGCCACGTGTCTGAAGACGATTTATATAAACGTTTTTTCTCTGAGGTTAGTGAATTTAACCATGAAGCATTAGCTAAGTTTACTCAAATAGATTATGACCGTGAAATGGCATTTGTTGCTGTCGATAACGGAATGATCATCGGGGTGGCACGAGCCTTATCGGATACTGATAATAAAGAAGCTGAATTTGCGATTTTAGTTCGTTCAGATATGAAAGGAATGGGGCTAGGCGGTATTTTAATGACCAAGCTGATTAATTATGCCAAACAACGCGGGCTATATACCCTAACAGGTATGACTATGCCAACGAACCGCGGCATGATCACCTTAGCGCAAAAAATGGGCTTTGACATTGATGTGCAATTGGCTGATGGTGTGGTGGATATGCTCTTACGGCTCAAATAACTACTCAAAAATCCCATAAATATCCCATAAATATTGCAACGTACTCACATAATAACTATCGATATAAAACAACATGCACTGAACCATCAATAGTTATTAATAGGGTATTTTAATGCTTTTACAGCGTTACCTTTTGTCTCATCCGCTATAATTATCACTTATGATACATCTATAGCAGTAATGAGGTAATAACGTGAATAGCCATAAGCTCACTTTAAATCCGCCGGCAAACACACTCGCTTCACGTTTCATCTCTGCCGCTTTATCTCCCTTCGTTATGCTTCTATATGGCTTACTTGCGCTAACAATGTCTCATGTAAGCTTTGCAGGCACAGAACATCCTACGGGGGGACAGTATGGTTTAGCGTTAGAGCCTGTTCCTACCGTTAATTTTGTCTTTATTGCGCCTTCTAACCCGCAACAACAACAAGCCAAAGATATTGTTCAGCACTCTTCTATTCTTACAACCATTAAGCAACTGAGCCAAACACGTTATATTTTTGCTCCCAGCTTAGACATCGTTTTTGGGAGTGCCAAGGGACCGGCTTTTGATTCGACCCAACAGCAAATCCAAATTCCCTATCAATATATTACTCAGCTATTACAGCACATGAATGATAGTGCTATGTACCCAACCCAGCAACAACGCTATCAAGCGACCACTGATGCACTGTTACTGACGTTACTGCATGAGATCGGCCATGCTTATATCCTTGATCGCGCAATCCCTATCTTAGGTGACAACGAAAATACCATTGATAATTTTGTTATTTTTTTACTGCTTAACGATATTGAGCGAGGTAATGAAATTGCGATTAACTCAAATCAATTATTCGGTATTGATGCTCTTAATAGTTCGGAACTTAAAAACAATCCCTTTATTCAACAACATGGTCTTAGCTCATCCCGCTATCAGCATATCTTATGTTTAGTTTATGGCAGTGATCCTGTCCGTTATTCGCGGTTATTTGATACCCTATCGTTAACCCAGCGTCAGCAACAACAACGTCATTGTAACGATACGTTTTCAACCACACACCAAGGTTGGCTGTATTATTTAGACAATTAAATTTAGACCCTTAAAATGCATATAAATTCAAAGTTGGAAATGTAACCCCGTAAATTTTGTAACTATAAGCATAGTTAGTCATTTTAACACCCACTATTATTGAATAATTTCCATCTACAACCCTCCAATAATAGAATCTGGTATATGTTTAAATATGCAACCAGTGGTTATTATTTACGTTGATCTAATCACTTATTGCTTCTAATGAATCATTATTTCATCCATATCATTATCAATAGGTGAACTATCGTTGTGAAATCCCCTCCGCCCAATACCGAGCCATCATCCACCGTTGATTCTCGGCCATCGCGGTTACGTAACAGCACCAAGATTGCCAAGGTTGGTTTATCTCTGTTAGGGATCATCATGCTATTACCAATGATTGGTTTTATATGGCTCAACATAAATGGAATAGCGATAACGAGTTTTAAAGGGCTACACTATGATGGTGGAATACGAGCAGAGCAGATTTCATTACGGGTTTTTAGTTACAACGTCACCTTTCATCATCTCTCATTACGCCATAGCATTGATCCAAAACAGCCTATTGATCCAAATCAGTCTAGTGATCAAGGTGGATATCAGCTTTTTGCTAAAAAATATGAAATTGAACTTTCTCCTGCCGCCACAACCCTGCTCGAACAGCAACATATTTACCTGCGCTATATTCACTTTTTTGACGCGACCTTTGAATTTGTAGACTTTTCCTCGCCACTGACTATTAATGCCCACGCCCGTAAAGTGACCGCTTCTGCGGCACACAGTGATGGACAAGAATCAGCAGCAACACAAATTATTGAACACGTTAATGTAACGATTACTAATAGCCCATATTTGACGATCTCAGGTTATTCCGATAAAGGAAAATTAAATTTATTTTTCCCTCATTATCAACCGTCACCACATTACCCCTTACGGTTTATCGATAGTCAGTTTTCTATTGCATGGCAAAAAGACAAAACACCCGTATCAGTGACGATTGCATCGCTACACCCTGAATGGGATACCCTTAATAACACCTTATCGGAACAAATTATCACGCAGTTAGCGTTGGCATTTGATCTCAAACATAGCCTACCAACAATGACGTTAATCGCTAACACGGCAAAACTCGAACAACCTAAACATTTACCTGCATTTGTTGATCGTACAGATGTCGACAGCAAAGGATTTCATCTTGGGCAAACCATTGCCAACCTTGCCCGTTTGCCACTGAATAAATTTAAAATAACGTCATTTACTTATGGCGACTTATTAATTGATGCAGAAGTCATTTTAGAAACGCCACTAACAGTAACAGCCAATCCACCAGCGGCGAATACCCTACCCACCGAGATCAATACTGAGCAGCCGAAAATATCACACCATAAAACAACAGCAGAAAAAACACTTAATAAACAACAACGCACACAAAGACAGCAAGCCCGTAAAAAAATAGAACAACAGGCAAAAGAGTTAAATATTAGCGCTGAAAGTAAAACCAAGGCGCATTTTATTATACGAGGAAAAGCCTTAGCCCCTAATCCATACCAGCTTGATGTT
Organism: uncultured Photobacterium sp.; assembly: GCA_947039005.1. Taxonomy (GTDB): domain Bacteria; phylum Pseudomonadota; class Gammaproteobacteria; order Enterobacterales; family Vibrionaceae; genus Photobacterium. Next base: position 16,535 of record CAMQXY010000009.1, read on the forward strand.
AATATTCATCATCTTTCAAAAACAGAAGCCCGCGCACATGCCATTATGACCCGCAGTGATGGTAATAATCTTAACTGTGATGCCAAAATAATTTTCAAACAGCCGTTACCACAATATTTAAATTGCAATGCCCATTTTAAAAATACCAAAGAATTTACTGACCGTTTAGGATTAGAAGATGTACCCGATGCTAAAATAAATGGTCCATTACGCTTTTATGCTAAACAAGTTGTCAGTGATTTATCAACAACAGCCTCACCAATGGTGATTGACAATAAAATTGTCGATGCACATTATCTCATTGGGATTGAATTACCGTCGTCTTTTACAATTGAACTTAATAAATATGCGTTTGCCGTTCCTTTTCTTGATTCAAAAGAAAAAGATACCCGTCGTAATAATGCCCCTAAATATGTGGCAAAAATTCAAATGAATAGCGATGGTAAGATAAACTTCAATGTCAGCTATAAAAATAAACTCTTCCAAATGGTGTTAAGTGATAATGATGAGACTATCAATTTTAAAAATGAAAAAACAAAATCAGAATTAGATTTCTTTATTGATGAACTCAATTGTTTATATCCTAGCCTACAGTGCCATATTGATGCCAATATCAATGCCAGTATTAATACACTCCACCCAATTATTGACAGTCAAATAGATAACGTTTCCTTTAGCTCCAAAGTAAAAGCCACATGGGCTAATAATTATTTAATATCCCAACTTCAAGACACCCGCTTTCAAGTACAAAAACTGATAGTAGAAGGGATTCCAACCTTAGCCTCCAGTAGTAGTAAACATTTTGAGTTCACTTTAAATCAATTAATTGGTCTTGTTGAAAAAAAAGATGATCGACTTGCATTACTGTTTTATCAACCTAAAGCAACGCAAGCACAATTAAATACACAGTTATATGCTCACCATCAAATAACAAAAAAATCACCATCAGCAGACTATCAAGCGCAATTAAATATTGATGTTAGCAAGTTCTTATTACGCTATGAGTTATTATTAAATGATCCCCTTACTACAGCATCACTCACAACAACCAAGCAATCATCACCATCACTAAAACCAACCCATCCACTGACACTCTCAAGTGACTTCAATATTACCGTGGCAGCAGCCCAACGTAACCAAAAACAATTACTGCCCGCGACGCATCTTTATGGGCACTTCCATTTAGCAGACAATACCTTACGGACAGAAGCAACATTAGCGAATAATTATGATGATATCTTAGCGAAAGTCGATGTTAAAACGAATATAGACACCAAGAAAACAGCCGTAAAACTACACCATAGAACTATCCATTTTTCTCAACGTAATAGCTTAAAAAACCACTATTTCCCAGCACTGTCTTTACCGCTTGATATTACTGATGGCAGTATTTCCACCAGCGCATCTTTCGTTATTGATAAAAATAACCAGTTAACAGGTACGGCAAATATTACGACCGATAAACTCTCTGGTCATTACCGTGGTATGGATATTACGCAACTTAATAGCAGCTTTTATATGGCTTTTTCACCTGATGGTATCCGTACACTTCGTCCTATTGCTTTGTTTGCCCAACAACTTAATCCAGGAATAACCATAACAACCCCCAGTTTAATTCTCGACCTTAATACACAAACCAACCAATACCGATTACATCAAGTATCAGCGAATGTATTAGGCGGCAGTTTAACCGCACATAATGTCTATATAACCAACTTACATCATTTACCCTCAATTCCTATTACGGTATTTGGGCTTGATATCAATAAGATCGCTGATCTTATTGATCATGAAGGTATAGAATTTACCGGGGTGCTTGATGGAACAATCCCTGTTTCTATTATTAACGGACAACCTGAGATCCATGTTGGTGTACTGCAATCTCGTCATCCTGGTGGGGTATTACGTTATCTTGATGGTTCAGTGATCGACGATAAAGTAAAAGCCGCGGGTCATCATAGCCCCTTAATCGTGAGTGAAATCCTTAAAAATTATCATTATCGTACCTTAGCCATAAAATTTAACTACGCTAAAGATGGCATGTTAAAAACGCAGTCTCATTTCAAAGGTTATAATCCTGACTTTCAATATAATCGCCCAGTTAATATCAACCTAGCTGTTGAATACAATATACTTAAACTAATAAAAACAATTAACATGATTAATGCTTCAGAAATAGAACAAACAATCAGTAAACATTTTAATCGCCACTAACCTTTAAGGGGAGCATTATGAATAACGAGCAAAAAATACTATCCCTATCGAATATCCAGCGCATACTGATCATCGTAATGCTGTTTTTACTCAATGGATGCACGCCTACGATACAGGTAGCGACATCTGATAAACCGATTGAAGTTAACCTTAACGTAAAAATCGAACATGATATTAAAATAATAGTCGATAAAGAAATAGAGCCACTATTTGATGATTTTGATGATCAAGCGAGAGAAAAAAAGTAACCGTAATAAGTTAAATTATATTGAACCCTCGTTTAAAAATATTTCACTCAACTAAATAGAATGACATGCGTATAATTTAAAATCTTACACACAAACTGACATTAACCATAAAATGACATTAAATCAAAAGATTAGAAACCTTAGGCCAACAGATATTGTCTTTATACTTGCCGCTGTTATATGTTTATCCCCTTTTATTAGTTCACCGATTGCATTAATCCTTGGTTTTACTTTAGCCAGTTTTGGTTTAGTTCCCACCCAATTTAATCTTGCCGCTTTAACCAAAAAACTTTTGTCATACTCCATTATTGGTTTAGGGTTCGGGATTAATTTAAATGAAGCGATTGAAGCTAGTCGTCAGGGACTTGGACTTATTATCTCTTCAATTTTCTTTACCTTATTTTTAGGGTGGTTCGTGACCCACTTTTTAAAATTGGATAAAAAAACCGGTCATTTAATTGCAGCAGGTACGGCTATTTGTGGTGGTAGTGCCATTGCCGCAGTATCTCCTGCGATTAATGCCCGTGATGATCAAACATCATTAGCTTTAGCGACCGTGTTTGTGCTTAATGCTGTGGCTCTATTTCTTTTCCCTGCAATCGGTCATTTATTAGATATGAGCCAACATGCCTTTGGTACTTGGGCGGCGATTGCCATCCATGATACATCGTCTGTCGTCGGGGCTGCGGGATCGTATGGCGATGAAGCATTAAAAACTGCCACCACCTTAAAACTCGCCCGTGCGCTATGGATTATTCCTGTCGCTTTCGGTAGCGCATTACTATTTAAAGGTGACAGTAAGAAAATTGGCATCCCCTATTTTATTGTTTTCTATTGCCTAGCTATTTTAATTGCGCATTTTATTCCCCAATTCCATTCAACCTACATATTTATCTTTGATGCCTCAAAGCGTTTATTAGTCGTCTGTTTATTCTTGATTGGCTCTGGTATCACAGTGAGTAAATTACGTAATGCAGGACACAAACCATTATTACTAGGAGTTGTGCTTTGGTTAGCGATTGGATCAGCATCACTAACCTATATTGAATTGTTTATTTAATAGCCATTGTTTCTTTATTAGCAAGCGTCTATTACATTTATATCTCTACAGCCAGATCTCTTATCTGGCTTTTTTGTATCACTCTCGCCACAAACCTCAGCTATTGCCGACTGATTACTGCCTACATTTAACGATTCCATCTATAAATATAAGTATTATTAAATTTTAGGGCTATCAATATGTATAGTCACCATCTACAGATATAGTCACTCTCACTCTTTTTGTTATTTCTAACCAGGATGTCATCAATGAAAATTCCAAAATTAAAACTTATATCAGCCTTAATATCATCATTGTTAATCATGGGATGCAACGACAAAGAGCCTACAGTGAGCGCTAATACTAATGCTGTTTATGCCGACACTATTTATAGTGGCGGTAATATTATTACCATGAACGATGCTCAACCGTCAGTTCAAGCCATTGCAATTAAAGATGGCAAAATCATTGCTGTTGGCGATACCAATAAAATTAACGCAACATTTAAATCAAAAACGACCGAACTCATCGACTTGAACGGGAAAAGCTTATTACCTGGTTTTATTGATGCACACAGCCATTATTTCAACTCATTGCAAGTTGCTAACCAAGCTCAAGTTTATGCGCCGCCATCAGGTACAGGTAAAGATGTTGATAGTATTCTTGCTGCTATTAAGCAATATGCTGACACGAACAAGATCCCTAAAGGTGAATTGATTATTGCTTACGGTTACGATGATACCGTCATGCCAAATGGTCGCTTACTTAACCGTGATGATATTGATAAGATTTTCCCTGATAACCCGGTTCGTATCGATCATGTTTCTATGCACGGTACGGTTCTGAACAGCCTTGCTTTAAAAAAATACGGTTACAGTGATAAAACCGTCACCCCTGCTGGTGGCGTTATTGTTCGTAAAGAAGGGACTAATGAACCCTTTGGCTTGATCATGGAAACCGCTTATCTGCCCGTTCTTGCCCAAGCAGAAGTAATGTCACCTGAACAAGAAATTGCAGCAACGAAAGCTGGACAACAATTATATGCTCAAAATGGGATTACAACCGCCCATGAAGGCGCAACCCATTTAAATCAGTTTGAAACTATCCAACGGGCATCTGATGCCAATGCAAATATTATTGATGTCATCGTTTATCCTTTTATTACCGATGTTGATGCTATTTTAGCGAAATACCCAATAGATCAATGGGGAAAATACAATAATCGTTTTAAAGTCGGCGGGATTAAAGTCACTATTGATGGTTCACCTCAAGGTCGTACAGCCCGATTTACAACCCCATATTTAACGGGCGGCCCAGCAGGAGAAAAACAGTGGATAGGTGAATTAACCTTCCCACAAGACACGATTAATAAAATGGTAAAAAAAGTTTATGACTTAGATGTGCCATTAAATATACATGCAAATGGCGATGGTGCGATTGATGCATTTTTTGATGCTCATCAGTCGGCAGCTAATGGTGATCTGACCAAAGATCGTGATATTACAATGATCCATGCCCAATTTGCTCGTAAAGATCAATTAAGTAAATTTAAAGAATTCAACATCCGTCCTTCGTTCTATACCTTACATACCTATTACTTTGCAGATGCGCATCTTAAAAACCGCGGTAAAAAGCAAACTGATTATATTAGCCCAATGCGTGATGCTATAAATATGGGTATTCGTCCAACCAATCATACTGACTTTGTGGTAGCACCATTAGATCAAATGATGATGCTTTCATCGGCGGTTAATCGATTATCACGCAATAATGAAGTCATCGGTGAAGCACAACAAATTACGCCACTTGAAGGTCTAAAGACCATGACAATTTGGGCAGCAGAGCAATATAACGAAGAAATGAACAAAGGCTCGCTTGAAGTAGGAAAACTGGCGGATCTGGTTATCCTCGACAACAATCCTTTGACCGTTGCACCCGCAAAAATTAAAGATATAAAGATTGTAGAAACAATAAAAGAAGGTAATACCATTTACTCTGCGCAGTAATTTATATTACCTATCACAGCATTAGCGTTCGACTCTCAACGCTAATGCTGATTTTTTATAATAAATGCTACCACTCACGATAAGAATAAGAATAACATTTATGGTTCGTTATTTAGCATACACAACATTCTCTAACTGACCATTTTGTTTACCAATGATCACTGATATCAGTTGGTTAGCCATTAATTGATCGGCCGTTTACCTTTTCTGGCATCTTCCATATCTATATATTATTAACATAGTATTTATAAGTCACCGCTTGCGTTAACGGAGATTCAAAGACTACTTTTATCTCACGCCCTTTACGTACCTTTTTGTCTATTAAAATATTAACCATCGCGTTATCTTGATCTAACTTCAGTTCAAATTCATCACTCTGGTTATTTTCAACCTTGCCTAAATAACGATCATTAGCATATACAGTGATCCTATGCTCCGGTAACCAAGAGCGAAAATAATCATAATCCAATTGGATCTGTTTAGTTTGCGGCAGATACTGGATCTTAACATCATCACCAAACTCATGATCTTGTTTACTTATAGATAAATCACTGTTTTCCCACATACCCGTTGATGGCAATAAGGTCGAATGTTGATTAAGGGCTAAATGGGTTTCATCAGTAACAGGAATGCCCCAATGGTTAAAATACTCCCGTAAATCATAACCTGTCGCTAAACTTGCCTCTTGAATAAACACTTGTACTCGTTTAGCGGCAGATATAGCATCGTAATTTGATGGTAAATCATGATAATTATTACGCATGATGATACTCATACGTTGATAAAACCGAGGACCAAAGGTGAGATCTAATTGCCAAAATAGTCCCAATTTATCAAATGCCTTCAGTTGCGGACTAAAAAAGTCTTTGTCTGATAACGGTAGATCTAAATAAGGGAAAATACTATTATTCCAGTTTGCGACAATACGACTATCATAACCAAACTGTTGCCGTATTTTTTGCGAAGTGATATTGGTTGTTACTTCACCCATGCCACTAAAGTGGACATAATGGGGTTGCAATGTATGTCCATATTCATGCCAAGGACCCCAACCATCATCTGTCAATAATTTCGTCGTTTGAACAACGCGATCAAATGCATTATCAGTTCCCGTACCTAAATGGTATCGAGACGCATGCATCAAGCCAGATCCATCACTACCGACATCTAGAAATAATAATTTATGAGACATCGGCTGATGACGAGAGGATAAAGCGGTTGAAAAACCATAATGCTGTTGCCCCAATGCAATAATGTTATCCCAACCTTGCATTAACCGCGTCGGATCACTCACACCATAACGTTTAAATTTCTCAATCGGTCCCGTTATGACCATGTTATTCGACACTAAATGAATATTAGGCACCATTGCCTCATCAAGCATTGATAAGAAATCACTATCGGTATGCTCGTTTAATGTAAAAACTGGCATTTTATGACCACCAGCCAGCGTCACTACCACAGAGGGCTCATCTACATTTAACTGATTATCAATATAAACTTCACCATCAATCGTTACTTGTACATAAGTATCTGTTTCTTTATTAAAAGCGGCGGTTTGTTCACATAATTTATTTTGATGTAACTGATTAATACAAACAGAGACATTATTCGAACCCGCAGGGCTTAAACGTAAATAATCCCCTGCTTTAACATAAATTGATGTAGGAATAAGGTGAGTTAAGCCTTTATTAGGACGTAATTTATTCGCCATACCATTCACTAAGGCGTTAATTGACAATGCAGTAGAAACTTCTACCGTATCACTTACTCCCTCATTAACAGAATATGTAGATAGCGACGATATCGAAGCCACAGCATTACTGCTTAATGGAATAGCAACTATATAAATGATAGGTAAACAACGCAGTATGCTATGTCGATGAGTGCTCATATTATTCCTTTTCTTATGCTGACACTGATAAATGTTTGACGTTAAAATATCAATAACAAAAAACCTCTACTCTTCAACTAAGAAGACGTAGAGGTTTTTATCTTATATGCGTTTCTATTTTTCTAAAAAACATTTATTAAACAATAACTTTTTAGTTTTATTTACCAGATCATTCTCACAGAAATAAAAGCTAAATGTATCAATAGTTCTTTAACGACTCACTTCGCGTACACAACATTATGTAATTCGCCATTGGCTTTACCCACAACAATCGATACTGGTTGATTTGGTCTTAATTGATATTGTTTCGAGATAATGACGTTACCGTTATTAATTCTAACATCAGCATTCTCACAAACACGGTTTTCACAATTAAAAATTCTATACCCGTTCGAGTATGCTTTTAATGTGAAATTATCATTATTAAAACGAGAACGTTTAACTTTTACCGTTATTTTATCTTTTTCTGAATTAGACCACATTCGAATATTATTCACTCGCTGTTTATAGGTCACGGTATTAGTATGTGGTGCTTCAAAGACTAATTTGATTTTATCGCCTTTCGTTAACCGTTTTTTGGTCGCAACTGTCACAATTGCATGACTAGGATCGACATGTACATCAAACTCATCACTTTGATTATTTTCAATCTCACCTAAATAACGGTTATTAACATAAACGGTTACCTTATGTTCAGGTAACCAAGTGCGGAAATAATCATACGCAAATTGGATTTGTTTCGTTTTAGGGCGATAGTGAATAGCCACATCCTCCCCAAACTCATGATCTTGTTTAGTTATTGATAAATCACTATTTTCCCATATTCCCGTTGATGGTTGTAAATAATGAGCATATCTATTCATTACAATATTTGTTTCACCGGTTACAGGAACACCCCAGTGTTTAAAATACTCTCGTAAATCATAACCGGTAGCCAGACTAGCTTGTTCTATAAATAATTGGACGCGTTTATTTTGATCAACATCAAAGATAGTGGGCAATTCCTGATAACCATTACGCATAATCACACTCATGCGTTGATAAAAACGAGGACCAAATGTTAGATCAAGCTGCCAAAATAAACCGAGCTTATCAAATAACCCTAATTGTGAACCAAAAAAGTCTTTTTCTGCATTGGGCTTATCAAGATATGGGAAAATAGTGTTATCCCAACGTGAGACAATATTACTACCATGCCCCAATGTTTGGCGGATCTTTTGTGATGTGATATTGGTTGTGACTTCTGTCATGCCGCTAAATTGCAAATAACGTGGTTGGAGTGTATGACCATATTCATGCCATGGTCCCCAACCTCGCGTACCATTAAGAAAATCGGTATCAATAACCCGATTAAAGACATAATCAACACCAGTACCTAAATGATAGTTACCGGCAAACATACTACCTGCACCTTCATCACCTACATCAAGAAATAATAACTTATTAGCAACGGGTTGATGAATCGTACTTAGATCTGCTGAAAAACCATAATGTTGCTGACCCCATGTCACAATGTTATCCCAACTCTGCATAAGTTCTGTAGGATTGGTAACACCATATTGCTTAAATTTAGCGATAGGACCTGTAATAATCATTTTATCGGAAATTAAATGAATATTAGGCACTGTGGCATCATCAAGCATTGATAAAAAGTCATTATCGGTATGCTTATTTAAGTTAAATACTGGCATATTATGTCCACCAGTAACAGTAACGGCAACCGCGGTATCAGACTCCTTTAAACGATTATCAATATACACTTCTCCATCAATCGCTGCTTTAACGTAATAATCTGTCGTATAGTTAAATGAAACTCTTTGCTCACATAGCGCTTTCTTCGTTAGATGATTAATACACAAATATATATTGCCAAATCCAGCAGGGCTTAATCGTAAATATTCACCTTCTTTTACATAGATAGATAAAGGAATAAGATGTGTTACTCCCCGATTAGGACGTAACTTAGTGTGCATCGCATTCACTAATTGCGGCTGACTTAATGCAGGAGAAACATTAACAGTATCAGTCACATCCTCATTGATTGGATACTCAGGAATAGGGGGTGGTCCAGGAGGGGTTGATGCCAGTACATTACCACTAAAAATCCATATATAGGCGAATAGATAGCCAATAATGTGATATCGTTTTATGGTATTCATTTCTAACTCCTTCACAGAATCCATGATGCTCATTAGAGTGTAGAAGATATAAACCAAAGTATTCTCATAAATGAGACACCACAAAAATAAAAAGCGAAAAAAACCGCTATTCTTCCATGTGTATTTGAAAGATATAGCGGCTTTTATATAATATAAAGATAGTGTTACGTGTTATTTAAACCAGACTTATAAAACAAAGCTAGCAAAAATAAAACCAAAGATAATACTAAACACCATGCTTAATAAGCCAGGGATCATAAAGCTGTGGTTAAAGATGTAACTACCAATTTTTGTAGTGCCTGTGCGGTCAAAATCAATTGAAGCAATGATTGGACCATAGTTAGGAATAAAGAAGTAACCGTTAACCGCAACGAACGTTGCAATGATCACTTCAGGTGGTAAGCCTAATGTGATCCCTACAGGAACAAGCACTGCTGTTGTTGCACCTTGGCTATTAACCATTACTGATAACGCAAACAGAGCAAAAGCAAATGTCCATGGTGCAACTTCAACTAAGCCTGACACCGCTTCTTTAACCATTTCACTGTGACCCGCAATAAACGTATCACCTAGCCATGCAATACCAAAGATAGCCACAATAGCGCGCATACCGGCATGGAACACTGATCCTTGAGTGATAGCATTACCATCAGGCTTACAAATTAAAATGATCAAAGCGGCAACAGCTAACATAACGATCTCAATCGTATGTGCCATTCCCATAGCCGAACCATTGAAGTTAGGACGCAACGCGGGGAACGCACCCATAATAACGACAGCTAACGCACCAAATAAAAATAAGCCAACTGCTTTCTTTGCTCCCGGCTGAATAACGATTTCTTCTACTTTTACTTCTTGTTCCATTTCTTGGCGGAAAACTGGATCTTGCATACGACGTTGATATTCAGGATCGTCTTTTAGATCTTTACCAATTTTATTTACCACAACACACGCTAAGGCTAAACCACAGAACGTACCTGGGATAGTAACCATTAATACGTCAGCTAATGTAATCCCTTGTGGTTCTAAGAACGCAACTAATGCCACAACAGCCGCGGCAATAGGACTTGCAACAATTGCAAACTGTGAAGCAATAACAGCCATACCTAATGGACGCTCAGGACGGATACCGCTACGACGGCTCACTTCTGCAATAACAGGTAACACTGAATAAGCAACGTGACCTGTACCCGCTAAGAAGGTAAACATATAAGTCACTAGCGGCGCAATAAAGGTAATATGGCGAGGATTTTTACGAAGAATATTTGACGCAATTTTAATTAAATATTCAAGACCACCAGCCGCTTGCATTGCCGCAGCCGCAGCAACAACAGCCATGATCATTAACATTACATCAATCGGTGGGCTTGTTGGTTGTAAGCCGAAAACAAAACTTAGAATAGCAAGACCAATACCACCCATAACACCCAAACCAATACCGCCGATTCGAGCACCCACTAAGATACACACAAGTACAATCAAAAATTCTACAATAAACACATCTATACTCCCTGATAACAGCGTCTATATTACTGAGTCATATTCAGTAAAAATTCGTGCTGATAATAAAGTTTATATAGAAGCAATAATTAGCACTCAATCACACTTTATTAAAAAATGTATCAATAAAAACATTAATACAAACAACTGGTTACAGTTATGTTTATTTTAACGAATTAAGTTGTGATTGAATTGTTTTAAGATTGAGTGGTAATGCCTTATTACCTTCTTTTATCGTTTATTGGCATGGTTTATTGTGATACCTAAGTTGCTTTCCGCTGAGTAGATTAACACCTTATCGGTTGATTACTAATCACTTTTGCGCATTTTTAGCCATAAAGCAATAGCCAAGATGACAAAAGCACTTAAATCACATAACGCACTGGTGATCCCTGTCGTTACTAATGAAATAATAACTAAAAATATTACACTAATTGCAGTAACTATCCGTCGCTGACGATCACTTACTCTTAATAGCCACGCTTTCATAATCACTATCCTTTAAAAATACAGTTTGTTATTAATATGTTAATAAAATATCTGTATTTAAAAAAGACCGTTTACCTCTATGAAAGAGTAAAAAAATATATAACGGCATACTTCTCATTATATATTCAAGACAATGCATTTTATTCTCATTTAGTATAATTGGTTTGGCTAAAAAATACACATTCAATCATTAAAGCGTAATTATAATGTCAATATTTTGCCGTTTTTAGCTACAATGCACTCCAAGTATAAAGACATTTGTTAATAGTGATATTCAGACCATAAAACTTATTGATACTGATACCACATTGATTAACAAATCATTAAATATTCTTCGGAGAAAACAATGACATCTCGTACGCTAAAGGCAGCAGTTGTCTTAGGTTTATTTGCATTATCTGGTTGTGCGTCATCTGACAGCCCTTGCGATTCAGGCTACCTATTACCGTCTCAAGTTGATAACGAAAATCTTCAATGTCAACAGCAAACACCCGCTGTAACAGTAGCACCAGAAACAACAATCGCACCAGACACAACAGTGACGAGCGAACCTGTTATTGATAGTGATTACATCGAAAATGACAACGCTCACCTTGCTGATGAAGAGTCAATGACGAACGATCAAGCATTTGGTGATATTAACCCTGCACACTTTACTGTTCAAATTTTGGCATTAAGTGAAGAACGCAACCTACGTGGTTATCTTCAGCCTATTACTGGTGATCAACCAATTTGGGTTAATTGGAAACATGCTCTAGGTCGTAACTGGTACGCTGTTATTTACGGTAACTACGCAACCCGTGAAGATGCAAAACAAGCAATTGCAACATTACCAACAAATGTTCAAGCACAAGGTCCATTTGTATTAAGTTTTGCAGCAGTTAAAGCAGATAAAGAAGGTCAAGTGTACCAACTGCGTTAATCGCATTTCAGCACTGGATATAATGACTGAATATAACTAAAAAAAAACCAGACACATAAGTCTGGTTTTTTTATTTCCTTATTATAGCTATAACAAGGAAATCGATGATCTGTTAACGATTATTTATTCGTCGTCTTTAACGATATCAGTATTACGCTTTTTCTTAGGGATAAATACATCATTACCCACAGCTTGGTTTTCGTAAAAACGCTTATCAACTCTCTTCTTCGCTCTAGGCGCTTGCGCTTGTTTCGCTGCACCTGTCGCATTAGTTGTCGTTTTCTTAACAATTTTTTTCTTCGGCGCAGGTTTAAGACCTTTAAACTTACCGACTAAGCCTTCAATTGTTGTGAACTCAATCTTTTGCTTCAAGAATGCTTCAACCGCTTTAAAACTCTTCCAGTCTTTAGGGCCAACCAATGAAACAGCATCACCTTTATTACCCGCACGACCTGTACGGCCAACACGGTGAACATATTCTTCTGCGTGTTTTGGCATATCAAAGTTAATCACTAACGATACGCTATCGATATCAAGACCACGTGATGCGATATCTGTTGTCACAAGGATCTTATGACAATTACGCTCAAACTGGCTCATGATGCTATTACGCTGCGTTTGATTCAGATTACCACTTAGTGCAACCGCTTTTAGTTTACGTTCGTTCAGCTCAGCCGTTAAACGATCGGTATCTGCACGCGTTGCAGTAAAGATGATAACTTGATTGTAATCTTCAACTTCAAGCACTTTATCAAGTAGTGCTTGTTTATGATCTAAGTGATCACACAAAATGAAGCGTTGAGTAATATCGGTATGTTCTTCTGCTGAGTGACCAATTGAAATACGCTTTGGCATATCCAACATCTCAGATGCAATTGACATCACATCAACGTGATCCATGGTTGCAGAGAACATTAATGTTTGACGACGACGGTGATTTGCCGCTTCGTTAATACGACGAAGTTGTGGTTCAAAACCCAGATCAAGCATACGGTCTGCTTCATCAAGAATAAGCATTTCTAAACCATCAAGGTGTGTACTACGGTGCTCAAGGTGATCGGCAAAACGACCAGGCGTTGCAACCACAAACATTGGGTCATTACGTAATGCTTTTACTTGGTCGTTAAAGTTTTCACCACCAACAATCAAGGTTGCATCGTAAGGAGTACCAGCATTAAGCGTACGTAGTTGTGCGAAAATCTGTTTCGCTAACTCACGGGTCGGCGTTAAAATTAATACGCGAGGATCACGACGAGTAAATGGCTTACCACGATACATACGCTGCATTGCAGGTAATAAAAATGCCAGAGTTTTACCGGAACCCGTTTTCGACGACGCCAAAATATCTTTGCCTGCAATAGCTACAGGAACGGCCGTTTGTTGAATTTCGGTTGCTCGATCAAACGCCAAATGATTCAGTTTGTTTAATAGGCGTGCGTCTAAGCCAAGATCTTTAAAATGCAAAATGATGCTCCGGTAAAAACAACTCAATCTATGAGTGTATACTGTCAAATATGATGTATATCACAATATTGTGAAAACATAAGCTGGAAATTATAACACAAACCAATTTTAAAAAACTTAAAATAAGTCATTTCACCCGCGTTAACATATAGGGACACTAATTGTAACCCTATAAAAAAAGGCGCTAAATTAGCGCCTTTTCCGTTTAATCCAAGACTGATTTACTCTGCGTCAGGGTAACCATTTGGATTTGTTGACTGCCAACGCCATGTATCTTGAGTCATATCATCAAGCGTTAGTTTTGCTTCCCAATGCAATTCAGCTTTTGCTTTTGCAGGATCAGCCCAACACTCAGCAATATCACCCGCACGACGAGGTGCAATTTTATAAGGGATCTCAACACCTGAAGCAACTTCAAATGCTTTCGCCATTTGCAACACACTGTTACCGTTACCAGTACCAAGGTTGTAAATATGCAGACCTGCTTCACGACCTTTATGTGTTAATGCCGCAAGGTGACCATCAGCAAGATCAACCACGTGAATATAATCACGTACACCTGTACCATCAATCGTTGGGTAGTCGTCACCGAAAACAGATAAGAACTCACGACGACCAACAGCAACTTGAGAAATAAATGGCATTAAGTTATTAGGAATACCTTGTGGATCTTCACCCATAGTGCCTGATTTATGTGAGCCTACAGGGTTAAAGTAACGCAGTAGTGTCACACTCATTTCAGGATATGCATGTTGAATATCAGCAAGACACTCTTCTACCATTAGCTTACTACGGCCATATGGATTAGTTGCACTGGTTGGGAAATCTTCAGTGATCGGCACAGAAGCAGGATCGCCATAAACTGTCGCTGATGAACTAAAGATAATCGCATTCACACCAGCAGTACGCATCGCTTCAACAAGTACCAATGTACCACTTACGTTATTATCATAATATTCAAGTGGTTTTTCTACTGATTCGCCTACTGCTTTAAGCCCTGCAAAGTGAATTACAGCATCGATTTCATTTTCAGCAAAAACACTGTCTAAAAATTCACGATCACGAATGTCACCTTTATAAAAAGCGGGTGTTACACCTGTTAAGCTCTCAATGCGCCCTAATACTGTTTCTTTACTGTTATACAAATTATCAACAATAATCGGGGTCATACCCGCTTCAATCATTTGTACACAAGTATGACTACCAATGTAGCCCATGCCACCAGTAACTAATACACGCATGGTGTCTCCTAAATCGTTAATATATAGTTTCAATCTAAATATTAATACATATCCGCATGGTAATAACACGATATTGTATAAAAATTTATTATAGAAAAATATTATGCTATCGATTGCTTTCTTTAGCAATATGCTGATTCGCATAATTTTCAATTCTGACATAATGTTAACTGAAAAAACAAAAAAGATGATTATCACAAATCTTTATTTTGATGTTTGCTATCGAATATTCGCCCCTTCACAATAAAACATTGTATAATTATTAAAATTCTTACGCTTTGAGTCATCTATGAAACGATATCTGCATTATTTTATTCTACTGTCGACCTTACTATTCGTCACAACGGGCTGTGAAGTTGTACGCTGGAAAACAGAGCATGATCAATCATCATTAGAAAAAGAAGGTTTCCATAAACATCAAATGGCACTTCGTGAGGGTGGTCAGTTAACCTATTGGGAAGGAGGACAAGGTCAGCCTCTCCTTCTATTGCATGGGTTTGGGGGAACTGCTGCTGCAACATGGAAAGCTGAAATGATACAACTTAGTAAAAAATACCGCGTTATTGCCCCTGATTTACTGTGGTTTGGAGAGTCTTATAGCGATAATTCAGCTCAATTAGCGACCCAAACCAATGCTATTTGGCAATTAGTCGATAAATTAAAACTAAAAAAAATTGATGTCGCAGGTATTTCTTATGGCGGTTTTATCACTTATGACATGATGTTAACACCAGAGCGAATCAATAAAGCCGTGATCATCGCTAGCCCAGGTCCATTATTTAATGATCAAGATTTAAATGATTTGGTCAAACGTGCAGGGATTCAATCCCCTGAAGAATTATTTGTGCCGAACAATGGTGACGGTGTTAAACGTCTTTACGATAACGTCTTTATTGATAAAAAAATCATCCCAGATTTTATTGCGAATCAAATTTATCTTAATTATTTTTCACAGTGGAAATCACAACGTACCCAATTAATTAAAACATTACCAAACGATCGTGATCGCATTCAGCAATATGATCCTAAAAAATTACCCCAAGCACTGTTAATCTGGGGAGAAAATGACCAAATATTTCCACTCAATAGTGGCATAAAATTAAGCCAATATATTCAAGCTCCTATTGTTGTACTACCAAAGACGGCACATGGCATCACTAATGAACAACCTACCATAACCGCAGATTTGATCGATAATTTCTTATCCGTTCAGTAACAATCATATAGTCACAATAAAAAAGAGAAGCCTAAGCTTCTCTTTTTATTTATGATTATTGCGACATTTGTTGTAAATAAACCAATATTTCATCTTTTAATAACAGTTTTTCTTTTTTAAGTTGTTCAATAAGTGTCTCATCAAACCCATTAACAGATGTCATCACATTGATTTTATCATCTAACTCATTATGTTTTTTAAATAGACGATCAAAATGTATATCATGACCTTTTAGTGATGTAATTAAGCTTCTATATTCTGGAAACATTGTCACTCCTACTTATTTTAAAACACATCTAATTTATACCCAAACTGAATAAATATTCATGGATACAGCTCGCATTTTTAATCATTTAAGATAAAAAATTAGTATCCCTATGTATAAAAAAACATATCTCATCAATTTCTATGCTTTACATATTATTATAGTTATAAAATCAATGAATTGACCTTTACAATTGTTCTTGATGACAACATCTCTTTTTAATATATTATTTTACATAAAAATTAATAAATAATTAGACATCAATCACAATACTGATATGCTTCCCAAAAAATGCACGATAGGTTGCATTTATCTTAGTGTTGTTATAGGGGTTTTTTCCATATCATGGCTACATTGATTAAAAGTACTCAACTACAAGCAACAAACTTTGCCTATATTGAACTTAGTGAGAAAACATTAAAAAAACAACTTTCTTTATTATTCCCTTTCGCGGGTGCTATTTGTGCCATCATCGCCTTTACTTATTATTTTTCACACCAAGCACATTATTTTACCATTGTCGGTATACTCGGCATGACATTGTGTTACATCCTTGCCGCATTAAATCGAACCTTCTTTTCTGCAACAATTCTCTTTTGGATCTTTTTAATTGCAACAACGATTGTTTGTTCAAGCGGTTTCTATTTCTCTGGCGCACGTCATATAAGTAATACTATCGGTTTAACTATTCCGCTATTAAGTTTTTTTGCATTAAAAATCCGAACGGCAACATGGTATAGCTGTATTTTTGGATTACTGTACATTTCGCTTAGTGCATATGAAATCATTAGTAAAGACATGCAGTTATCGTCAGCACTCCAAAATATGTGTGCTTATGCCATTATTTTTGTGATGGCTTTTTTACTGTCTCGTCATCGTTACGATGCTATTTTACAAGTTAAAAGAACCACCACTAATGACTTCCTTACCGGATTACTCAACCGAGAAGGACTACTACCACTTTATCTAAGTGAATCTTCACGTTGTAAGCGTTACCGCCGTGATATTTCGATGTTATTAATTAATATTGATAAATTCAGAGATGTTAATGACCGTTTTGGACTTGATGCCGGAGATAAAACATTAATGATGGTAGCAAAATGCTTACGTGAAACGTGCGATAATAATATGCATATTGCACGTTTAAGCAACCAAGAATTTTGTATTATCATTCCTGATGCTAATAGCCATACCACTGAACAATTTGCGATTAAAATTCGTGATGAAATAGGTCAATGGACATTAGAATTACCAACCGGGCATCATATAAATATTACGGTGAGTATTGGTATTACTAATGTTGAATATCAAGATTTTAGCTATGATTATATCAAAGCAGAAAGTGCATTGATGCGCGCAAAACGTTGGGGCTATAATCAAATCGCTACTAACGAATAGAGAATAATAATGACCATAAAAAAACACTATCAATGGAAATGTTTCAGTATTGAAGAACAACCTCACTTGTTGCCTGATGGTAGAGAAATATCTTATACGTCAATTAAGCATCCAGGAGCTGTTGTTATTGTTCCCATTGATAGTCATGGCGATCTAGTACTTGTGCATCAATATCGTCCAGCGGTGAACCAATGGTTATTTGAATTTCCAGCAGGTACTCTTGAAGCTGAAGAAGATATTTTCGTTTGTGCACAACGAGAGTTAGCAGAAGAAACCAACTTAGCCGCTAACCAATGGCAACCTTTAGGTCAATTACTCCCAGTACCTAGTTTTTGTGATGAAATACAGTATTTGTATGTTGCTCAAGGTTTATCAGCAACCCAAGGTGTACTGGACGATGACGAAATCATTAATGTCGTCACTCTCTCCGTTAGTGAGGTCGAACAAAAAATTGTAGATAATCAAATCCAAGATAACAAAACGTTAGCTGCCTTTCTAAAAGCACGACTTCTTGGTTTTATTTAAACATTAATCATCCGTTGCTTTCAGTGTAATCCCGCCCACGTTCATCTTTATTTAGTTATCATATCACCTCATCTTCAATTATGAGGTGATAATATCGCCTCTAACTAAGAGGCGAATTAACAATGCCACTTCATAGTTAAGATTAATAGACATAACCAGCATCTGCTAATAACCCACGCTAGCATCCACATAATTATCAATTCAGTCTATCTTTATTCCTAAACACAATAATTCAATCAATATAAAATAATAAACACAAAATATAACGTTTAAATATTAACCAAATCATTATTATATAAACATATGCACTACATTGGATTGCTATAAGTAATTTAAAAATCACTTTCAATTAATATATATAAAAACATTCACACTAATTGTATTATTTAAATACTAAACGTAACAAAACACCACAAATAACAACCAATATAAAAACACAAAAAATAAAAATAAAAACATTAATTATCAATTGGTTAAATGAAAAATAACACCTTAAGAACAATAATTAAATGAATATTAATAGGAAAAAACTATGACAACGATAGGTATAACTGACTATGAGTTTATTATTGCTACCAACTACTATAAGGTATAACATATATTTAATGGGGATATTCATAGAACAGATCCTAACCTTTATTACATATTATTTTTTCATTTTATATATCTTATTTAATATAACTATGCGGTTAATGGCATATTAAATTTTATAACCCAAAAAATATATTTACCGTCCACTCTAAACATTTATAAAAAGAAAGAACATGTTATTAAAAAGAAGAAAATTCATTAAATCAGGAATATTAGGATCAGCAGGTTTATTTTTAAGCTCTCCAGTATCGGCACTCCCTCGTTTTGCTATATCAAAAAATTCTAATGCCATTACTGTATCATTTTGTGGAACCAGCTGCACACGCGATGAAGGTG
Organism: uncultured Photobacterium sp.; assembly: GCA_947039005.1. Lineage (GTDB taxonomy): Bacteria > Pseudomonadota > Gammaproteobacteria > Enterobacterales > Vibrionaceae > Photobacterium. The sequence goes on from CAMQXY010000009.1 coordinate 36,042, forward strand.
AAGTATCACGAGATGACAGCGACAAAAATCTTTATCTCCCTTCATCAGGTTACATTCCTGTAAGAATAATGGAAGAACTCGATGGCTTTGGTAAAAGTGTTCGCGGTTGTGGTCAAAATGATTGGTCAACCTCAAACACAAGCGAACCTTTACTTATAAAAGCTCCACTGAATGCCCCGAGTTCACTACTTTCTTATATTCAAAGCTATATTAGTGGTGACCAATATTCACTGATTGAATCTGCAAAAGGTGATTCAATGCCTGCACTCGCTTTACACGGTGCAAATATTGCTGCAGCTAGTAAAGCAGAGACATTTAACTTTATTGGCCATAGTCGTGGTGCTTGTGAGGCAATTATTGCAGCATGGTTCCTTTATGCTTATGGTGATGAAAAAACGCGTAATACCCCTGTTAATATTTTTGCTATTGAGCCCGTTCCAGGTCCTGGTGCGTGGTATGGCTTATTAACGCAGTTACCACCAAATGTTGTTAATTATGTTGGTGTTTATGCATGGGATATGTGTGACAACGTAAATACTGCAGATCATACATATCAAGCTGTTGTTCCACGTCCTAATGGTCGTATGCGTGGGGAGAATAATGACATCAACTTACACAACCAATCATGGCTAAATTGGGCAAAACGAGAAAGTGGTTGGAGTGTATTAGCTGATAATGCACAACAAAAAAACCCACTGGAACACGATGATAAAACACCGCAACCTCAAGGTTACGAGTTATACACTTGTCGTGGTCGACACGGTACCGTTGCTGGTAATACAACAGCAGATGGCGCATACGATCCAAGTAAAGACAGTGATAACGTTGCGCCCGTTCCTGAATTAATTTACAAGATGGCTCGTGGTTACTTAACCCAATGGGGAACGAACTTCACAGCCCCTTGTGCTGTTGAAGACGATGTTCTTACCCTAAGAAAACATATTCACATGTTCCACCGTGAATTTGATCAAATGGGAGGCGGTCCTCTGCGTAATAGTAGCTTACCAAACCGTCCTTATGTTCGTCGTATATCCTCAATCAGTGGTTATAACCCACTAAATTCTTACTACATGGAAGACGTCGTAGGTAATCCACCTTACAAACTCACTTATCCCGTTACCTCTGAGCGTACTGGTAAAGGCTGGGTTGATTGGAAATTTTTATAAATCGTCACATCACTCTCCCATCCACACTATGTATAAAAATAACGCGAATAAACGAGAAAGAATATGAGCAAAATTGATGATGTGAAAAACGAATTAATTAAGAATGATTTCTTTTATCATGATAGTGAAAATAACTATGTTCGACTACTTGATACACCCAATGTCTGGGGAATGCCTTTTGGCCCTGAAATCATGCCTCGCGCTTACGAACGTCAAGCTGAATTTGAACGGGCTATTGTTGAAATTATCCAAAAAGCACGTTACCGCTGTGATCTTTCCTCACTAAACAGCCCAGATCCAGATTGGGGTAAACCAATCTTAGGAGCGATTGATACTGCCCTATCCACTAAAATGGGTCGAACAGAGCCAACCCAATTCCGTTTTTTATTTGGGCAAACGCCACTATATCCAGTCTATAAGCCAGGTAACTTAGTTGATTTTCAAGATGCCTTAAAACGTCTAGTAGAAGAACGTTCAGCGCATTGGGAAGTGATGCCTGAATTCATTATAGGTCGTTTTTATGAACGTGTTGCAGGATCACGACAATCACTACAAACCAAATTTCTACCGCCTGAGCTTGTATCAAGTTACGGCACAAAAATGACGTGGAACCACTCTAAAATCATTGCTGTTGACGGTGTTGAATCATTATCTGGTGGTCATAATCTTAATATGGATTTATTTAGAAGTTATCCGCCAGTCCATGACGTATCTGCCGTTGTTCATGGTGATGCTACATACGGTGCACAGCTTTACTTAAATAACATGTGGACAGGCAATGCATCTCTATTAACTAAAGAATCATTTGATATTGAATCAATGAGTTGGGTAGTTCAAGATTCAGATCCAAATTTCCCAAGTGATCCATTAGATCTTAGCTATGTCCTTGACTACATGAAAGATAAGCAAGATCAACTATTAGAAGTACATCAAACAGGTGTTCAACCCGGTATTGACCCTCTGCAATCGACATTAGAGCCACTACCTCCAGTGTTTGCGATTAAAGACTTTGATTTACGTTCAGTCTCTGACCTTAACACCCCAGTTTTTGATGATCGTATTGTATATCATAGTTATGAAGACCTTGATAAATATAAGAGTACAAGCCGCATTCTCACTGTAGGTAAATATTGGACGGGCTTAAATCGTAGCACCGACTTTAAAATTGGCTCAGAGGTTATGAAAAAACATTTGATCCTAAATGCAAAGACAGTGATTCGTATGTCACAACAAGACATTATCAGTGCATGGAAAAAGAACTGGAAAGATCACTCTGTTGCGCAATGGATCATTGAAGCATTACTTAAAAACGAAGACTTACAAGTACAAATTGTGGTTTCTGCACTTGATGCTGGTGCAGGTGCTGCTGGTGACCAATATTCTTTTGGTTCAGGAGCAATTAGAACTTTTGCATTGCTTCAGTACTACATGACGCATGATGTCGCGACAGATAAGTTACTCGATGACACTGATGCTAAACGAGCAAATGCACTGACTCGACTTTTTGTTGCACCGTTCACATTTACAGATAAAGTACCTGAAGGTGACTTTATTGAGGGTAAAACATATAAATGGCCGAAATTACCACCAGAAGGCCGTACCGCTACGTTAAAACAGCGTCCATTATCAGAAGAGCCGCCGCACCATGGTATTATTGGTCACCCATTCTATGCAACGATCAACGCAAGTGGATACTTCTACGATCGTGTTGATTGTGCTCCCGGTAACCATGCCAAGATTATGATTGTCGATGACGAAGTCTGCATCATTGGCTCTGATAATCTATACCCCGGTAACCTATCAGAGTTTAACAATCTCATGGAAGGTGATTTTGTTGACGAGCTATTAAATGAGTATTGGAATCCATTATGGAAATATTCATCTCCACATGCTCACTCTGGTAATAACTAATTAAGAATTAACTTAGCGATTCAGCCGTAAACCCTCGCCCAATACGGGCGGTGAGAAGTCACATTACTGTAGATGAAAGTGGTCAGTTTATATGGCCACTTCTTTAAAACAATGAATATAATAATCGCTATTGCCTTGTATTAAATTATTTTTTCAAAATCTTTACGGTTAATACTCAAATTAAAAACTACTATGATTATTAATAATCACTCTACATATTTCGTATTTTCCTATAATACATAGCGATATTCGTCTAAACATGTCTTCATATCTGAAAAATTACTATTCACACAAATACATCGCGTTAATCTTCATTTAGGTTTATAAAAGCATTTTTACGAGATGAACTATCGTGTCTTTCTTACTCGCTTTGATATTCTCCCTTTCATCAAATCTCGATAATTTCGTTATTGGCCTAACTTATGGCGTAAAAAATGAAAGGATCCCATTGGTATCTAATGCAATTATTGCTTTTATTACCGCATTAGTTACTTTTATCTCTATGCTTGGTGGGCAATTAGTAACACAACTGATCCCTCACAAAGTATCGAATGAATTAGGCTCCGTTATTTTTATTTTAATGGGTACATGGTTCATTTGCGCTGATATGCTCAAAAAGCAGCAGCAAAAAGAAGAAAAACAGAGCACTGTGCTGAACTTTAAAGGCGCTGTAATGCTGGGTTTATTACTGTCCATCAATAATATTGGTGTCGGTATTTTAGGCAGTATTACCCACCTTAGTATTTACTTGGTGGTCGCATTAACCTTTATTACGGGCATGATGCTAACGTATGCGGGAAATAATATTGGTGATAGTGTTATAGGTAAGATGGTAGGAAAATATAATGATTTTATCTCTGGCGGATTACTGATTTTATTAGGTATTTTGTCCTTGTTCTTTTCATTTTAACGCCAAAAACACGTTAACAATACGAAGCCCAATTATTATTTCGTAAAATAAGAAACTGGGCTTCGATAACATAAATTATAACGTAATCTGCCAACGTTTAAGTGGCGCATTATGATTGATACCAGTGCGTCCCCAACGATCAACGCTGTCAACGACCAACACCTGAACATTCTCAGGTAATAATGCTTGTTGAGATGCCGTTAGCTTCTTAGTGCTCAATAACCATAATGTTTCATCTTCGGTTAATAATGCCGTTAGTTTTTGTTTATCTTCAACCGTCCATTCCAACTCTGGCGTCGTTAAACGATCGACAACAAATAACTGATTACCTGAAGCAAAATCTTCCAATTCACTTGATAATAACACCACAGAATCAACACCCGCTTCCATTAAGACTTGCTGTTGACTATTAATAAGATTGCGCACATCACGCATTAATTGTTGCTGATTCTTCTCTATCTGGTGGGCTTTTTCAGGCCATAAGCGCTGTAAATCTTCACTGACAATCGCTGCCATACGACTGAGGTTAGTCGGATTTAACCATGAATAAATAGAAGTTGAACCATCATCCAAACGTAGCGCTGCAACCCCTTGTGCTCGAGGTGATATCGCTTGTGAAGCATCAATTTCAACAACCTTAATATTACCTTGACGCGCATAAACATAGAGTGGATCTTGCGGCCATATAGCACCTAATGTCACCACCGCTTGGGCTTTTTTACTTGCGTCTTTAGTTACCGCGTCACCTTGTGAAGCAAACCAGTTCGGTAAGCGTTCAATCCCATAACGTTTTGGCGGTAGAAATGTTGTGGTTATGCCTGTTTCATGGGTGAGCTCTGATGCCAACATATAAGTCACAGGGGTAGCCGTTAAAATATCATCCGCATTAACTGACTGTGTATAACCTGCACCTGTAACCATAATAGCAACAGCACAAACTGATTTGATGAACAAACGCATCGGGTGTAGCTGAACATGACTCATGTTAATTCCTTAAAAAATACAGCGACTACCCTTTACGAACAATGCGGTAACAGGTGGCAGTTAAAAAGAAAATAGCAGAAACGATAATAATCGCGGCGCCCGAAGGAACTGGCAATTTAAGTTCCATTGGCAATATCGTACCCACCACACAACTGATAGTGGCAAGTAACGCCGATAACAACACAAAACTACCCATATTTTTGGTTAACAAACGTGCTGTTGCACCAGGAATCAGCAACAATGCCCCCACTAATACCGCACCAACGATCTTAACGGATGCAATCGTGACTAGGGTTATCATCATCACAAACAGATAATCATAAAAATTAGTTTTATAACCACGAACACGCGCAATATCAGGGCTAATACAGGTTAATAATATTCGATTAAAGGTGGGTATCAGCAGTACAATAATCAAACTACAGCTTATCGCTAACACCCATAAATCTTGATCAGTCACAGTAAGAATCGAACCAAACAATACGTTTTCTAGCATGTGAATATTAATTTTACGTGCAACATACATCAATAATGCTGCACCAACTGCTAACGCTAATGCCAAAAATACCCCAACTAAGGTATCGTAAGGCACGTTGGTTCTATTACGAACAAAATGCAGTAGTAACGCAAAAATCATGCAAAAACTGAATAAACCAATAAATGGATTTTCAGGTGGTTCGCCTAACAACACCCCTAATGCGATCCCCGTTAATGCCGCATGCCCGACCGCTTCAGAGAAAAAAGCCAACCGCTTGGCGATCACTAATGTCCCTAATCCACCTAATAACGGACCTAATAGTAAGGCTGCGACAATAGCATTAACCATAAACGCATATGAAAAGCTGTCACTTAGAAAACCCGCATCAACACCTAATTGTGCCCAATGACGTAATAATTCCATTACGCGACCTCGTGTTTATTTGCCGCAATGGGCGCATGGCTATAATGATTAAATAGCCGTTCGATTTTTTCAGGGATCAATACGTCAGAGTGATGACCAGAATCAACAAGAATACGGTTAACCACATGCACTTGGGCATTCAAACGACGCACAGCGGTTACATCATGGTGAACCGCTAATACTGTTTTACCTTGTGCAACAAACTCATGGATTAATGATTCTAAATAACGTACACCCTGTTCATCCATGCCAGTTGTTGGCTCATCAAGGACTAATAAATCAGGATCATCCAATAACGCTTGAGCAAACAAAACCCGTTGCTGTTCACCACCTGATAACTGCCCCATGCGACGATCAGCACGATTCGCCATCCCGACACGTTCAAGTTGACTCAATGCAAATAACTTATCTTGCTGACGTTTACGCCAAAATAGCGGCGAACGGGTTAAATTTAATAAAATAAAATCCATCACTGTTAGCGGTAAACTTTGTTCAAACATCGCTTTTTGAGGCACATAACCGACAGAGCCCGGTTTACCGTTATTGGCGGCATCATCCCATAAAATATCAATCTGACCTTTAAATGGTGTTAAGCCTAAAATTGAACGTAATAACGATGTTTTTCCACCGCCGTTAGGTCCCATCACCACATGGCATTGACCCGCTTCAAAGGTATGGTTGATGTTAGATAAAATCTGGTTTTCACCGTATTGCAACTCAAGGTTTGCAATCTCAATACTTGGCCCAAAACTCATGCTTGATCCTTACTTGCTGCAAATTGCATTGCTTCAACTAAAGTGACTAAGTTCTGCTGCATTTCAATTTCTACTTTATCCGCTTCATATTGACCATGCGTCATATGTGAAAAACGGTATAGCTTCACCCCAGTCGCTTTTTCTATGGTATCGACATAACGGTTTGGCATATTTAATTCATAAAACAACACATCAATACCAGATTGCTTTATTTTTTCTATTGTCTCTTGTAACTGACTCGCACTAGGTTCAACACCATGGGCAGGTTCAATTACCGCCGCAACATCAACACCAAATTCCTGTAATAAATAACCGTAAGCATTGTGCGTTGTCGCAACTTTCATACCTGATGTATCTAAATCACCCAGTGTTAGCATTGCCTTACGCTTCATCAATCGAAACTTTTTTGCATAATCACGGGCATTCTTACGGTATTCACGGGCATTGTTAGGATCAAGTTCAGCCAATTTATTCGCAAGGGTGTAAACTTTTTGAATCGTGGTTGATAAACCAACAAACGTATGCGGATTCACCGCACCATCACCAACAGATTGTCCCATTGCAGGTAATAGCGGCACGTCATTATTGGCTTTAATAACCACCAAATCATCACGATTAGCAGCATCGATCACTTTAAGTGCAAAATCATCATGCCCTACACCATTCACAACTATCACATCCATTTGTTTTAAACGGCGTAAGTCATTGGGCTGTGGTAAGTAGTTATGCGGATTAAAACCAGCATCAACGAGCGGTAAAATATCGGCCTTATCACCAACCACGGCTTTTACATAGCTGTAGTAAGGCTGCAATGTAATGCCGATGGTTAATTTTTCAGCGGCAACACTAGAAAAACTCACAAATAAAGCAACAGCAGTCAATGCCGTTTGAATGACTATTTTCATAATATTTTTACTTCAACGTTAAGAAAGGAATACACCGCAGGCTATACATTACAAGCTATAAACTACAAGCTAATACCAAAGAGATTAATGAGCCGACGCTTGCTTATCACTGTCGCTATTAAAGACTATTTGCGTCCAACCACTATCAATCAATTGTTGCGGTTCAAAAACAGTATTGTCGTTAATAACCAAAGGGGTTGTGTCTCGAGAAAGTGCTAACCAAATATCAGGATCAGGGCTGTTACTGTTCAGAACCACTGATGATGCGCCTTGATTTTCACTGCGAATACCTTGATAAAGTGCGCCATTAAGGTGCTGCCATTGATGACGCCCCTTACGCTCCCAACTTTTATCTTCAATAAACGGTGCTAACCATAATTCAGACAACTCAGCCATATCTGGCCAATGGTTCTGATTATCAAATTCACGACTATCTTGATTTAAATTACGAATTTCTTCATGGGCAAGACGCAATTCAGCCACCATCGCAAGTTCATCAGGACTTAACTCAGTGATCGCAACTTGATGAGCATCCAACTGTTCGGCTGTTGTTTTTTGTTGATGATATGGCAATAACACCGTGGCGAGTAACAGGATAGAAACGATAATGCCGCCGATCCATTTCCCTTCCTTACCGCCATTATCTGAAGGAACAGTTTGACGGATCATTTATCTTTGATCTCAACAACATCGACTTCTACAGGGCTTTCATGCCCAGAATCAAACACTAAATAAAAATCTGTTTCAGGCTTAGAGAACTCTGCTATCGAGCGTTTATCCGTGTTAACTTTTGCAATAAGATTATCGTCGTAATCGTACATGTTAACGTTGTAATCAACTGCTGTACTGCCATCGCTGTAGCCGGTTTCACATGCCACTTTATCGCTTTCAAACCAACAACTCATTAATGGGAAATGTGCCTGAGCAGTGCCAGAAAATAAGCCTAATGTTAATAGCGATAACTTAATAATTGGTAGATGCTTTTTCATAACAACCTCGATCTGCCCATTTTGTGGGTAACAGTAATTAATAGTGGGTAACAGTAATTAATTGTTGCTAACTAATTGTGAGTAGCGGTAATAAAAAGTGCTGTTCCATAACAGAAACAGCACCATAAAAGTCATTACTGTAGTGATGCTTCAAAGGTAATATGAACGTTAACGTTCGCGGTATCTACCATCGGATTATTAGCAATTTCACCACGATAGTTCGCTTTCATGATATAGCGCCCCGCTGTTGCAGGTGTGAAACTCACCTTGCCATCAGCATCACTGACCACATCAATTTGTTCTTGGTGGTTACGGTATAACGTACCTTCACGGGTTACTTCAGCCACAACACCGGCTTGAGGTTTGCCGTTAAAATAGAATTGAAAAGTAACAGGTTCGCCTTCAACAATGTCGGCAGGATGTGTGATCGGTAATAACTCTAAGTATTTACCTGTGATTTCCATTGCCTTAGTACTTGGCTTACCCACAGTGACATAAGTCTCTGCGCGGGTATAACCGACCTGAGTGACAACGTCACGTGATTTGGCGGGTAATACAGCATCGCGCTCAACTTTATTAGCAGCAATCCATTTCACCGTGTCACGACGCCCTGCTTTATATTGTGTGAAGTACTCTGGCGTTTGGTTTATTTGAATTTTATGCGTGCCTTCTTCTTCAAAATAGAAATCAAAAATCGCACGACGTTTGCCACGAATGGTAAAATTAGGACGCTCAGCACGACCATCAGGCATGATCACTTCTGCAGTTTCAGTACTCGCTGGTTTATCATAAATAAATGTACCGTGTGACGCGGTAACATCAAAAGATAACCAATCACCGCCCTCTTTTGATACCGTAAAATGTGACGGTAATACCCAACGCGGGTGGGCATTCGCCGAGGCTGATACTGCTAATCCTGCAATAACTGCACATGCTAGAGAAAACGCTTTCATTTTGTTATTTTTCATAATGTTACTATTACTCAAAGTTTATAATTAAGTTGAATAGCACCGGTTTCTTCCGTCGGTGCAATAACATGGCTAAACGCGTTTTCGCCTAGCGCTATTTTTTGGCGTAGATAATTACGGCCACCGTGTTCACGTACCACTTCTACATAAAAGGTGTAACTGCCTTGTTCTACACGTTGACCTTTATCATTCAAGCCATCCCATACAAATTTGTACTCACCCGCAGGACGTGTCGCTGATGTAACCGCATCAATTAACTCACGATCATAACGCCCGACTTTTCGCCACCAACTACGTAAATCTTTCAACCATTCATCTTTACCTACCCACAGTTGTACTGTGCGCACCGGTTTACGATCTGCATCTTCTATCCAAACCGCAACATAAGGGCGGGCATACATGGTTGTTTCAATAACAGGTAACTGAAAACCTACTTCAAGCTGTGCGTTTTCAGGGATAGGCTTAGCAATCGCACTTGCTAATGGTGCCAATAATAACGCTGCCAATAATGGCTTTTTAATCATGTGATACACGGTCATAACGAACCTTTAATAAAATCGACAATCAAATATTGGCTATGGCACAGCCAGAATATAAATCAGTAAGGTAATAACAGAGCCCAGCCCCATCCACTTCATTCCGGTTTGGAATGTTTTCTTTTTCGGTATTAGCAAACACACGCCTGTTAATACAAATAACACCATCAACAACGCGCTAATATCAATGAACCAGCGCCAAACTTCACCGCTATTGCGCCCTTTATGCAGATCATTAAGTACCGCAATAACACCATAATTCGTACTTTCAATGGTTGCTTGTGCTGTCGTCATATCAATAAAAACCGTGGCGCTATAACCAGGGCCTTTATAATCCAGTGATATTTCACCTTCCAATAATTCATCGCCATCAACATCAGTAAAAATATCAATCGCCGAAGGTGTACCACTGACATCACCATGTTTAGCTAGATACGCTATTAATGCTGAACGGTTAGGTGAAAACGGTCCTTTCTCTGAACTCAATAATGCATGTGGAATATCAAGCTGTTGCTCAACAACATCCGGTGATTGACTGACAAAAAGATGTGGTCGATTGAGAGTGATCCCAGTAATGGCAAAAAATAGCACCACCAGTAGCAATGCCATTGAAATATAAATATGTAATCGGCGTGCCCATAATTGCACTGCCTTGTTTTTTAACACCATTACTAACATCATGTATAAAGGGACTGGAATAATGATAATTTAATTGATAATCGTTCTTATTGGCATTCAATTTACATTGTTTACGTTGGTTAGAAAAATGGAACAAAGGAAGGAGGTGCGAGAATAATAATGGCTATAACAATCATCCCTAATAAAAATCATTAGGGGATAATTTGTAAGGTTTCGCCCTGAACTATATCAATAGTCTAATTAGTACGGCATTGGCGGAAGATATCTTGCTGGGGTTTATACACTGAGGTTGTTACATCCATAATGCCTAGCATAGAACTAAACACATTATCCTGTGAGTAATCCCCTCTTTTAGCATTGTTAGCTATATGCTCAAGACAAGTTAGATTTAAACCGCGATCTTGCGTAAAGCTTTTTGAAAACCACATCATCATCGGCACTGTCGTTTGATATTTTGGCGCAAGGCTATAAGGCGTACCATGCAAATATAAGCCGCCTTCTCCTAAAGATTCACCGTGGTCTGAAATATAAAACAGGGCTGTATTGTATTTATCGCTGTAACCTTTTAACTTTTGAATCAATTGGCTAATCACATAATCAGTGTACAAAATAGTATTATCATAACTGTTGACTATTTGTTCTTTGGTACAGTTTTCAATATCAGACCGTTGACAATCTGGAGTGAAGAATATGTGATCTTTAGGGTAACGTTTATAATATGTGGGTCCATGGCTGCCCATAATATGCAGCGTAATAAACTTGCTGCCTTTCATCTCAGCCACTTCTTGATCAAAGTTATTCAGCAATGCCATATCAAGACATGATTCACTATCGCACAATGGATTATTTACATCACGTTTTAATGTAATTTTACGAATACGAACGCCGACGCCTTTATCACCACCATTATTTTCTTTCCATAACATCGAGATACCCGCTCGATGCAAAATATCAATAAAGTTATCTTGGTTATAGGCGATTTGCTTATTATAACTATTACGATCCATCACAGAATACATGCAAGGCACTGCTACCGCTGTCGCCGTACCGCATGATGTCACGTTTTTAAACGAAATCATGTTATCTGATTGGGTATATTGATTGGTAGGACGAGGATAACCGTTGGCTTGATAATTTTGAGATCGGGCAGTTTCCCCTAAAACAAACACAAATAATGTCGGTTTACCATTTGAGGTAGCGGTCGTTACTAATTTAGCATCAAGACCAATTTTTTGATAAGCAATAGGCTTAGTAAAGTAGGTTTCATCAATATACTTAATACCGGTATAGACATATGACGGATTAATAACTCGGTTAAGATATTTATTATTACGTCCAACAGAAGCATAATCTTTATAGAAAAAATTTATTATTAATACAATAACAGCAATAGATACGATAATTGAAACTAATTTATAGATGATAAAAGTTTTAATAAAAGATTGTCTTTTTGATTTGGCAAAAATAATAATAAGACAAGGGATCACACCAATCACAACAATAGTCATCAGACCCGATAAACTAAAATACGATATTGCTTCACCGCTATTCGTTTCAAAAATATTTTCCATCATTCCATAATCAAAAATCACACCATATTGATACGAAGCATATGCGGTAATAGAAGAAATAAATGTCAGAATAACAAAAAATAAACGTCCAATATATGGCCATGCAACCAATTGAAACATAAGATTAAGTATAGCAACGAGAAATAGAGGAAGTGAAATCAAAAAACCTATATTTACGGTCTCTAACTTAGATAATATTTCATAAAACGTTCGCCATAGAGGAATATTTAATACTATGCAAAAATATAGTGCTATAACAAAAACCAAGATATTATAATTTATTGTTTTATTAAAAAAACGGAAAAAATGTTTCATTTACTAAACCTAAAATAATAGCACTATGAAATATCTATAAGACACTATTCATGTTGACAAGCCTACTCATCGACTTAAAAAAGAGCATCATTAAATTATGATACTTCTTTGGCGTTAGGATTAAAAAACATCAGTCCATTATTAATAATTTCATTGTCATCACACAAATCAAACTAATATCAATACAATGAAACTCAGAAAGCAAAAATAAAAATAATCCGTTTATTATCTATTATATAATCAATAAACTCAGACTTTGAAGCGCTCGGTACAATCTCATCTTACAAGCACTGATCGTAATTCGTAAAATATTGCTTATTTCATCTAATGACAAATCCTTATAAAAACGCAATTTGATTATTTCTTGTTCATTTATAGATAGACTAGATATAATTTTCTTACAGTCTATTTCTAAATCAATATTAGAATCATTCACTGTTTTTATGTTATCCAAAACAATAAATGTTACCACTCGACTTTTATAGATATAATTACGACTTAAAAATGAATAACAAACATTATCGGTTATAGTAAACAACCATGTTTTAAATAAGGCATCATGTCGATATTTAGGTAATGCGTTATATACTCTAATTAAAATATCTTGAACTAGATCTTCAGCGGCAGTTCTATCACTTACTTTATAAACACACCTATTAAATAATATGGGCAAATAAGGTTTCATCAATAAATGAAACGTCTCATTTTTAGATGTTATATCAGATTGAAAATGAGATATTAAACTATATTCCTGAGCATTCTCTTTATAATACAAGTCCATTGATACATTCCATCCTAAATAATACTCATTTAATGACAAAAAAGTGCATATTTTTATGTTCTATTTACTATAAACAAAAAAAAACACCAGCTTGTCTTATAAAAGAGAAGTTGGTGTTTATATGGTAAATAAAAGCTTATTTTAGACGATAAGTTAGACCTAACTGGAGCGTCTTATCAACATCATCATTTCGATCCGTTACATTCGGGATATAATCGATATTATCATCTGTTTTCGCTAATCCCGCCGTCAATGTTAAACTGATCACATTAGAGACATAATAACGGAAAGTGGATTTTAACGTGTTCGTCATTAGATCTTCTGAGTCATCACTTGATGCATAATTTAATAGCCAAGTGTTTTCCCAATCAATATTGTCACGTAATTCATAAGTTAATGACAT
>CAMQXY010000010.1 GCA_947039005.1 uncultured Photobacterium sp.
TGGCTAGCATTATGTTTACGCATATGAAAAATAGCTTCATCGACGTTCGCAACCACTTTCACGCCTAAAGTATAACTTAGCCATTCGGTATCAAAATCACCCGCTTCCGCTTTACGTAATAGGCTTGCTTTACCTTCAAGTAAATTAAACGCGGCATCATCAGCAACTAATGTCACTTGGGCTTTATTCATGCATTCAACTAAACGTGACAAGAATGTCGCAGCAATTTTCTCGTTAACCAACAAGGTATCCAATGAATTACATGCTGAAGGACGCTGTACTTTTGCATTTTCAACCACATCTAATGAGCGTGATAAATCCGCGCTGTCATCAACATACATATGGCTAATACCAAAGCCACCAATGATCACTGGAATGGTGCTGTTTTCTTTACACATCTTATGTAAGCCAGCACCACCACGAGGAATGATCATATCAACATATTGATCGAGCTTTAATAACTGCGATACATATTCACGATCAGGTTGTTCAATATATTGCACAGATGCCGCAGGTAAACCCGCTTTAGCCAATGCCGCCTGAATCACTTTAACTAACGCCATATTGGAATGGAAAGTCTCACGACCACCACGTAAAATACTCGCGTTACCTGTTTTAAGACAGAGTGCTGCAATATCAATGGTTACATTAGGACGCGCTTCATAAATCACACCAACAACACCTAATGGCACTCGACGACGACTTAAACGCATGCCATTTTCAAGTACACGGCTATCGAGTTCAGCACCAACGGGATCATTTAAATTAATCACGTTGCGCACATCATTGGCAATCGCACTGATGCGATCATCATTGAGTAATAAACGATCAATTAATGCATCAGACATACCGCTTGCTACAGCAGCATCAATATCTTGTTTATTTGCCGCAAGAATCGTCGCTTGATTCGCTTCTAATTCATCCGCAATAATCGCCAATGCGGTATTTTTTACTGCCGTTGCTGTGGTAGCTAATTCAAACGCAGCCTGCTGCGCCGCTTGTCCCATTATTTCAAGATTCACAATAATTCCTTACTTAAATTCGAATCGACTGATGAGTTAACGATGTGACTTACCACAGCTATTAAATAACAACCATATCATCACGATGGATTGCAGCATGACCATATTCATAACCTAAAATATGGTGAATATCATGGCTATGCTTACCCGAAATTTTAACCATATCATCACTTGAATAACGGCTAATACCACGTGCTAGTAATACATTTTTGTTATCAAAGATTCGCACAACTTCGCCACGTTCAAACGTGCCTTTAATCTGTATGATACCTTTAGCAAGCAAACTACTGCCTTTTTGTTGCACCGCAATAGCTGCGCCATTATCGATCACAATATCACCCGCTGGCGGTGGACCAGCAAGGATCCATTGTTTACGACTTTCAAGTGGTGATTCTAATGGTAAGAAACGTGTACCAACAGCTTTACCTGCAGCAAGATCAACAATGACATCAACTCGACGTCCAGCCGCAATAATCACCTCAATGCCTGCACGACAAGCCACTTCAGCAGCCTGTAGCTTAGTCGCCATACCACCCGTACCTAAACCGCCAACAGTACCGCCAGCTAATTTACGTAATTTATCATCAATGGTATGCACTTCATGGATCAATTCTGCATCAGGGTTACTACGTGGATCTGCCGTAAATAAACCCGCCTGATCAGTCATCAATAATAACTTATCAGCACCGCCTAAAATACCGACCAACGCAGAGAGATTATCGTTATCACCCACTTTAATTTCAGTGGTTGCTACGGCATCGTTTTCATTAACAACCGGTACAATACCGTTATCTAATAACGCAACTAACATATCGCGGGCATTTAAATAACGCTCACGATCGTTTAAATCGGCGCGGGTTAATAACATTTGACCAATATTGATCCCATAAATGCCAAACAAGGTTTCCCACTCTTGGATTAAGCGACCTTGTCCAACAGCAGCAAGTAACTGCTTACTCGCCATCGTTTTGGGTAGTTCGGGGTAACCTAGATGCTCACGACCAGCAGCTATCGCACCAGACGTAACAATAATAATTTTATGGCCTTGACTACGTAACATAGCGCATTGACGCACTAACTCAACCATGTGGGCACGATCAAGTTTTAGTGTGCCACCGGTTAGTACACTAGTACCTAGTTTGACGACGATTGTATGTGTTACCGCATCTGCAATAACATCTTGTTGTTGAGCAGTAGATTTTTTTGAATCAGCCATGGGATCAAACAATAGATTGAAATAATAAATGTCCTTTGTTGTATCAATCCCTACCGGAAAGCACAAGAAAAAAACAATAACTAAATCAATATTAACGGGCTTTCGTAGGTTGTTTGAACATAAGTAAGCAGAATCAATACCCAAAACACCACATAACGACGATATAAACGTTTATTTATTTGAGTTTATAAAATAGTCAGTCAACCTCGTCTGTGGTGATCGGGTTAATTATCGACATAGAATCAAGGATTACTGTATCGATAATTCAGCAAGTGGAGTTTGAGTCAAGGTTGCAGCAGGCACTAAGGTTAACTCACATTCATCAACAATAAATACGGTTAATTTAGGATAAAAATCAACTAACGTTTTTAACACTGCCTCTCTATGTTTTGCCGGTAACTTACCATTTGCCCACTCACCTGCAGCATTAAAGCGACCAAAATCATACTCATATGCATAACCCGTATCAGTCGCTGTCATCACTAACCACCAGCCCCAAAACTCACGTAATTCTGGCTCTTTATCGGCATTGATACAACTGGCTAAACAATCAAAAAAGAACCGTTGTGGCTGTGATTTTTTTTCACGAAGATAAGGACCAATTGCCGTCAATTTAGACATTAAACGTCCATGAGGAGGAAAGCTTGTTGCTATTGTCATTATATTGTCCATCCATAGTCAGCGGTATTTGATGCAAGAATAATGCTTGCTACCATTTTTTATAGTATGGATAACATTTAACAAAATAACAAACGATAGGTGTTATATTTGCTAACAATATCATGACAATATATTTAATTATAAAAAAACGGAATCGCACCATAATGCCATTCCGTTATTATAAAGATCATCTTTTAGCATGATGATTACTGCATTTTATCATCAAGCCATTTCACCACTTCAGTCATCACCCGATGGTAACCATCATAAATAGGTTTTTCAGGTAATGTTAACGCTTTACCGCCATAACTTGATAATGCAATAAGTTGATTATCAATCTCAGGACAAATGGGATCATGTTTTAAGCCAATACCCAACATCGGAATATCGACACGACGACGACCTAAAATGCCTTGATGCTTTAATGACCATGCTGGTAGATGTGATTTAATACTCGCTTCTGCTTGACCATTTTTACCCATACGAGAGGCAAGAACATCAAGGTACATCCGCGGCATTTTATCTAACAATTTTGGCTGGGTAAGAAAGCTATTGATGGTTCCACCAATACTGACACAGGTTTTTAAACGTGTTGGCTCCATAAACCCAAGACGAATCGCGGCATTACCGCCCATACGTAGCCCCACCATCGCGACATTGCGATTATCAACCCAAGGTACATCACGGATCTGTTGTAATAACGCTTGATGTAAACGGCTAGTATCTTCGGTTAAATTCCAGCGGTCACTATGACCAACAGATGGCATGTCGAGCGTTACCATCGCATACCCAGCAGGACCTAAATAATCTTTATATAATCGCCACAGATCACTTTGTAATGTCGCTAATCCACCACTAACAATTACCGTAGGCAAAAGTTTATCGGTGCGTGGTAAATGGATGAATGCCTCAAAGGTCTTATTTTCATATTTAACGTCAATTTTACGCATATCATGCGGTCGAAATTCAATCGCTTCACGGTAACTTTGATTGGCTTGTAACTCTGCTTGATCAGCCAGTTGATCGCCTTTTATATAAGGATATGCCGCAATACTGTAATGAGTACTGGCTTTAAATAACAACTCTGATGCCGCTAATTTATCACCATTATTTGCTGCTACACGCGCTAATTGCTGATAATTCGAAGCAACTTGTGACCATTCATAGGTCCAATTACCAGAACGGTAACCAATAACCGTATCTAACAAATGTTCACTCGTACGCGGTGCAGTTGAAGCTGCAATCCGTGCTAACACTGCTTCTTGCTCGATAGGATCGACACCTTGCCATATCCATTGTGGACGTCGCAAAACACGATACCATCCCATCTGGCTTTCACCATCAAATGCATTGTTTACATCACCACTACGAACATGCGCAATTTTAACAATATTCGATGTCTCTTTGCTGGTTTGACGTGGTGCAAATAACTTCTCTGATAAATTTTGTTTTGATGGTTCAGACACAGCATCCTCCAGCGTATATATCACTTCACTTAATAGACTTAGATAATATACCTAAACCGTAGCCAATAAATAAAATCCATTAAAAAAGACGCCAACAAAGTGGCGTCTTCGATAAAACTTAGTTTCCAACGCCGATCATCAACATCAAATTACAACGTTAATTAATTAGCCTCAGACAACATAATTATTTTTTAGCAATCGGATCAACGTAAGTAACCGCCATATCCCAAGGTTGTTCAATCCAAGTATCTTGAGGAATGCTGACAACAAAATCATCCACTAAATGCTGACCAGCCGGCTTTGCACATACTGTCACAAATTTAGCACGTGGGTACATTTCACGAATTTTTTCTGCAGTACCGCCAGTATCAACTAAATCGTCAACAACGATAAAGCCTTCACCATCGCCATCAGCTTGCTTGATCACTTTCATATCGCGTTGATGATCATGATCGTAGCTTGCGATACATACTGTATCCACATGACGAATACCTAATTCACGCGCTAAAATAGCCGCAGGAACTAAACCGCCACGGCTAACTGCAATAATACCTGTCCACTGTTCAGCCGGTAGCAATTTCTCTGCTAACTGGCGTGTGTACATCTGCATGTTATCCCAAGTGATGACGAATTTATTACTCATAGTAAAACAACCTCTGAAACAGCGATTCGAAAACCGCATAAATTTATGTAAGCGCGAATAATATTACGCTTATAAGAAAATAATCTTCGCAAGAAATAATGCTGAAATAACCCAAACACTGATATTTACTTCACGTCCCTTGCCACTTAATGCTTTAACTACCGCAAAAGTAATGAAACCAAGACCAATACCTTCTGCAATCGAGTACGTTAAAGGCATCAGCAAACACACAACCACGACAGGCGCTGCTTCTGTTAAATCTCGCCAATCAATAGACACCAAACCTGACATCATTAAAATGGCAACATAAAATAACGCACCAGCAGTAGCATATACCGGTACCATGCCAGCCAATGGGGCAAAAAATAACGCTAATAAGAATAACATGCCAACCGTAACGGCAGTTAGACCTGTACGACCGCCAACTGCGACACCCGACACACTCTCAACAAAAGATGTGGTATTTGAAGTGCCCAGTAATGCACCAATCGAAGTGGCTGTACTATCCGCTAATAGTGCGCGGTTTAAACGCGGTAATTTACCGTCTTCACCAATCAAGTTTGCTTTGGTCGCAACACCGACTAATGTGCCCGCGGTATCAAACAAATCCACAAACAAAAACGCAAACACAATTGAAATTAAGCCAACTTCCATTGCTCCTGAAAAATCAAGCTGCATGAAAGTCGGGGCAATGCTTGGTGGCATTGACATAATGCCGTTGTAATCCACTTCGCCAGCAATAATACTGATGACTGTGACCACTAAAATCGCAATCAACACTGCCGCTTTAAAGCCACGCTGAACTAACGCAATAGTAAGAAAGAAACCTAACGCAGCCATAATTGCAGAGA
The DNA here is from genome assembly GCA_947039005.1 of uncultured Photobacterium sp. Lineage (GTDB taxonomy): Bacteria > Pseudomonadota > Gammaproteobacteria > Enterobacterales > Vibrionaceae > Photobacterium. Next base: position 5,859 of record CAMQXY010000010.1, read on the forward strand.
AACTGGTTAAATCACCCGCCGTCACTAACGTTGCGGGACTCGCTACGACAATGCCTGATGTTTGCAAAGCGATAAATGCTAGAAATAAACCGATACCGGCTGAAATACCAATACGTAATGAATGCGGAATTGCGTTGATGATCCACTCACGCACTCGCATGACACTGAGTGCAATAAAGCATAAGCCAGATAAGAACACCGCTGCTAATGCTACTTGCCATGTATGTCCCATACCCAACACAACGGTATAAGTGAAAAATGCGTTAAGTCCCATGCCTGGCGCTTGTGCCACTGGATAATTAGCATAAAAACCCATCACAAAGCAGCCAATCATTGCCGCTAAACAGGTAGCAACAAACACTGCTCCTTGGTCCATTCCTGTGCTGGCTAGCATAGTGGGGTTTACAAAAATAATATAAGCCATTGTCAGGAAAGTAGTTACACCAGCCATAATTTCAGTGCGTACTGTTGTGCCATGTTCTTTGAGTTTAAATAACTTTTCTAGCATGTTTCTCGGTTCCTTAGAGAGACGCAATAAAGTAACAAACAACGTTAAGAAATAGAAAACGATTGCGCAATCCATTTCGGCGCTGATTATAATCATGCGATCAGGCAATTTCCAGATTTTATCGTTGAAAAGCGTAAAACAATAACTATCTATCTTTACATAAGCTGAGAAATGTCTATTTAAAGTATATTTATCAGTAGATTAAAAATAAAACTCTCGTGACTATTTTTTGAGCATTTACTTTTTAAAACACTAAATAAGAGTTAATAAAGACCGATAACTAGAACAAAAATGAGGATATAACATAAAAAATAGCTAAAAAAAACGCCACTTCAAATAAGAAGTGGCGGCAGAATGTTGCGGATAGCAATATGTGTTATCCAGATATTCTTAATTTAAGGGGGTAAACAAACTTACATTTGTCTTGTTGTAATCAACAAAACAATAAAATCTAATTAGTAACGATAAGGCGATGGATAATGGAAGTTGCTAGTATAAACAGCACGATTATTCCAAAAATGTGTTACAGAAGAAAAAATTTTCATTTTAATCACCTTAATCATAAGCACACCAACGTTATACGTGGTGGGTTGCCATCATGGCTCACTTATTCTCAGTTCCGTGGAGGCGATGTCTCGGGTTCATCCTGAACATATCGTGTTAATTATTATGCCAATCAATCTGGCCTGACTAAACTATAACCAAAACGGAATAAAATTACAATCTTTTCTTTTAACTGGATCACACTTTTATCATTAACAGCTTGAGATTTTTGTTTTAACTGTAAATTAATTACAATTTTATTTGTCTATATTTCAACCTTTACTATTTGTCACTTTTACTACATAGCTCATCAAATAAAAGGGATACCCTCGTTATTGATGCTAATTACGCCATCATCAACGCTAGAACGGCAGAAATTGGTTGTCTAAGATTTTATTATTTGCTCTATCTCCCCTAATGACAGAATGATATGCTAAAACCAATGCGATAAAACTCGCTCCTTATTTTGTCATTTTACGGCTAAAACCCTACAAAATGACACTAGCCCAATCTCGTATATAAAAGGAAGGCTACTGTGTCTGAAATTACTCAACTATCACCAAAAGCTGTTTGGCATTTCTTTGACCAGATTTGTTCAATCCCTCATCCCTCTAAATATGAAGAGCAACTAGCACAATACATTGTGTCGTTTGCACAAGCTGAAGGGCTAGATGTTCGTCGTGATAACACGGGTAACGTTATTATTAAAAAGCCAGCAACTGCTGGTATGGAAAACCGTAAAGGTGTTGTACTTCAAGCGCACATTGATATGGTGCCACAAAAAAATGAAGACACAGTACACGACTTTACGCTAGATCCAATTCTGCCATTTATTGATGGTGAATGGGTAACAGCAACAGGCACTACGCTAGGTGCTGATAACGGCATGGGCATGGCGACTTGTCTGGCTATTCTAGCGGCTAAAGACATCGAACATGGTCCATTAGAAGTCTTATTGACCATCGATGAAGAAACAGGCATGACAGGTGCTTTTGGTTTGGAAGCAGGCTGGCTTGAGGGTGATATTCTATTGAATACTGACTCTGAGCAAGAAGGCGAAGTTTACATGGGTTGCGCAGGCGGTGTGGATGTTGCTTTGACCGTTGATATTCAACGCGAAGCTGTTCCGGCGGAACATCAACCGATTAAATTAGTTGTTAAAGGCCTAAAAGGCGGTCACTCAGGCTGTGATATTCATACTGGTCGTGGTAACGCGAATAAAATAATGGCGCGTTTCTTAGTGGGTCATGCTAATGAGCTTGATTTACGTATCAACAATTTCACTGGTGGTAGCTTACGTAATGCCCTACCACGTGAAGCAAGTGTTGTTGCAACATTACCAGCGGCAAATATCGATAAGCTTAATGCGTTATTTGCTGAATACCAAACAATGGTTAAAGCTGAATTAGGCCATGTTGAAACTGACATTACCTTATTTACTGAAGCATGTGCACAGCCTAGCGATGTTATAGTACTGGCTGACCAAACACGTTTAATGCATACGTTAAATGTTTGTCCTAACGGTGTTATTCGCATGAGCGATGATATTGAAGGCGTAGTAGAAACATCATTAAACATGGGTGTAATCACTACTGAAACAAATACAGTAACGATCCTATGTCTGATTCGTTCATTGATCGATTCTGGTCGTAGCTACGTTGAAGGTATGTTGCAATCATTAGCGGCACTTACTGGCGCACAGTGTGTTTCATCTGGCGCATACCCAGGTTGGAAACCTGATGCTGATTCTGAAATCATGCAAGTATTCCGTGATACCTACCAGCAGATGTATGGTAATAAACCTAACATCATGGTGATCCACGCAGGTCTTGAGTGTGGTCTATTTAAAGAACCGTACCCAGAAATGGACATGTTATCATTTGGTCCTACAATCAAATTCCCACATTCTCCAGATGAGAAAGTGAAAATTGATACGGTACAAATGTTCTGGGATCAAATGCTAGCGATTCTAAAAAATATTCCCGTTAAAAAATAACGCTGAATATTAACGCTAACAACTGATCATAAGCGGGCCTAGTGCCCGTTTTTTATGGTTTAAAATCCGCTGCATAACAAATTAAAAACCAAACGATAATTGCTGCGCTTTTAATCCTTGTTCTAACCCGACACTTAATCCAATCAGGCGAATCTCTCGACCTTGTTGACGCGTCAATGCTTCTTTTAAGAGTGTCACAAATTGTTGTTTATCCAGTTTAGGGCAACTATGTTCTACTGTCGTTTGCTGAAAATCGGCAAATTTTAATTTCACCCCTTGTTTAGCAATATTCAATTGGGGCCGTACTTTGCGCAATCGCTGTTCAAGTTCCAAATGTAAGTGCTCAATCACCTGCCAACACTCATCATAACTACTAATATTTTTATTAAACGTCCGCTCAACCCCAACCGATTTCCGCTGACGTTCAACAATCACTTCCCGCTCATCGATACCATGAGCACGTAACCATAATGATTGTCCAAACTTGCCAAACTGCTGTAACAACTGCTGTTGCGCATAATTTTGCACATCTCGACCAACATACAATCCTTGCTGATGCAGTTTTTGAATAGTCACTTTGCCCACTCCTGGAATTTTCTCCAGTTTAAGCTCAGCAACAAAATCATCCACTTGATCTGGGGTTACCACATATTGACCATTAGGCTTATTTAAATCAGAAGCCACTTTTGCAATAAATTTAACCGGAGCAATCCCAGCAGATGCGGTGAGTTGCAACTCTTGTTCAATCGTTTGACGAATATGTTGTGCTATTAATGTCGCAGAGCCATGGAGCATCTCACACTCAGTAACATCTAAATAAGCCTCATCTAATGACAGCGGCTCAATTTTATCGGTATAGCGGGCAAAGATAGCGCGTATTTGCTGAGAAACTTGGCGATAAACCTCCATTCGACCACGAACCAAGGTTAAATGTGGGCACAGTTTCATCGCTTGTGCAGTTGGCATTGCTGAATGAATACCGTATTTGCGGGCTAAATAATTACAAGTACTGACCACGCCACGCTGTTCAGAGCGACCGCCGATAGCAATTGGAATATCGCGTAAAGTGGGATCATCTCGCATTTCTACGGCGGCATAGAAGCAATCCATGTCAACATGAATAATTTTACGTTGGGTCGGCAATGGATTAGTCACAGTAAATACTCATTAATGAACACAGCAAACAACTGTTTTTATACACAGTTATTATAGGTTAATTTACTTAATCCCCGTAAATATCGCAATCATCTATTTCACTTAATGGTAATCACGAATAGTGCTCTTTAAGGTCTATCAGCTCAAATACTCGTTGCCTTGATCTTAGCTAAAATAACACCCATAAAAAAACCTAAGCACAACAGATCTTCTGTCATACTTAGGCTTTAGAGTAAGTAATGACTTACCTAGTGTTCATCAAACACCTACATAATTTGATTCTTTTTCCATTCAGCTTGGCGTGCCGCGCGAGCTTCACGCTTTTTACGGGCATCACATGGTTCAGGGCAATCACATTCTTTCGCGATCCCAATCCCATCTAAGCCACCACAACTGCCACTCACTGATTTACGCTGAAAAATATACCCTACTGCCATTGCAATAATAACCAGTAGAAAAACAGCAAATGTTACTAAATAAATTGCCATGGATGCCTCTATTATTTTTTATCTACGTATTGCTCAAAAGTCTTTGATTTGTATTCAACAAAACCATCTTTGGTCTTTACAATCAACATGACAGGGATATTTTCTTGGTTTGCTAATGCAATTGATTCATCTTCTCCCATTACAGAGAATGTGGTCGCGTAAGCATCGGCAGTCATACATGATGGTGCAATAACTGTTACCGACACCACATGATTATCAATAGGACGACCGGTTTTAGGATTAATCAAATGCGAGTAACGTACACCATTCTCATCAAAGTAATTCCGGTAATCACCTGAGGTTGCAATAGCCATATCACCCGCTTGAAGGATCTCTTGTACTGCACGTTCATTTTCTACTGGTTTTTCAACCGCGATCCGCCATAGTACATTAGCTTGATTTTTGCCTTGTAAGCGTAATTCACCACCAACATCAACCATGAAGTTTTTGACATGCAAATCATCTTTTAGATAATCCGCCACCACATCGACACCATAGCCTTTAGCGATTGAAGATAAATCAACATACAGTTTAGCTTCATCTTTGACCAGTTTATTACCCGCTAACACTTGTAGATGTTGATAACCCACTTCTGAAAGGCGAGTTTTAACATCTTTATCGGTTGGAATCGATTCAGGACGCGCTTCAGGACCAAAACTCCATAAGTTAACCACAGGACCAACTGTTACATCATAAGCCCCATTACTGACGTTAGAAATTCGCAGGGCTTCAGTGATCACTTTAGCCGTTGCCGCTGATACTGGAAAAGGTTGATTCGCAGGAGCTTGGTTAAATAAACTCAATTCTGAATTTGGACGGTAAGTCGACATTTGATCGTTAACCAACTCTAAGCGACGATCAATCTCTTGTTGGATCACTTTCGCTGTTGGTAAACCGTCTTGATCAATTATTTTAATTGAATAATAGGTTCCCATCGTCGAGCCATTAATAGTAATTTGCTGACGCTGATCACCACAGCCAGCAAGCGCTAACAATGCAGTAATCACTACTACAGCCCGAATAAAGAACATTTTCATTCAACTACTCCAATGAAATAAAGGTAATTTTTACTCTAGTGACCATCATTAGCGATGACTTATAGATAATAACCACAATAAAAATAACATTACTATTCATTAATAATGAAAAAGGCTGACCTTAAGAGGCCAGCCTTTTTTCAAGGCGAAGGGCTAGTAATTAGCCACCGAAATCATCCAATAGAATGTTTTCATCTTCAACACCAAGATCTTTCAGCATACTGATAACAGCTGCGTTCATCATTGGTGGACCACACATGTAGTACTCACAATCTTCAGGTGCTTCATGATCACGTAAGTAGTTTTCATAAAGAACGTTGTGAATAAAGCCAGTGTAGCCATCCCAGTTATCTTCAGGCTGTGGATCAGATAGCGCACAATGCCATACAAAGTTAGGATTTTCGGCTGCTAGTGAGTCAAAATCTTCTTCATAGAACATTTCACGCTTAGAACGCGCACCGTACCAGTAAGACATCTTGCGCTTAGAGTGCAGACGCTTAAGTTGGTCGAAGATATGAGAACGCATTGGCGCCATACCTGCACCACCACCTACGAATACCATTTCATTTTCAGTATCTTTAGCGAAGAACTCACCAAAAGGACCCGAAATAGTACACTTGTCGCCTTCTTTAAGCGACCAGATGAATGATGACATTTGACCAGGCGTTACATCAGGATTATTAGGCGGCGGCGTAGCGATACGCACGTTTAGCATAATAATACCGAACTCTTCTGGGTAGTTAGCCATTGAGTAAGCACGGATGATATCTTCATCAACCTTAGACTCGTAGCGGAATAAGTTAAACTTATCCCAGTCGCCACGGTACTCATCTGGTACATCAAAGTCTGAGTATTTAATGTGGTGAGCAGGTGCTTCAATCTGGATGTAACCACCAGCACGGAAAGGTACTGTTTCGCCATCTGGAATTTGAAGCTTAAGCTCTTTGATGAAGGTTGCTTTGTTATCGTTAGAGATAACTGAACATTCCCACTTCTTCACACCAAAAATTTCTTCAGGAAGCTCGATGTCCATGTCAGATTTAACGTTAACCTGACACGCTAGACGTTCGCCTTCACGTGCTTCACCTTTAGAAATGTGATCAAGTTCTGTTGGTAGAATATCACCACCGCCAGATTTAATTTTTACACGACACTGACCACAAGAACCACCGCCACCACATGCTGAAGATACAAAAATACCGTTAGCAGAAAGTGCTGTCAGTAATTTACCGCCCGCACCTGTAGTGATCGCTTTTTCTGGATCGCCGTTTACTGAAATAGTAATGTCACCTGATGGTACTAGCTTAGATTTAGCGAATAAAATCACTAAAACTAGAGCCAGGATAATCAAGGTAAACATGCCTACGCCAAGAATAATATCCATTGACTATTCCTTCCTTATCCTGATTACAGCTGTACGCCAGAGAACGACATAAAGCCTAGCGCCATAAGACCCACAGTGATAAAGGTAATACCTAAACCACGTAGACCCGCAGGTACATCTGAGTATTTCATCTTCTCACGGATACCCGCAAGCGCAACAATTGCCAACATCCAACCAACACCAGAGCCGAAGCCGTAGACGATTGATTCTGTGAAGTTGTAATCGCGCTGCACCATGAAAGATACGCCACCGAAAATTGCACAGTTAACTGTGATCAACGGTAAGAAAATACCTAGTGCGTTGTATAGCGGCGGGAAAAAACGGTCAAGAACCATTTCAAGGATCTGAACCAATGCCGCGATAACACCGATGAACGTAATAAAGTTCAAGAAGGTAAGGTCTACACCTGGGAAAATCGCACCATCTTTAAGTACATAGTTGTACACAAGATTGTTTAACGGTACAGATAATGTAAGTACTACGATTACCGCAACACCCAGACCAAAAGAGGTCTTAACTTTCTTAGACACTGCTAAGAAAGTACACATACCCAAGAAGAAAGATAACGCCATGTTCTCGATAAAAATCGAACGAATCAATAGGCTTAAATAATGTTCCATATTCCTCTTACTCCTTCGATTCTATTTGTTCTGGACGGAAAGTACGAATAACCCAGATCATGAAACCAATTAGGAAGAATGCAGAAGGAGCTAATAGCATTAGACCGTTCGGATGATACCAACCGCCATCAGAAGCCAGTGGCAATACCTGCATACCAAATAACTTACCTGAGCCTAAAAGCTCACGGAAGAAAGCGACAGTAATAAGTACAAAACCGTAACCTAAACCGTTACCAATACCGTCAATAAATGCCGGAATTGGTGGTGATTTCATTGCGTATGCTTCCGCACGACCCATTACGATACAGTTAGTAATGATCAAGCCAACAAATACAGATAGCTGCTTTGATACATCGTAAAGGTATGCACGTAATACTTCGTCAACCACGATTACTAATGATGCAATAATCGCCATTTGCGCAATAATACGCACGCTGTTTGGAATTTGATTACGAACTAATGATACAAAAAAGTTCGAAAATGCAGTTACCAATGTTACTGCAATTGTCATTACAAACGCAGTTTCTAACTTAGTAGTTACCGCTAACGCTGAACAAACACCAAGAATTTGTAATGCAATTGGGTTATTGCTGATAAAAGGTCCAAACAGGATCTTTTTCATTTCTTTAGTATCAGCCATTATTCAGATCTCCTGCACGTAACTTAGCAAGGTAAGGACCAAAGCCCTGTGCACCGAACCAGAAATCGAAGGTATGCTGTACGCCGTTACTTGTTAGCGTTGCACCAGAAAGACCATCAACTTGGTGATCAGTACCTACAGGTGCACCACCCTTAAGGATTTTAATTGCAGGCTTGAAGTTCATATCATACAACTTCTTACCAACAAACTGCTCACGCCATGTTGGGTTTTCAACTTCAGCACCCAATCCCGGAGTTTCTGCTTGATCGTAGTAAGTGATGCCGTCAATAGTATTACCATCGGTTGCAACCGCAACGAATGCATACATCATTGACCATAAACCGTTACCGTGAATAGGTAGGATCACTTTAGTCAATGTGCCAGCTGCATCTTTAACAAGATATACAGTCGCTACGTTTGCACGACGAATAATCTTCGCGAAATCTTCGTTTGCTGGAAGTTTGATAGATTCTTTATCATTCTTCGCGGCGTCACGTTGATTATATTTAGCTGCATCTTCGCCAGCAACTTCAGCAACATAGTTACCTGTATCAATGTTTACCAGCTTAGGCTCGATAAACTGCTTATAGGTTTGCGGAATGTTAGTGTCTTTATTCAGCAGACCTGCAACAGCAAGAATGTTACGTTGTACGTCAAGTACCGCATTCTCTTGCTGCTTTGGACGTAGAACAACTGCTGCTGTTGATACGATGATTGAACACACTAGGCTCAATACCACAACAAAAATCAGCGTTCTTGAGAAGCTATCCTTATTACTTGCCATGACGAGCCAGTCTCCGTTTGATGTTGCCTTGAACAACTAGATTATCAAATAGAGGTGCAAATAAGTTAGCAAATAGAATTGCTAGCATCATACCTTCAGGATATGCAGGGTTAACTACACGTACCATTACAGCCATTGCACCGATCAATGCGCCATACCACCATTTTGCTTTATTGGTGAACGCAGCTGACACTGGATCTGTCGCCATAAACATCATACCAAATGCAAAACCACCTAGAACTAGGTGCCACTGCCAAGGCATGTTGAACATTGGGTTAGTATCTGAACCAATGATATTAAATAGCGTTGCAGCAACGATCATACCGATCATTGTACCGGCGATGATACGCCATGAAGCAATGCCCATAATAACAATAAATGCACCACCAATAAGGATAGCAAGTGTTGATACTTCACCAATTGAACCTGGAAGATGACCAACGAAAGCGTCCATCCAAGTGATTGATTGACCAGTAATAGTGTTAACTACGTCTGCTTGACCACCTTGAGACCACTGACTTAGCGGTGTCGCGCCAGAGAAACCATCCGCCGCATTCCATACTAGGTCGCCAGAAATCTGACCTGGGTATGCGAAGAATAGGAAAGCACGACCAGCAAGTGCTGGGTTAAGGAAGTTACGACCGGTACCACCAAAAATTTCTTTTGCGACAACGACACCAAAGGTAATACCTAAAGCTGCTTGCCAAAGTGGTAGTGTTGGCGGAACGATCAAAGCAAATAAGATCGAGGTTACGAAGAAACCTTCGTTAACTTCGTGCTTACGCACCATACAGAACAACACTTCCCAAAAACCGCCTACTGCAAATACCACTGCGTAGATAGGAAGGAAATATGTTGCACCCAGTAGCATTTTGCTACCCCAGCCAGCAGACGCTGATAGCGTGCCACCTAACATTTGGGTAAACCAGTAATGCCAGTCAGCAGCAATAACTGCTGTTAGTTTGTCTGCTGTGTATAAGTGGTTAAGACCAGCAATAGCTTGATCACCTACGTTATACATACCCCAGAACATCGCTGGGAATACCGCAAACCATACCATGATCATGATACGTTTTAGATCGATACTGTCACGAACATGCGCAGATGAACGCGTCACTTGTCCTGGCGTATACATAAGAGTGGCAAACGCTTCATATAGCGCAAACCAACGCTCATGCTTACCACCTGGTTCAAAGTGGTGCTCGATATCTTCGAGGAAATTCTTGAAACCCATGAATTACCCTTCCTTCTCAATTTTGTCCAGACACTCACGCATCATTGGACCAAACTCATATTTACCAGGACACACGAACGTACATAGCGCTAGATCTTCTTCATCCAGTTCTAGTAAGCCCAACTGTTGTGCACTGTCAATATCACCAGCACATAAATCGCGCAGTAATAACGTTGGTTCAATATCAAGCGGCATTACTTTTTCGTAATTACCGATTGGCACCATCGCACGTTCACTACCGTTCGTCGTTGTTGTCATGTTAAACAACTGACCTGGGAAGAACTGGCTCATAAAGGCACGAGTTACAGAAAACTTGTTTTTACCTGGAACGATCCAGCCCAAGAATTCTTTTTCATAGCCTTCACGTAGTGCAGAAACTTGTAAGTGGTAACGACCAAGGTATCCATGAACACCTTCAGCTTTAACACCGTTAAGTACTGAACCTGATAGTACACGCAATTGACCAGGCATCATTTCTGAGTCAGTTAACTCATTAATAGAAGCACCGATTCGAGTACGTACTAAACGTGGATTAGTCACAACAGGACCTGCAAGTGCGACAACACGATCAGTGAAAATTTCACCTGTAAGGAATAACTTACCGAAAGCAATTACGTCTTGGTAATTAATATTCCATGCAATATTCTTAGCATCAGCACCGAACAACATATGAATATGTGTACCGGCTAGACCAGCTGGGTGTGGACCGTTAAATACATGCTCTTCCACATTCGCTTCCGCTGAACGAGGTAGGCTTGCACCTGATTTACAAACGTAAACCTTGCCACTAGTCAAACGTGAAAGCACAGTTAAACCAGCAATGAAAGCATCGCTTTGCTCATTGATGATTACTTCTGGGTTCGCCGCTAATGGATTAGTATCCATCGCAGTAACAAAAATAGCTTTCGACTCAGAACCAACCGCGGGTACTTTACTGAACGGGCGCGTACGAAGCGCAGTCCACATACCTGATTCAACTAATTGATCAACTACAACAGCACGACTTAATTGCGCTAATTGCGTTGCTTCATACTTGTTAAACGTAATTTGCTCATTACCTTCTACATCAATAACCACTGATTGTAGAACGCGCTTAGCACCACGGTTAACTTCTACTACTTTGCCACTAGCTGGAGCAGTGAATTTAACACCAACATTCTTTTTATCTTCAAAAAGAATCTGGCCTTTTTTCACTACATCCCCTACGCGAGTATGCATTGTAGGACGCATACCAACATATTCCTCGCCAAGCAAAGCGACTTTAGTAATGGCATTGCCATCGTGTATCGTCTGGGCCGGAGTCCCTGAGATTGGGATATCCAAACCCTTTTTTATTGTAATCATACGCACTTGCACTACATTAAAGGGAAAGAGAATTTTCATATTGCGTAATTAAGACACGACGTTCCTTGGCCTGATATCGATGAACAGGCAGTGGGTAATAACAACAACCACTGAACGACTCCGCAGCGCAACATCCAGTTAACTATCTCGTTACAAACACCAGTGAACGAGTAATTTTTCAGCCCGCGATTCTACCACTAATTAACTCATTTTTTCTATGGCAATCCACGCTATTCCGAGTGAAAAACAAGTAACAAATAAGACGCAATAGATTTGTTGACTAATAAATATGATCAACTGCACATTTATAAGATTTTTTTACATAAATATGAAATTTGAAATTTGATTCTTTTTTTAACAATGATGCAAAAAACATCACTCAATAGCACATCACATCAACATTCCAGCAAAGTTATTATCAACCATGAGATAGTCAGTATTATTTTGATTATGGTATTAACATTTTGCCAATAATCTTAATAAAATGCGGTCAGCGCTATTCTTAACTCAAATGACATAAAAAAATCCGAGTTGTTAACGCTTTTTATCAAATTGATATCATCACTAATCTAATTTTGAACCACCATGGCATTGTGGTGATACAGGCGCATTAGTCTGTTGCTGCCACTCTGCTTCTGTATAAGTATGAATCGCAAGTGCATGAATATGATTTGCTAATTCATCCGCTAAACACTGATTTACTGCGCGATGACGAGTAATAAGCCGTTGACCTTCAAACTGAGCACTTACTATCACTACTTTAAAATGGCTTTCAGAACCCTCAGGTACATTGTGCATATAACTTTCATTAACAACATCAATATATGTAGGATTAAAGGTGTTATTTAACTTTGCTTCGATTTGGGGTTGAATCATAATATCCTCAGCTAAAAAAAAAGCGTTTTTTTACCACTAACGACACCAATAATGAATTATTATGACGTTAACTTGATAGATTTCCTTTCAAGCTTTTCACGGTTCTGCGAAAATGCTTTATTATCTTCGCCAACATACTCGAAAGTTATTATTAATGAAACCAGAGCTAACCTTGCACCAACGTACTTTAACGCTAACCCGTTTTCCTGTACGCAAAAATGAAACCCTGCAAGCATGGGATGCCGCAGATGAATACTTGATCAATCATTGCCATGCAATAGCGCTTGATCCTCAACGCCCAATCTTGATCATCAATGATAATTTTGGTGCATTGAGTTGTTGGTTTGCCAATCAAGCCCCCGTTACAACCGTGACTGATTCATTTATTACTCAACAATCCATTACTAATAACCTCAATGAAAATAATTTACCGGCAATTGATATTATCGATTGTTTAGCTGACTTACCGGTCAATCCACAATTAGTTTTGATTAAACAACCTAAAAATAATCGTCTGCTTAGTTGGCAACTACAGCAACTGTGTCATTTATTACCACAAGATTGTGTGGTGATTACCGCAGGTAAAGTAAAAGACATTCATTCATCGACTTTAAAATTGTTTGAAAAATATTTAGGTGAAACTAAAACGTCACTTGCGGTTAAAAAAGCACGATTAATTTTCACTACCGTCAATAAGTCATTAGCTGCTCCAATGCCACAACCAACCAGCTGGACGGTCCCTGAGCATGATTTAACCATCACTAACTATGCCAATGTATTTTCAAGTGATAGTTTAGATATCGGTGGTCGATTTTTATTAGATTTCATTCCATCAAAACCCCAATATCAAGACATTATTGATCTTGGCTGTGGCAATGGTGTTATCGGTATTAAAGCTGCCCGCTTAAATCCACATGCTAATATTACCTGTGTTGATGAAAGTTTTATGGCTGCCGCTTCTTGTCGAGAAAATGCACAATTAAATCTTGCTAGCACAGAAAACTTCAATGTTATGGTCGCTAACTGCTTAGATAACTTTAACAATCAAAGTGCTGATCTGGTGTTATGTAATCCACCGTTCCATCAAAACAACACCATTACCGATCATATTGCTTGGCAAATGTTCTGTGATGCCCAGCGAGTATTACGCCCACAAGGTGAGTTAATCATCATTGGTAATCGCCAGTTAAAATACCATGAAAAATTAAATCGTATTTTCGATAAAGTCGATACCATTGGTCATAACGATAAATTTGTTGTCTTGCGTGCAATAAAATAAACCAACACTTATTGCCGTCTAAATCGATAATTAAACGGCAATAATTATTTCCTGTCACAGAAAAGCAAAGGGAATGCTTTATGATGAAAAAATACTTTATTCTTGCATCAACATTAATTTTGAGTGCATGTGCCACAACACAACCAGCCCCACCACTGACATTAACACCAACCGCTGTTGTAACCGCACAACCATGGGCAAACGGTAAAGCACTTAACCTTACAAGCGTCGATAATGCGCCCAATAGCTATATTGCAGCAATCGATAGTGGTACTGAGAATGTGACGGTTATTCAACCACAACATCCCATTTCAGTGACATTACGCCAAGCACTCGTACAGCAACTTACCGATCAAGGGTTTAGCATAACTAACCATGCTACATCGACCATGGTAATTACTGTCGAAAAAGCCTTAGTCATGGTGAAACAAGGGTTATTAAAATATAACATGCGCAGTAAGTTACAATTACAGCTCACAGTTAATACCCCTGATGGACAATTTATTAAACACTATACAGGTCGTTCAAGCCGTGAAGATGCATTAACCGTATCGGATAAAGATATTGCAACAAGCATGAACAAACTTATGAATTCTGTACTCAATGAAATCGCTAATGATAGCGAACTTAATAAATACCTTACGGAGAATATATAATGTCACGTTTTTTATTGGCTCTATGTTTATTGGTAGCACTGCCTGTTAGCGCTGCAACAAAAGTACTTGTCACCACAAATTTAGGTCAATTTACGGTTGAACTTAATGAAGCTAAAGCCCCTATTAGTACTAAAAACTTTTTACGTTATGTTGATGATGGTAGCTATGTCGGTACTATCTTCCATCGTGTCATTCCTGGATTTATGGCACAAGGTGGTGGTTTTGATAAAGCATTAAAACAACGCCCTAGTTACCCACCAATCAAAAATGAAGCTGATAATGGCCTTCCTAATAATATCGCTACCATTGCAATGGCACGTACCCAAAATCCAGATTCAGCTACGCGTCAGTTTTATATCAATCTCGCAAATAATGATTTCTTAAACACTCAAGGCAGCCGAACAGGCTATGCTGTATTTGGTAAGGTAATAAAAGGTTTTCCAATTGTTGAAAAAATGGCAACCATACCAACAAGCTCAGATCCACGCACTGGTATGAGTGATATTCCACAACAACCTATTATTATTGAAGCCATGAAAGTCATTAAATAATGTGATTACGTCACCTATTACGTGCGTAATTACCTACGTAACAGGTGACGTCTATGTTGACACTTGCTTATAATCGTCCAGAAATAGCAGAACAAGAACGGTGGTTGCAACAATTTGTTAGCGATAATGCCCCCGTTCTTGCACTCAATGCCATTGCTGCCAGCCACGGTGGTATCACTTATATTCAACTTCAAAACTTGTTTAATCGTCAGCTAGCTCAATGGTGGACATTACCCCATGAGATCCTACAACCTGCAAATAAATATGAAGCCAGTTACTGGTCTTTAGTGCAAATATTAAATGGTATTGATGATTACCAATTAATGGGTAATAGCTTTATCCAGCACAAAGTTGCCACCCTCAGCTGCTATTTACTCAATATTGGTCCTTGCCCAAAAATTACTACGATAAATCGCCCTTAATGGTATTTATTTATCTATATCTGCACTAAAACAGAATTAAACAGTAAAATATTTGTCTGATAGCCATCAAGTCAATGCGCAAAAATTTGAGAACTGCTAAGCTTTAGTTTTACAGCAAAATTCTCAAATATTCAGTACGCTAACGACGAGTATTGTTATGTTGGTTTCCAGAGGAAGATATGGATAAAGCGACACCTCAAGAAAATACCCAAGGCTGGCGTGTATACGCAAACCCCAAAGCCTTAATTATGTTAGCGCTTGGATTTTCATCAGGATTACCGATATTATTAGTATTTGGTACCCTGTCTTTTTGGCTACGTGAAGCCGACGTAAGTAAAACAAGCATTGGATTTTTTAGTTGGGTAGCCTTAGCTTATGGCTTTAAATGGGCATGGTCACCGTTAGTTGATCGCTTTCCATTACCTATTTTTTCACGCTTATTTGGCCGTCGTCGCGGGTGGATGTTATTTTCACAAATTGTGATTATTTTATCGTTATGTGGCATGGCATTAAGTAACCCTCAGACCGACCTGTTTCAATTTGCTATTTTTGCCATCATGGTTGCTTTTGCTTCTGCAACCCAAGATATTGTCATTGACGCTTTTCGTATTGAACTTGCTACCGAACGTATGCAAGCGGCATTATCTGCGACCTATTTAGCCGGTTACCGCCTAGCGATGATCATGGCGGGTGCGGGTGCATTAGCTTTTGCGGCATGGTTTGGATCAGATACTGACTATGATCCTAGTGGCTGGAAAAGTGCTTACTTTATGATGGCTGCAATGATGTTAATTGGTGTGATTACCACTTTTATCGTCAAAGAACCGACCATTGATAATAGCGCCATCAACAAAATAGAAATCGATTACAAACAAGAACTTATTAATAGAGGCTACAATAAACATCATGCTAATTTAAGTGCATGGTTTTATACAGCGGTTATTATGCCGTTTCGAGATTTCTTTCAGCGTTACGGCAAAAATGCGCTTCTTATATTACTGTTGATTAGCTGTTACCGTATTTCAGACATTGTCATGGGTGTGATGGCTAATGTGTTCTATGTCGATATGGGATTCACGAAAAATGAAGTGGCTTCAATCTCAAAAGTATTCGGGGTTGTAATGACCATTGCAGGAGCTGGACTTGGCGGGATCTTAGTCAGTAAATTTGGCACCCTCAAGATATTGGCATTAGGTGCGGTATTATCTGCAATCACTAATCTACTGTTTATCGTATTTAGCTATATCGGTAATAACCTTGAAATGTTAACCGTGGTGATTTCAGCAGATAACCTCGGTGCTGGCATTGCGACAGCGGCATTTATTACTTTTATGTCAAGCCTTACCAATGTTGCCTTCTCAGCCACCCAATATGCGTTATTTAGCTCAATAATGGTATTATTCCCTAAATTCATTGCTGGTTTTTCAGGGATCTATATCGACCACTTTGGCTACAATGTGTTTTTCCTAACCACCGCATTAATGGGAATTCCAGTATTAATCTTAATTCGTATCTTAGCCAATAATTCAGCCCTTAATATTATCGCGACACCAACCCACCAGCCTTAAAAACATTTGATAAAATAATCATACCAAAGGACGTTAGCCATAATGACTAACGTCCTCTTTTTTATCTGTGCCCTCTTAAAATACACCTGTGATCTCGCGATGTTTTTTAGCCTATTTATGCAATTCAAAGTTCATTTTAATCATCCCATCATAGATCCACATCACACTTTTTAACTTGTGTAATCGATTAATAGGATCGCCATCACAAATAGCAAAGGATTGCGCAATCGTTTCATTCCCAAGTGTGAAATAAAACACTAGAATCAGCGCCAACAAAACGGGGCGGCCAAAATCCCAATTATTTAGACCAACATGAGCGAGATAACAAAATGCGCAAATCACTAGTAGCATTGAGCGTTGTAGCGGCAGCATCTACTTTCCCAGCCCAAGCTGAATACCTATACGGTTTCGGTGATATGAGCGTGAACTACTTAGATTGGTCTAATGGCACTGAAGAGCGTGCTGGTCACCAAAAAGATTTTTGGTACCTTGAGCTTGAAGGTGGTGCTGGTTTTACTTGGGGTGAACTATACGGTTTTGCAGATCTTGAAAACGCTGATCAAGGTTCAGATAAAGCACGTACTTCACTTAAAGGTTCTATCGCATACAAAACGGGTATTGCGGAACTACGTGTCTACGGTCAAGTATACAACACCAATAGCGCTGGTTTTACAGCTCAAAACAACGTATTAGGTCTATCTTACGCATTTAACGGTGATGGTTGGTTCTTCAACCCGTTTGTAGGTTTCCATCATACAATGACTACTGCTGATTGGAAAAATCCTTCATCTTTCGCAGGTATGAATGGCGGTATGTTTGGTTGGACAGCAGGTTATAACTTCAACGCATTTGGCGAGAAGTTCATGATCAGCAACTGGCACGAATCTGAGTTTGGTCGTAACGATAAGTACATGATTGTTGCAGGTGAAGGTGATCACGTTAGCGCTAACGGTGCAGTGGCACTATGGTGGAATGCTACCGATAACATCACTACAGGTATTCAATACCGTTACGCATTCAATAAGCTAGGTACTTCTGGCAACCAAAACGCAATGATCTACACAGTTAAATACAATTTCTAATTATTCCGTATAAATAGAATCAGTATTAAAACTAAAAGGCGCTTATGGCGCCTTTTTTGATCGTCACCATTAGTCATAATGTTATCATAATAAAAAATTAGGCTAATAACGGACTATAAAGTGAACATAACCCTGTTAGGTGCTGGTGCGATTGGCGCACTATGGGCAATAAAACTAACCCAACAGCAACACAATGTGCAGTTATGGACCAGAAATTCTGAGACAGAAACAACACTCCATTTTAATGAGTTAACCTCACCAACCACAACAGATAACTATCATTTCAACTGTAATGATCCTCATGCTCTTGCAGCAAGTGAACTACTTATTGTTACCGTAAAAGCGTTTCAAGTCGTCACTGCACTTACCCCACTTTTGCCTCACCTAAGCAAAAAATGCGTGGTGGTCATTATGCATAATGGCATTGGTAGCCAGCAACACGTTCAACAGTTATTACCCTATAACCCCATTATTTATGCCTCCACCTCTCAAGCTGCTTTCAAACTAACACCAACAACAATTCAACACACAGGGTTAGGCCAAACATCACTAGGGGCTATCAACGAACATGCACAATCTCAATCCCAGATTGCAGAGCTGTTTAATGCGGCATTATCCCCAAGTCAATGGCAATCTAATATCTATCAACCACTATGGCAAAAACTGGCGATCAATTGTGCGATCAATCCACTAACAGCACTTAAGCAATGCTGTAATGGTGACTTAGCACTCACTTACTATCAATCACAACTAGATAGCATTTGTGCCGAAGTCGCGCAGGTAATGACCGCTGAAGGGGTTATAACGACACCACAACAACTGCGCCAACAAGTCGATACGGTTATTACTGCAACCGCTGCTAATTATTCATCAATGAATCGCGATATTTTTCATCATCGCCTTACCGAAATCGACTATATTAACGGTTATTTGGTTCAACAAGCCCAGCGCCACAACATTGATACACCAATGAATCAACAATTGTGGCAGGCTATTAAACACATGGAGTCACTAGACCATGCCTGAATTATGTCCTCGAATCGTAGTTTGTATTGCCCCCGGCACTGAAGAGATGGAAGCGATAAACACCATCGCTATTTTAAAACGCGCTGAATTTGAGGTTATTGTTGCTAGTGCCGCCGAAGATGGCGCATTGATTGTCGATGGTTCTCGTGGCATTAAACTGGTTGCCGATACGGCATTGATCGCCATTGCCGATGAACAATTTGATGCAGTGGTATTGCCGGGTGGCGTCGCAGGTGCAGAACATTTCCGTGATAGCCCGTTGGTGGTCGAATTTGTAAAACAACACCATTATGATGGCAAATTAATTGCTGCAATTTGTGCCACTCCTGCAATTATGTTTGCCGCTAATGACATGTTTACTAAAGCGTTAATGACCTGTCACCCTGCTTTCCATCATCAAATTCCAGTCGCACAATTACGTCCTAAGCGCGTGGTGTATGATAAACATGCGCAATTACTGACCAGCCAAGGTCCGGGTACAGCACAAGAATTTGCACTTGATATTGTCACTCAGCTAACCAATAAAGCCAAAACAGCCACTATCGCTGAATCAATGGTTGTATGGCCGAATATGCATTACGATATTATGCCTGAGCGTTAATACCATACACGCTGCATAAAAAAAGCCCTCAATGATCTGATCATTGAGGGCTTTTTTGATGTCATAACAGCAGCGTTACATCTGCCAATATGTCACTATTTTTAATTATAGTGGGCGATAAACTTTTACGTTTTCGAAGCCATTCTCTTTCAAGTATAAAGCTTGTAAACGACTCATCACGCCATGAGCACAATAAAGTAAGTAAGTCTTATCTTTCGGTAAGTCACCAAACTGAGTTGCTAGCTTGTAGAATGGAATATGTTTCACTTCCACACCGTCTAATTCTAGCGGACTTTCATCTTCTTCATCTGGGCTACGAATATCAAGTACCACAGCATCTTCTAAGATTTGCTCGACGAGTTCAATTTCAGGGGCTTGTTCTTGGCTCTGTTTTTCAATTTCACGAATATCCATCACTCGTGCCTCATCGATAACGCGATCAAGAATAGTAAAATCAAATTTAGCTTCTTCAATCTCAAGCTTTGATTTTACAGCTTTAACTGTTGGGCTCTTTGAAATCACACCACAAAATTCTGGCATGGTTGCAGCAAAATCTTCAGTGCCAATCTGACGCGAGACATCGATAATATCTTCTTTATCCCAGTTGATCAGTGGACGAAGAATCAAAGTATCTGTCACGTTATCAATATGACGTAAATTCGTTAAGGTTTGGCTAGATACTTGACCTAACGCTTCACCAGTAACTAATGCTTGAATACCAAACTTCTCAGCAACACGACCCGCAGCACGCATAAACATACGCTTGAGGATCACGCCCATTTGACCATCATCGACTTTTTCTAAGATCTCGCCAACAACAGGATCAAAATCAACCGCAATGAATTTAACTTTGGCAGATGAACCGTATTTTTTCCATAAGAAGTGGGAAACTTGCTTAACGCCAATCTCATGTACTGGACCACCAAGATTAAAGAAACAGTAATGTACTTTACTGCCACGTTTAATATGCAGGTAACTTGAAACGCCCGAATCAAAACCACCAGAAATCAGACTTAATACATCTTCTTGAGTACCAAGAGGAAAACCACCTAAACCTTTATGGCGGAATAATACTTGGTTAAGTAAGTTATTCTCAATCTCAATATTAACCGTAATGTCAGGCTTTTTAAGTTTTACTTTTGCTGACTCAATCGCTTGATTAAGACCACCACCAACATAACGCTCTGCTTCAATCGAGGTAAAGTCATGTTTACCCACACGCTTTGCGCGTACACAGAATGTTTTACCTTCAAGGCTATCACCAACAAGTTCTAGTGTTTTCTCAAAGATATTATGAAGATCAGTAAATTCCGTCTGTTGAACTTCAAGTGAATGGTGAATACCAGGCGTTTGCGTTAAGACTGCAAGCACCATGTCGCGTTTAGTTTCATCAGGCTCGTTCACTTCTAACGAAAAACGACGGTTATAAACGCTAACAGACTCAGACTGACGCTTTAAAATAATGCGCAGGTTAGACTCAAGAATTTTGATAAAACGCTTACGTACTGAATCACTTTTAACAAAAATCTCTGGATGTGGTTTAACTATAAATTTCATAACACACTTCGCTTCACTGGGTCTAAAGTACCAAACAGAATAAAGTACCAAACGGAATTAAAGGCGCAAATTATACAGCAAGGTGTCTGCCACTGAAACAAGGATATGCTAACAGCATCACTTATCTTACGCCGTCCTACTATTATTCTTGATGTTTATGCTATTTTTACCTTAGTCACAATCATACCAACCAGCAAATATCACCATGAAAAAAGACCCTGCGGTTATTTTTATTGAGTACTAACTTCCTCAGAATAATGAGGCTTACCTTGTATGATTGAAATTTCAACCCGTCGATTACGACTACGCCCTTGGGCTGTTTTATTATCCGCTATCGGTGCAGTGTCAGCCATACCAACAACCCGTATCCGTTGACGATCAAAGCCTTTTACTTGCTCCATTGCTTGAGCCACTGATACCGCACGTTGAGATGATATATCCCACTTTGAGCGATAAAGTTCCGAATCTAGCGGTTGATTATCAGTATGACCACTAATACGAATAATCCCCGGTACATCTTTTACTAATTCAGTGACTTGCTGAATTAGGGGGATAAATTTAGGTTGTAAAAATGCAGAACCTTCAGGAAATGCCCCTTTTTCTTTAATGCGGATCACTAATTGTTG
Source organism: uncultured Photobacterium sp. (assembly GCA_947039005.1). Lineage (GTDB taxonomy): Bacteria > Pseudomonadota > Gammaproteobacteria > Enterobacterales > Vibrionaceae > Photobacterium. The sequence continues at coordinate 27,836 of CAMQXY010000010.1, forward strand.
ACCCAACGATTCAATTTCTACCGTATTGTCACTGATCTCTCGTACCAATGCTTGAGCTAATACTTGGGCTATTTGTGCTTGCGATGCCACTTGTGCTTGTTGCTGATGCTGTTCAAGCGCAGTACTGTCACTTTTACCATCCAAGATAACGGCATCTTTACGTGCTCCACCATCACGCTCCGCCATGCCATCATGAAAATCCAATGACTGTTTAGTGAGATCAATCGTCTGCTGCATAATCACTTCAATCGGGGTTGGCTCTGGGCGGCCCGGTCGAAATTCTTGGGCGATAACACTAGTTCCTTTGGGAATATCATTAACATTTAATATATTTTGAACCCCAAAAGCATTTTTCATCGAACCCGCAATTTGTTGGAATTTCAACACATCCATTTCAGAAAATGACAGCAATAACACAAAAAAACACATCAACAACGTCGCTAGATCAGCAAATGTCGCCATCCATGCTGGCGCTCCTTTTTTATATTTTGGAGATAAAGAATCCATAACTAGCTCTTATTCATCAAAATTCAGACGCCGTTTTTTCTCATGCAGATAATTTTTCAAATAACTATCTATCACCCGTGGATTTTGTCCTTCTTGAATCGCAAGTACACCATCCAGAATGAGTAATCGATTCAAACGCTCTTCATTTTTACGAAGCATCAATTTATCAGCGATAGGCAATGCAACCATATTGGCTAAAATAGAACCATATAATGTGGTTAACAATGCCACCGCCATTGCAGGACCAATCGATTTAGGATCGTCCATATTCGACAGCATTGCCACTAAACCAATTAAGGTACCAATCATTCCCATTGCTGGTGCAACATCGCCTAACGACGAAAAGATACTTGCGCCTTGCTCGTGACGTTCATTGGTTAATGCGATATCTTTTCTCAACATCATTCGTACTGTATCTGCATCATGGCCATCAACTAGTAAATCAATGCCTTTACGTAAGAAGGGATTGTCCACTTCCATTTCTTCAAGTGCTAAAAATCCCCCTTTACGTGCAGAATCAGCCATCGTGACAATTTGAGCGATAAGATCATCGGGTTTATCGGTTTTAAATATAAACGCTTTAGCAGCAATCTTAGCCGCGCCAAAAAACTGATTAACATTGTATTTCATCAGCACCACAAATAAGCTTCCACCAATAACAATGAATACTGATGAGGTATCAGCAAACATCACCAAATCTCCTCCCACCAACATTGCCATTACAATAAAAGCGAATGCGCCAAATAATCCGATAAGGGTAGCCAAATCCACGCAAGATCTCCTTAGCTGCCGTTTTTAATTATTACGTTAACAATCTGACAGCCAATTAACATAGGACAAGAATTTATAAGGATAATATTGAGTGTTCATCAAATAGCAGCACTATATCGTCCCAGAAAATAAAACGTTGCGAATATCAGATGAAACGTCAACAACACGATCTATCGCAAGCTAACTCTTTATCGACCATTATCACGTTTCATTTAGGGTTTTATTTCTATCATTGAGTGATATTTATTGATCCCAACGATGAAAATTACTGTCTGCGGCACAGATTACTGTGACATAATTTGACCTTAGATAGTCACTACGTTATTTTTCTTGCACTTAGATAAGAGTGAAAATGATATGGCAGCAAAAAAACCAGAAAATATGGCATTCGAGGCCGCACTTGATGAGCTAGATGCCATTGTCAATGAACTAGAATCGGGTGATATCCCACTGGAAGATGCGCTAAAGAAATTTGAGCGTGGTATTTCATTGGCTCGAAACAGTCAGTTAAAGTTAACTCAAGCAGAGCAGCGAGTAGAAATTTTATTACGCGCTGATGATAATGCACCACTAACGGACTTTGAGCCAAGCCATGACGAATAGTGTACCGCTATCGCAGACGCTTAAAACGCTGCAACAACGTAATAACCAATGTTTAATAGATTGGTTAACAAAACAACCTTTTTCAGACCAAACCCTGCTAGAAGCAATGAAGCATGGTACTCTACTCGGCGGAAAGCGCGCACGTCCTTACCTGACATATGTGACAGGTGAGATGTTAGGGGTCGATTATGATGATCTCGATACTGCCGCTGCCGCTGTTGAATGCATTCATGCGTATTCGTTAATTCATGATGATTTACCCGCCATGGATAACGATGCTTTACGCCGCGGTCAGCCTACGTGCCACATTGCTTTTAATGAAGCGATCGCTATTTTAGCGGGTGATGCCTTACAGACATTAGCTTTTGAAATTATTGCCCAAGGCCGATTGAGTCCAGAAGGACATCAACAACGGATTGCTATGGTCAGCGAATTAGCCCAAGCCTCTGGTGCTGCTGGCATGTGTCTTGGACAAGCACTCGATTTAGAAGCTGAGGGTCAACATGTTGGACTTGAGCAACTAGAATTAATTCATAAACATAAAACAGGCGCCTTGATCCGTTGTGCGGTTCGCTTAGGTGCACTGGCTGCAGGTGAAAAAGGACGAGAAATTCTACCGCAGCTAGACAAGTATGCCGATGCTATAGGCCTTGCTTTTCAAGTTCAAGATGACATTTTAGATGTAATCAGCGACACTGAAACGCTAGGTAAGCCTCAAGGTTCAGATATTGAACTTGATAAAAGTACCTACCCAGCATTACTTGGGCTAGAAGGTGCGCACCAAAAAGCGCAACAACTTTATCAAGAAGCGCTACAAGCATTAGCAGCAATACCTTACAATACCTATCAATTGGAAGTTTTTGCCCGATATATTATCGAGCGCAACAACTAAAATCAGTAAAAGCGCCGAACTGTTATGACTTTGGATATATCAAAATACCCGCATCTCGCATTAGCTAACACGCCAGATGAATTACGATTATTGCCCGCTGAAAGTCTGCCTCAAGTCTGTAATGAGTTACGTACTTATTTACTCAAGACGGTTAGCCAAACCAGCGGTCACTTTGCCTCCGGACTCGGTACAGTCGAACTGACCGTTGCGCTTCACTATGTCTATAATACCCCATTCGATCATGTGATCTGGGATGTTGGTCATCAAGCTTACCCACATAAAATTTTAACTGGTCGTCGCGATCAGATGTCAACCATTCGCCAAAAAGGCGGGTTGCATCCTTTTCCTTGGCGTGGCGAAAGTGAATACGATGTTCTGTCAGTAGGCCACTCTTCTACGTCAATCAGTGCTGGTTTAGGCATGGCGATTGCAGCGGAAAAAGAAGGGCTAGGACGTAAAGTTGTCAGCATTATTGGCGATGGTGCTATCACCGCAGGCATGGCGTTTGAAGCCATGAATCACGCTGGTGATATACACAGTGATATGCTCGTCATCCTTAATGATAATGAGATGTCAATTTCGGAAAATGTTGGCGGTTTAAGTAATCACTTAGCGCATTTACTGGCGGGGAATTTTTACGCTTCTATCCGTGAAGGCGGGAAAAAAGTACTGTCTAATGCGCCACCAATTAAAGAAATAGTTAAACGCGCTGAAGAACATATTAAAGGAATGGTTGTTCCAAGTACGATGTTTGAAGAGCTTGGCTTTAATTATATTGGTCCAATTGATGGCCATGATATTGATGAGTTAGTGAAAACACTCAAGAATATGCGTCACCTTAAAGGGCCGCAATTTCTACATATCATGACTAAAAAAGGTAAAGGCTATGCACCAGCAGAAGCCGATCCGATTAATTACCATGCCGTACCAAAATTTGATTTAAGTGAAAAACCACTGCCTAAAGCAAAAAATACTAGCCCCACTTTTTCTAAAATATTTGGCGACTGGTTATGTGATATGGCGGCGGTTGATGACAAGCTGATGGCTATCACGCCAGCAATGCGTGAAGGCTCTGGCATGGTACGCTTTTCAAAAGAGTACCCTGAGCAATATTTTGATGTCGCCATTGCAGAACAGCACGCTGTTACGCTAGCAAGCGGTATGGCAATTGGTGGTTATCATCCGATTGTAGCGATCTACTCAACCTTCTTACAACGTGGCTATGATCAGTTAATTCATGATGTCGCTATTATGAATTTACCGGTAATGTTTGCTATTGATCGTGCTGGATTAGTGGGTGCTGATGGTCAAACTCACCAAGGTGCGTTTGATATTAGCTTTATGCGCTGTATTCCGAATATGGTGATAATGGCACCAAGCGATGAAAATGAATGTCGCCAAATGCTTTATACCGGTCATCAACATCAAGGTCCCACTGCAGTACGCTATCCGCGTGGCTGTGGTCTAGGCACTGAGGTTGAAACCACCATGACAGCACTTGAAATTGGTAAAGGCATTATTCGTCGCCAAGGTGAAAAAGTGGCTATTTTAAACTTTGGTGCAATGCTAGGTTATAGCTTAGATGCAGCTGAAAACTTAAATGCCACTGTCGCTGATATGCGGTTTGTCAAACCACTTGATGAAGCATTAATTCTTGAGCTCGCGGCTAACCACGATGTGTTAGTAACGGTTGAAGAAAATGCTATTGCTGGCGGTGCGGGTAGCGGTGTGATTGAGTTCCTAATGCAACAAAAATGCATTAAGCCAGTATTGACCATTGGCTTGCCTGATCGTTTCATCGAACAAGGCACTCAAGCAGAATTACATCAGATGCTAGAACTTGATGGTCCTGGGATTGAAAAACAAATCCTTGCGTATATTGCTAAATAATCGTGCATTAGCATTATTCGCCTAAAAATAGCATCAAAAAAAGCCATGAATAATAATTTATTCATGGCTTTTTTATTATGTGCTAGCGTGAGCTATAGCTTAAAATCCTAACCAATAGCCAATGAACCATAATGATATCATCGCCATAAAGCCCGCAAGAACATCGTCAATCATGATCCCAAAACCACCTTCAACGTGTTTATCTAACCAACTGATTGGCCATGGTTTTAACATGTCAAAAAAGCGGAATAAAATAAAACCGGCTAATATCCATTTCCATGACACGGTAGGTGCTACTGCCATTGTGATCCAAAAGCCAACAAATTCATCCCACACAATACTGCCATGATCATGCACTTTCATATCATTAGAAGTAATGTGACAAATTCGAATCCCGATCAGAGCCGCCACCAATACTGCCACTAAATACCAACCAAATGGTAATTGAGCCAGAATAAGGTATAACGGAATTGCAGCCAGCGTTCCCATGGTACCAGGAATATATTTCGCTAAACCACTGCCAAACCCTGTGGCTAATAAGTGCCAAGGATTGTTCATTTTTAATAAATCTTTTGGATTTGTGCTCACACGAATACCTTAATTATTTGTTTCGACAAAATGATCCCAGCCAGATAATTGCCACGTCAGTGGTTCATCTAACTGCAATAACGACAGACCCCGACCCGCCTTCACTTTACCAATGCAGCTATATTTAACATTAGTATGCGCTAAAGCTTTCTCTAATGCATCTCGATTGGCAGTGGCTACAGTAAAACAAAGTTCATATTCTTCACCGCTGGTTAATGCGATCTGTTGTGCTCGTTGTCGATCTTCACCACAAAAAGCCAATAATTCAGCAGATAACGGTAACTGCTCAACATCAATGTCAATCGCGACCTGAGATCGTTCAGCAATATGCTTTACATCAGCAATCACACCATCAGAAATATCCAATGCAGCAGAAGCAATCCCGCGTAAAGCCTCACCAACATTCACCCGTGGTTGTGCTTTAAAATGACGTTCTATCAATATCGCCGCTAAATTATCATCACAATGTTGTTGCTGTGATTGTAATATCAATGCTAATCCAGCAGCACTATCACCAAGGTTGCCCGTCACATAAACATCATCACCCACTTGCGCACCACTGCGAGTTAACGCCTGACCGCGAGGCACTAATCCTTGTACGGTTAAGGTGATGCTCAATGGTCCTTTGGTGGTATCACCACCAATCAATTGAATATTATACTTATTCGCTAACTCAAAAAAACTATGGCAAAAAGGCGCTAACCACGCTTCATCAATGGTAGGTAATGTTAACGCTAATGACACCCATGCAGGGGTTGCACCCATTGCCGCTAAATCACTTAAATTAGACGCTAATGCTTTATAAGCAATCCAAGCAGGATCAGCGTCCACTAAAAAATGAGTCCCTGCAACTAATGAATCAGTACTCACTGCCACATGATAATTCGATGGTACATCCACTAATGCACAATCATCACCAATCGCTAATGCGACATCATCACGTTGCGGTTGTTGCTGTGTGAAATAATGTTTGATGATATCAAATTCATTTTTTGCCATCGTTCTCTTTTCCCTAAATAAAAAAAAGCCAGCTAATAAGCTGACTTCTTTCATCGTACTCAACGCAATAAAAAATTATTTATCTTTTTTACGTAGAGTTGGTGCAGCTTTATCTAACACACCATTGACGAATTTGTGGCTATCTTCAGCACCGAAAAGTTTTGCTAATTCGATGGCTTCGTTGATCACAACTTTAAATGGTACGTCTTCACGTTTAACCATTTCGTACATTGCAAGACGAAGTAGCGCAAGTTCCATCTGGTCTAGATCCTGAAGCGGACGAGACAAGTATGGACGCATTTTGCTATCAAGTTCTTGATGGCTTAATACGACACCTGCAAATAAATCACGGAAATAAGCAACATCAGTTTCTGGCGCTTTACATGCAGGCGCCTCAGCTTGATGTTCTTCTTCTTCAAACTTATCGCCTGAAAGGAAATATTGCTCAATATCAGCAACATTACCTTTAGTAAGTTGCCAAGAATAAATTGCTTGTACAGCAAATTGACGTGCATTACGACGCGCGGCTGGTTTCACAGTAACCCCCATTAGGATTCGATTTGGGACAGGACATTTACCATTTCGAGCGCGCTTAGTGCAGCCTCTGCCCCTTTATTACCAGCCTTGGTACCGGCACGCTCAATGGCTTGTTCTATAGAATCTACAGTCAACACACCGAAAGCAACTGGAGTATTATACTCTAGTGCTACTTGTGCTAGACCTTTATTACACTCACCGGCAACATAGTCAAAATGAGGTGTTCCACCACGAATAACTGAGCCTAATGCTACGATAGCATCATAGCGATCACTCTTCGCAACTTGCTGGGCAACAAGCGGTAGTTCATAAGCACCAGGGCAACGAACAACAGTGATATTATCTTCACTAACCTGACCTTGACGTTTCAGCGCATCTAATGCACCTGAAAGTAAACTTTCGTTAATAAAGCTATTAAAGCGTGCAATTACGATAGCAATTTTTGCGTTTGGTGCCGCGATGGCGCCTTCAATTACCTTCATGGGCCTTCCTGTGACTATGTCTTTCCAGTTTTAGAAACCGCGGGAGTCTAACACACTTTACGATATATCTGCTACGAACAACCGTCGGTTTCAGAGGATTTGTTAATATTTATTACTTATTCATTGGTGAACGAACCAATAAGTGAGCATTATCTATAATAATAATGCTCAAGACCTTAATGTTGAACGTTAATATAAGTGACTATTCACAAATATATTCAACAACTTCAAGACCAAAACCTGATAGTGAATGGTAACGTTGTGTACTTGATGACAGTAGACGCATTTTTCCAATACCAAGATCAGATAAGATTTGCGAACCAATACCCACTTGACGCGATGGGTTATACGGACTCGCTTTCACTTGTGGACGGCCTTCATTTTCAGCCGCAATGTTCTTCACTTTATTAATGATACTATCAGTAGATTCTTGCTTACTCAAGACTACCAGCACGCCATTTTCCGCACTAATACGTTGCATTGCTGCAGGTAATGTCCACTGAGTTGCACCTGATTGTAGAATATCTTTAAAGGTATCTTGTAAATGGACGCGGACTAATGTGGCAGTATCCGCCTCAATATCACCTTTACATAACGCATAATGAATTTGATCATCAATTTTATCGCGGTAGGTGATCATATCAAAGTCACCAAATTCCGTATTGAGCTTACATTCACCCACACGTTCAATCGTGGTTTCATGGTGATTACGGTACTCAATAAGATCGGCAATTGTGCCAAGCTTTAAGCCATGTTTCTCAGCAAAAATTTCTAATTGTGGACGACGCGCCATGGTGCCATCTTCATTTAAAATTTCAACAATCACACTTGATGGTTCAAGACCCGCTAAACGCGCGATATCACAACCCGCTTCAGTATGACCTGCACGAGTAAGCACTCCGCCTTCCTGAGCCATTAATGGGAAAATATGACCAGGCATAACAATATTAGCAGCAGTTGCATCAACGGCAACGGCAGCTTGTACTGTACGTGAACGATCTGCAGCTGAAATACCCGTCGTTACCCCAGTTGCAGCTTCAATAGAAATGGTAAAAGGCGTACCAAATTGTTCAGTATTATCTTGAACCATCAGTGGTAGGCTCAATTGCTGACAACGTGCTTTACTTAATGTTAAACAAATTAAACCACGGCCATACATTGCCATAAAATTAATAGCTTCAGGGGTAATTTTCTCTGATGCAATAATAAGATCACCTTCATTTTCGCGATCTTCATCATCCATCAGAATAACCATTTTGCCTTGGCGAATATCATCAATGATTTCTTTTGCACTACTTAAAGCCATAATCCTACCCTTATTCTTATGTTGCTTTTGTTGATCTATTGACCATAAAGCAATGCTTAACCGAGAAACCCTGTTCTCGCCAATAAATCCATTGTTACTTGAGATTGTTTCTCTGCGGCTTTATCACCCAGCATTAACCGTTCAAGGTAACGCGCGATAACATCAACCTCAAGATTAATTTTACGACCGACACTAAAATCAGCCATGGTCGTTTCCGCGGCAGTATGTGGCACAATCGTTAATTTGAACTCATCACCACGAACAGCATTCACCGTCAAACTGATACCATCGACAGCTACTGAACCTTTCTCTGAAATATATTTTGCAAGCTGTGGCGGTACTTTGATCCAAAATTCAATCGCACGACCAACATGTTGACGCTCAATCACTTCAGCCACAGCATCAATATGTCCAGAAACCATATGCCCGCCAAAACGAGTGGTCGCTAACATGGCTTTTTCTAAATTAACCACTTGGCCGGCTTTATAATTCGCAAAAGCTGTTCGGTGTAATGTTTCTAATGAAAGATCAGCAACATAACCTTTACCTGTTAGTTTTACGACGGTGAGACATACGCCGTTAGTCGCGATACTATCGCCTAACTTAACATCCGCTAAATCTAACGAACCTGAATCAACGGTAACAGAAATATCAGCACCTTTCGGTGTTAGTGCAGATATTTTACCGACAGCTTCTATAATTCCAGTGAACATGATAAACCCTTAATTTCACTATTTTATTTATTATTTTGTACTGTTGCCATAATACGAATATCTTCACCAACCATAGCCACATCGGTAATGGTTAATAGTGGTGTTTGTGCCATTGTGGTCAAGCCGGTAATATCAATTAAACCGCGACTATCACTACCCATCAATTTTGGTGCTTGATATAAAATCAAACTATCAACCAATTGTTGTTGTAATAATGCAGCCGCTAAACTCGCGCCCGCTTCAACCCAAATATGATTAATACCATAGTCAGCCAATTGCGACAGTAAAGCCACAAGATCAAGTTGTTGACTGTTGGTTTGAGTGGGAATTTGCCATTGTTGTACGGAATCAGGCCATGCTTCTGTGCCTAGCGTAGTGCGAGCGAGAATAGTATCTCCTGGCAAGTGGAATAGTTGATACTCGGGTGTAAGTCGATTCTGACTATCAATAATAACCCGCGTTGGCTGACGTAATGCAGATTGAGGATAAGCTTGTTGTACCGACTCTCCCAATTCACTCCAACGCACGTTCAGTGATGGGTCATCAGCAATAACAGTGGCACTGGTGGATAAAATCGCCCCCGCCTGCGCACGAAAATGTTGAACATCCGAGCGCGCTTTAGGGCCGGTTATCCACTTACTGACTCCATTAGCTAATGCAGTTCGTCCATCTAAGCTCGCAGCCAATTTAAGTTCAACATACGGCATTTGATACAACATTTGCTTTATAAAACCAGGATTGAGACTTTGCGCTTCTGCCTCTAACACCCCAATCTCAACATTTATACCCGCCGCTTGCAGCATCGCAATACCACGTCCTGAAACCACGGGATTTGGATCAATCATCGCGCATACAACTCGTGCAACTTTGGCATTAATTAATGCCTCAACACAAGGCGGTGTTCGACCGTAATGAGAACAAGGTTCTAAGGTGACATACACCGTTGCCCCTTGTGCGCGTTGTTGTGCCTGCCGTAATGCAAACACTTCAGCATGCGGTTGTCCCGCTTGATAATGATAACCTTCACCAACAATCTCGCCATCATCCACAATCACACACCCAACCTTAGGGTTCGGAGCCGTGGTATAACGACCACGCAAAGCAAGTGCTATTGCCCGCGACATCATTTGTTGATCAATATCTGTCATTATTATTAGTCTTAACGTTCTAGTTTGGCGATTTCTTCACCAAACTCACGAATATCTTCAAAACTGCGATAAACAGAAGCAAAACGGATATAAGCGACTTTATCCAATTCTTTTAATGCTTCCATTACTAAATTGCCAATCATCTCCGACGGAACTTCACGTTCACCCGTGGCACGAAGGCAAGATTTAATGCTATTAATCGCACGTTCAATATCATCAGTACTCACAGGACGTTTTTCTAACGCACGTTGAATACCACCGCGTAATTTTTCTTCATTAAACGGATCACGGTTACCGTTGGTTTTTACTACGCGAGGCATAACAAGCTCTGCCGTTTCAAACGTAGTATAACGCTCATTACATGCTAGACATTGGCGGCGTCGGCGCACTTGGTGGCCATCTGCAACCAATCGAGAATCGATTACTTTGGTGTCATTTGCACCGCAAAAAGGACAATGCATTTAGCCTCCTACATTCAATCGCCTCAGTGTAACCCATTTCATCACTTTAATAAGAGTATCCCCCCCTTTTTTCTAATAAATAGCCTTAAAAGTAACAATTATCATTAATAATGGTACATTTTATTTTATTCAGAAAACAAAAAAGGCTGACCTATAATAGGTAAGCCTTATATTAATCCACACAATAACGCAGATAGATTTACCGCATCATCATCAAATTATGCGTAAACAGGAAGACGTTTACAGATTTCAAGTACTTTCACTTTTGTCGCTTCAATAACAGCAGCATCATTGATGTTATCCAACACATCACACATCCAACCAGCCAATTGACGCGCATCATCAGCGTTAAAACCACGGCGTGTAATTGACGGTGAACCAACACGAATACCTGAAGTTACAAATGGGCTACGTGGATCATTAGGTACGCTGTTCTTATTGACAGTAATATTTGCCGCACCAAGCGCTGCATCAGCTTCTTTACCCGTAATGCCTTTATCGATTAAATCAACAAGGAACAGATGGTTTTCAGTGCTACCTGATACGATGTTATAACCACGCTTAATAAACTCAGCAACCATCGCTTTTGCATTAACAATTACATTCGCTTGGTAAACTTTAAATTCAGGCTCCATCGCTTCTTTAAATGCTACCGCTTTTGCTGCGATAACATGCATTAATGGACCACCTTGACCGCCAGGGAAAACAGCAGAATTAAGCTTTTTGTAAAGCTCTTCACCTTCGTTTGACAGAATCAAACCACCACGTGGGCCTGCTAATGTTTTATGGGTTGTTGTTGTTACAACGTGCGCATGAGGAACTGGGTTAGGATAAACGCCTGCAGCAATCAGACCTGCAACGTGGGCCATATCAACAAACAGGTATGCACCAATTTTATCTGCAATTTCACGCATTCTTTCCCAATCAACAACTTGAGAATAAGCAGAAAAACCACCAATGATCATTTTTGGTTTATGCTCTAACGCTAACGCTTCCATTTCTTGGTAGTCAATTTGACCATTTTCATCAATGCCATAAGGAATGATGTTGTATAACTTACCTGAGAAATTCACCGGTGAACCATGAGTTAAGTGACCACCGTGTGCCAAGCTCATACCAAGAACAGTATCGCCAGTATTCAACAATGCCATGTAAACAGCATTGTTCGCTTGAGAGCCTGAGTGAGGCTGAACATTGGCATACTCAGCACCAAATAGCTGACAAGCACGATCAATTGCAAGTTGTTCTGCTTTATCAACAAACTCACAACCACCGTAATAACGCTTACCAGGATAACCTTCAGCATATTTATTTGTCAGCTGAGAACCTTGTGCTTCCATTACACGTGGACTAGTGTAGTTTTCAGAAGCAATCAACTCGATGTGTTCTTCCTGACGAGCTGTTTCTTCCTGAATAGCGGCAAATAATTCCGCATCATAATCAGCAATGTTCATATCGCGCTTTAGCATCTGTATCTCCTGACTCAGCTAAGTTTTATACTATTTTTAAGTAAAAAACGAAAAACCACAAACCTAGACGCCACGCGGACGCAAACGTTTTCGTTTTACTTTTTATCTGCCAACTATCTTACATAAATTGATCTAAATCAGAAAGTCCTAAATACGGTTTTCTTTATCATCACAGTAATCTGCACGAATACTCACAGATTCATCTCGCTCTATTTACTTACTACTTAGCATAAAAAAAGAGGCTACGCACTCGCAGCCCCTCTTTATGTTTTAATCGTGCTTAGCCATCACAACTTAAATTGCATCTTCATCTTCTTCGCCAGTACGAATACGCACTACACGCTCAATATCAAACATGAAGATTTTACCATCGCCAATCTTGCCTGTTTGCGCCGTTTCGACAATCGTTTCAATACATTGTTCAGCAACTTCGTCTGTTACTACAATTTCAATTTTAACTTTAGGCAGAAAATCAACCATATATTCTGCACCACGATAAAGCTCAGTATGACCTTTTTGGCGACCAAATCCTTTTACTTCTGACACTGTCATGCCCGTAATACCGACTTCAGCTAACGCTTCACGAACATCATCAAGTTTAAACGGCTTAATAATAGCTTCAATTTTTTTCATTCTCATCATCCTTTGCTGAGCAGAAGATCGGAATCGCGATGACGATCACCGACTTGATTAAATTAGGGTTATTATCACAGATTCAATGCTGTACTTTAACAACATTTAATATTCTTCAATGAAATTACTCTCCATTCGCCGCAAAAGCAGCAATACGGAATACAGTAATACCAAGCCATTGATCACCATAATAGCAATATCATGATGTTTAGCTGGAAAAACATTCGGTATGAAAGGAATTAAACTAACTTGTAGAAATAATGTTGCTGCTGGAATATAGAAATAAAGTGGGATAAATCCCCATTTTTTGCCCAGAAATAATCCAACACAGGCAAGTATACCTGAGATCAACACTAGTACAGTGACGCCAATTGGCACCATGCCAAGTAAATTAAATCTTAATGCATGAATAATCATCTCAACATGCTGAATGAGACCAATAATGACGACTACCGCGAGCAATTTAGTCGCACCAATTAAGCGGTAACTGCTGGGAATATCCAATCCCATTGTTTCATCCTTGTAACGACACCTTGGTCATTTTTACTTATTCGTTGCGTTAATTATCCCAATGTTTTTTCAAGGTTAATGTGATCAATTTCATATTTAATTTTTAATTTTATAAACATCACAGTTACAACACAAAAAAGCTGCCACAATTGTTGGCAGCTTTTATGAGCTTAACTAACTGAAACCTTAGCCTAAATTAACCCGCGCATTACGGAACATACGCATCCATGGGCTATTTTCACTCCAATCATCTGGATGCCAAGAGTTGGCAACAGTACGGAATACACGCTCAGGGTGTGGCATCATGATGGTGACACGACCATCTTGGGTGGTTAAACCCGTGATCCCGTTTGGTGAACCATTTGGATTCGCTGGGTAGTTTTGAGTCACATTGCCATAGTTATCAAGGTAACGTAGCGCGATCGTACCAGATTGTTCAATCGCAGCAAGGTGATCAGCATTACGGACTTCCACTCGACCTTCGCCATGTGAAACCGCAATTGGCATCCGTGAGCCAACCATTTCATTAAAGAATAACGACTCACTCTTTTGTACTTCAACCAAGCTAAAACGCGCTTCAAAACGCTCTGATTCATTGCGTACAAAACGCGGCCATAAATCAGCACCTGGAATAAGCTCGTGTAAGTTAGACATCATCTGACAACCATTACACACACCTAATGCCAACGTATCTGGGCGATTAAAGAATGCTGCAAATTGGTCACGGGCAATATTGTTAAACAACACTGACTTCGCCCAACCTTCACCAGCGCCTAATACGTCACCGTATGAGAAACCACCACACGCCACTAAACCATTAAAGCCATCAAGCTGTATCTTACCGCTAAGAATATCGCTCATATGGACATCTCGCGCTTCAAAACCTGCGCGGTCAAACGCAGCAGCCATTTCAACATGAGAGTTAACACCCTGCTCACGTAAAATAGCCATTTGCGGTTTCGCGCCAAAGTTAATCGCTGGTGCAATAAATGGTGCCGCAACATCGTCATTAATATCAAACGTTAACTTAGTATGTAAACCCGGATCTTGAGTATCTTTCTTAGCTTCAAATTCTTGTAATGCACCCGCTGGGTTATCACGCATCGCTTGCATTTGGTAAGTTGTTTCCGCCCAAATCGCACGTAATTCAGTGCGGTTTTGCTCGAGCACTACATCATTACCATTCCAAATACGGATAGTGTCTTCATCAATCACAGTACCAATAATATGGCTGCATGCAGCTAAACCATTAGCAGCTAACACCGCTTGTACTGCCTCAACATCGTCACTACGTACCTGAATCACAGCGCCAAGTTCTTCACTAAATAACGCGGCTAATACGTCATCACATTCATCAGTTGCGGTGGTATTAATATCAACTTCAATACCAGTGTGACCTGCAAATGCCATTTCAGCTAAAGTGACATACAAACCACCATCACCACGGTCATGGTAAGCCAATAGCTTCTCATCACGCACCAAAGTTTGCATCGCATAGAAGAAGCCTTTTAGTAATTCAGGGCTATCAACATCAGCGGCTTTATCACCTAACTGCTTATAAACTTGTGCTAAGGCAGTAGCGCCAAGGCGGTTTTGACCACAACCAAGATCGACCAATAATAAGCTTGATTCGCCTTTATCAGTGCGTAATTGTGGCGTGACAGTTTTACGGACATCTTCAACGCGACCAAAGGCGGTGATCACTAATGACAATGGTGATGTGACTTCTTTTTCCTCACCATCTTGTTGCCACTTAGTTTTCATTGACATTGAATCTTTACCCACAGGGATAGTTAACCCTAATGCTGGGCATAATTCTTCGCCAATGGCTTTTACGGCTTCATACAAGCCTGCATCTTCACCTGGATGACCCGCTGGTGACATCCAGTTAGCCGATAAATTAATTCGCTTCATATCACCAATATCAGTACCCGCAATATTAGTAATCGCTTCACCTACAGCTAAACGCGCAGAGGCTCCAAAATTAAGTAATGCCACGGGTGTACGCTCACCCATCGACATCGCTTCGCCGTGGTAGCTATCATAACTTGCAGCTGTTACTGCACAGTTAGCCACTGGCACCTGCCAAGGACCGACCATCTGATCACGTGCAACCAATCCGGTCACACTGCGATCACCAATAGTGATCAAGAACGTTTTTTCGGCAACTGCTGGCAAACGTAGTACCCGTTGCGTTGCATCTTCAATCGTTATTTCACTGCGGTCAAGTGGTTGACCAACGACAGTTAATGTTTGTGCATCGCGGTGCATTTTCGGCGCTTTACCCAATAGAATATCCATTGGCATATCAATTGGGGTGTTATCGAAATGGCTATCTTCAAGGGTTAAATGACGCTCAGCCGTTGCTTCACCCACTACCGCATAAGGGGCACGTTCACGCTGACAAATCGCATCAAATGTTGCCATATTTTCAGGGGCAATCGCGAGGACATAACGCTCTTGTGACTCATTACACCAAATCTCAAGTGGGCTCATACCTGGTTCATCATTAGGCACGTCACGTAATTGGAACTTACCGCCACGCTCACCGTCATTGACTAACTCAGGTAAGGCGTTAGAAATACCACCAGCACCTACATCGTGAATAAAAGCAATTGGGTTGTCATCACCCATCTGCCAACAGCCATCGATCACTTCCTGACAACGACGTTCCATTTCTGGGTTTTCACGCTGCACTGAAGCAAAATCTAAATCTTCTGCTGATTGTCCTGATGCCATTGATGACGCCGCACCACCACCAAGACCAATGTTCATTGCCGGACCGCCAAGCACTATTAACTTCGCGCCAACAGGAATTTCTTTCTTCTGCACATGATCAGCACGAATATTACCCATGCCACCCGCAATCATGATTGGCTTATGGTAACCACGCACTTCTTCACCCGCATGAGAGGTGACTTTTTCTTCGTAAGTACGGAAATAACCCAATAGATTAGGACGACCAAATTCGTTATTAAATGCCGCGCCACCCAATGGACCTTCCAGCATAATATCAAGCGCAGTCACGATACGATCAGGCTTACCAAAATCTGTTTCCCATGGCTGTTCAAAACCAGGCACGCGTAAGTTAGAAACCGTAAAGCCAACTAAACCCGCTTTAGGCTTACCACCAATACCGGTTGCGCCTTCATCACGAATTTCACCGCCTGAACCTGTTGCCGCACCCGGCCACGGTGAAATTGCGGTTGGGTGGTTATGGGTTTCAACTTTCATCAAAATATGGGTATCTTCTTGATGATAACTATATTGACGTGATTGTGGATCAGGGAAGAAACGACCGACATGAGAACCTTCCATTACCGCAGCATTGTCTTTATAGGCTGACAATACGTGTTCATGGTTATGCTCATAGGTGTTTTTAATCATTTTAAATAATGATTTTGGCTGATCGATACCATCAATAGTCCAATCAGCATTAAAAATCTTGTGACGACAATGTTCTGAGTTCGCTTGAGCAAACATCATTAATTCAATGTCATTCGGATTACGTTCAAGTTTAGTGAAATTTTCAACTAAGTAATCAATTTCATCTTCAGCTAAAGCCAAACCTAATTCAATATTGGCTTGTACTAATGCCTCACGACCACCTGCTAAAATATCAACACTTTTGACGACCGAGGGTTGAGCTTGCATAAATAAAGCAACAGCGGCGTCAGCATTATCAATAATCACTTCCATCATGCGATCATGAATTAATGCTTTAAGATCACTCAACTGTGACACAGTTAGCGCGGATGATGATTCAACATAATATGCAGTGCCACGCTCAAGACGTTTAATAGTCGTTAAGCCACAATTGCGGGCAATGTCGGTCGACTTTGAAGACCAAGGAGAAATAGTGCCAGGACGAGGAGTAACAAGTAACAATAAACCTTTAGGCTCATGCTCTGCAATCGTTGGACCATATGTGAGTAGACGGGTTAGTTTAGCTTGTTCATCAGCCGTTAACGTTGCCGTCACATCAGCAAAATGCATAAACTCAGCATAAATACGAGTAATAGGCAGATCTAACTCATGACAACGCTCAAGTAACTTATTAACGCGAAACTCAGACAAAGCGGGTGAACCACGCAAAATTTCCATGTGCAAAGGTCTCTCGATTAGCAGGTTAAAAAAAGTGATATTGACCTAACCTCTACTCACATAGAAACTTAGCTCAATAGCACCTAGTCCATGACTAAGCATTACGTTACTGTCACAAAATCATTCACGAGCACCTAGTATAAGGGAATTTTTTTTGTGACGTAACACTTGACGCAACCGTTTGCGTATTTTTTTTTCAATCTTTGTGAAAATATCAAAAAAAATCGATCAACCCTCATTTTTGGGTCATTTTTTAACCATAAAATTGCATGTCGTCAGTTTATCTATTCCAATCTCTAAATTATGTTCATCAACTTCACTGTTCAACTTTGCGCAATTAACAGGGTTTGATATAAATAGCCGTTAATTTTTACTGTGAGTTCGCTTAGTTGATAAATATTCTGTTCTTCACTCCACTACGCCGTTTTATGCTCGTCTTGTTATTAGCCATAATTACCAGTGGCTGCCAATGGCAAGAAAACAAACCCACCAGTCTTGAAAAAATTCGAGACAGTGGTGTATTACGAGTAGGAACCTTAAATAATCAACTGTCCTATTATATTGGGGCTGATGGACCCACAGGACTGGACTACGAACTTGCGCAAGCTTTTGCAAAAAAACTGGGGGTTAAACTTGAAATAACCGCCATGTTTACCTTGTCTGAGTTATTTCCCGCATTAGAGCATGGTGATATTGATATTATTGCGGCAGGACTGGCAGTCACCCCTGATCGCCTCCAAGATTTTCATCCCGCACCCGCTTATTATTATGCTAGCCAGATTGTAGTGTATAAAAAAGGCCAACGCCGACCACGTGATCTCGCTGAACTGGCTGAAAATAAAAAACGCTTAGCGGTGGTCAGTGGATCGAGTCACGAGCAAAAATTACAACTTATTCGTGAAAATTATCCCACCCTACAATGGCAATCGATTCCAGAGTCAGACATTAATGATCTGTTAATTAAAGTAGCCAAAGGCGAGCTAGATTATACCGTTGCTGATTCTATTGACGTGGCATTACTGCAACGCATCCACCCTGAGATTGCCGTTGCACTAGAATTAACTCAAGATGAACCTGTCAGTTGGTTTATTAAACAAAGCAGTAACGATAGTGTATATGCATTAATGATTGAATTTTTTGGGCAGATGAAGCAAAACGGCACTATGGCACAATTAGAAGAGAAATATTTCGGCCATATTGATCAATTTGATTATGTTGATACCCGCGCTTTTTTACGGGCAGTAAATACTACTTTGCCGCAATGGGAAGCATTATTTAAACAACATGCCAACGGCTTTGATTGGCGTTTATTAGCAGCGCTGTCTTATCAAGAATCCCATTGGGATCCACAAGCGGTATCACCAACAGGTGTCCGTGGAATGATGATGCTCACTTTACCAACAGCAGAATCGGTAGGTGTGACTAACCGTTTAGATCCTGAGCAAAGTATTCGTGGTGGCAGTGAATATCTACGTAAGATGATCGCCCGCGTGCCTGACAGTGTCGAAGAGCATGAGAAAGTATGGTTTGCGCTTGCTTCTTATAATGTCGGCTTTGGTCATTTAATGGATGCGCGTCGACTCACTAAAGCCCAAGGGGGTAACCCTAATACTTGGGTGGATGTGAAACAGCGTCTACCGTTATTAGGCCAACGAAAATATTATACTCAAGCGCGCTACGGCTATGCCCGTGGCGACGAAGCATTAAACTATGTCGAAGGTATTCGCCGTTATTATCAAAGTATTATCGGTTACGAACGTGCTCATAGTCATGAATTTGAAAATGAAAATTTAAAAATCATTGATGGACTACAAACCATTAGTCCACCTCCGATGCCACTAACCCCCGTACCGATACCACTAGAAACGAATGACTCACCGTCACCGTAAATAGTTATTAAAGAGATCAGTGAGAAAAACAACCTCATTCTCCTCCCACAATACGTAGAATAATCATCTGATTTTTTACACTGTGGGAGTTTGATCAACGTTTAATCATTAACAGACAAACAACACTATCAAAAAATGCATTGTTATGCATAATGAAATGACAGCATTAAATAATGCCATTTTTAGCGGTGACAGCGTGATTTATACGCAGACTTATTATTTCACCGTGATATCGAGACAATGGATGGATCCATGAAATTAACGCAATTAAGATCAAAAACTCAACATATCGCGAAACGTCTTACTTCAGCAGCAACACGCCGTAAGCGCCTAAGCAGTAATCTCCGTAAAAAAATTCTCTGGCGTCAACGTAGCTACATTTTAAGTGCGACCACAGAACACGCTTGTTCAACGCATTAATCAATAAGCTCGGAATAATTTATATGCTTATAAATGACCGCCGAGCTTATTTCGTTTCGCATCTCAAACGTCAGGTTGTTGCCTTGCTGCTATCTTGGCCGCTTTTTTCTCTGCTCGACGACGCTTAAAAAAAGCTTGTAACTGCGCGCGACATTCAGTCGCCAATACATCCCCCTCAAATAAAACATGATGATTGACCCCCTCATAACTGAGCAAATTCATGGTACTTCCAGCAGCACCCGTTTTAGCATCATGCGCACCAAACACCACTTTTCCGACTCGGCTATGCACCATCGCCCCTGCACACATAGGACAGGGTTCTAACGTTACATATAAAGTAGTATCAATCAGACGGTAGTTCTGTAGCGTTTGTCCTGCTTGGCGTAACGCCATCATTTCAGCATGGGCGGTAGCATCATGATGACCAATAGAACGATTCCAGCCTTCGCCAATAATCACCCCTTTATGCACCACAACCGCGCCAACAGGCACCTCTCCCTCGGCTTCTGCTTGAGCAGCTAATTCGATTGCGCGACGCATAAATACCGCATCTGTTACCGCTAAAAGCTCTATTTCTTGTGTTTTATCTGACATTCTTTATAGCTACTTACAAATCATAATGACTAACATGGGGTAATTGCTCTGCAAGATAATCAACCAGCATTCTCACTTTAGGTGATAAATGACGGTTATGCGGGTAAAGCGCCCAAATGCCCTCATCTGGCTCTTGGTAATTAGTCAAAATCGGTACTATATCGCCCGACTCTAAATCTTTATCAATATAATAATCGGGTAACTGCGCTAAACCGATACCTTTAATAACCGCATCTCGTAAACCATAACCGCTATTACAATTAAGCGTACCACTCACACGAATACTCTTTTCTTTGCCTGATTCTTGGAAGCGCCAATGATCATAATTACCAATCAAGCAATTATGTTGACGTAATTCAGATAAAGAATGTGGAATACCAAATTTCTGTAAATAAGCAGGCGAAGCACAAACATACATAGTACGACTGGTTAAACGCTTAGCCATCATCGATGAACTGGTTAAACGCCCTAATCGAATCGCTAAATCAAAGCTACCTTCCACTAAGTCAACTTGGCGATTGGTAAAATCAATCGTCACTTCCACTTCTGGGTACTGCAACATAAAATCATTAACTAACGGCATAATGTACTTTTCACCGTAAGTCACCGGTGCCGTTAATTTGATCAACCCTTGTGGTGTACCACGTAAATTACTGATCGCACGCTCTGCATCTTCAAGCCCATCTAACACTTGACGGCAATGTTGATAATAAACATTGCCCTCTTCAGTCAATGAAACCTTACGCGTAGTACGATAGAATAATTTAGTATTCAGTCGATTTTCTAACGCACTTACCTGTCGACTCACTTGCGCAGTCGAAATACCAAGTCGTTTAGATGCAGCCGTGAAACTTTCTGTTTCTGCTACAGCAACAAACTCGGTTACTCCTTCCCATAAAAACATTTTCAATACCTATTGATAACATGATCGAACGTCAAAATGACGATTACACCATCGATTATTACACATATGTAAAAGTAATTTGCACTTTTAGGTAATTATCATTATTCGAGAAACAAATACAATAGCAACCATCGAAACGGAGCAATAAAATAATTATTTTTCCTTTTCACCCAATTTTCATCTACTTTTGACGAAGTAGAAATAAATACAACTAGAGTGAAGATTATGACTGACAAATTTATCAAATCAAAAGCGGCTATCGCATGGGGTCCTAAACAAC